>DASXSX010000220.1:0-10121 GCA_036505815.1 Thermoanaerobaculia bacterium
GCTCGCGGGCCCGGGCATCGCGCGCGACGACGTTGCCCTCCCGCCTGGCGCGCGTCTCCCGCTCTTCGTCGGCGAGCTCGACCGCCCGCGTTGCGATGCGGTCGATCTCTTCGCTCGCGGCGCGCGCCCGCCGCTCGAAGACCCGTTGCGAGTCTTGGAGCGCGGCGGCCGCGGCCTCCAGGGCTCTGCGGCGCTCGGCCGCGACTTCGGCCTCCGTGCGGCGGTGGGCGAGCTCTTCCGCCGCGGAGGTCGCTCCCGAGCGCGCCTCGGGCAGGGATCCGGCGAGAGATCCCGCACGCTCTCGCGCCTCGAGCTCTGCGCGCTCCCAGCGCCGCTCCTCTTCCTCGAGCGCTTTGCGGCGGACCGCCAGAGTCTCGGCTTCCCGCGCCAGAGCTTCACGCTCCGCCGACGCGGCCTCGCTCTCCCGCGAGAGCCGCCCCGCCACCGACCGTCTCTCCTCGAGCCGCGCAGAAAAGGCGGAGAGGTCCGACTGGGCCCGAGTCTCCTCCGCGCGGGCGTGTGTGAGCTCCCGTTCGCTCTTCTCGCGCGCGGAGTCGAGGTTCGTGTGAGCGGTCTCGATTCCGGCGATTGAACGGCGCGCCGCAACCGCACGATCGGCGATCTCGACGCGTTCCCGCTCGGCGGCGAAGGCCCCGACCGCTCGCGCCTTCGAACCTGCCAGGCGCAGCAACGGCCCCCGTACGACGTCGCCTTCCCGCGTCACGAAAGTCGCCTCGGGATTCTTCTCCGAGAGAGCGATCGCCTGGTCGAGCGATCCGACGAACGCGACCCGCGGCAGCGCCGCTCTCTCGGCCGGCGAGAGCGCGTCGAAGTCCCGGATCGCAACCTCCCAGCCTCCGAGCGAGCCTGCGACGGGCGCCGTGTCCGGCTGTCGAAGCCATTCCGCGCGGAGCAACCGGGGGCCGGGAAGCTCCCGCACCGCGCCGGCGGCGCGCTTCCAGTCTCCGCGTGCCAAAAGGGCGTCCGAGTCCGCACCGAGGAGGAGATCGAGAGGCCGCTCCCAGCCGGCCGCCGGCCGCAGGCGGTCTGCGAGTGTCCCCTCGTGCGCGATTCCCGCGGCGCCCACGGCGTCGCGCATCGCGGCCAGAGCTCCGTCTCGCGCGTGCACGGCCTCCTCCAGCGAGGCCGCCCGCTCTTCCAGCGCCGCCAAGGAGGCGCGCTTCTCCTCCCGCGCTGTTTCCATCTCGGAGAGAGCGTGGCCGATCGCGGAAATCTCGTCAGCGAGGCGACGCACGCTCTCGGTCGCCGTCTTAGCGATCTCCCGAAGAGAGGCCTCCTCCCGCTCGGCGGCCGCGAGATCTCTCTCGCGTTCGTCGAGCTCGCGTGACACGCTGGTCCGGCTCTCGTCGAGTCGAGATGCCAGGGCGGCGATGCGCTCGGCCGCGAGATCGACCTCCTGACGCGCGTTGCGCGCCACGACTCTTTCGCCGGCGGCGCGGAGCGCGTCTTCGCGGGCGGCCTCGAGCTCCTCTTCGACCTTCTCGAGAGCGGCCACGGCCTCGGACGCTCTTCGGTCCGTATCCTCCCGAGCGAGCGAGCGCGCCCGCGCCTCCGCGACCGCACGCTCCAGCCGGCCGGTGACCTCCGAGAGCTCCTTGCCAGCGCGGGACTCTTCTGCGGAGAATTCCCGTCCCTCGCTCTCGGAAGCGGCACGCCGGGCGGCGAGGTCGACGGTCGCGCGGCGGTTGGCCTCCAGCCGTTCGTCGTCCCGGGCGATCGCCGCCTCCAGTAGAGCGAGACTCTCGCGTAGCCGGTCCCGCTCCGCCGCCGTTTCCGCGGAGACGAGGCGCGCGGCGGCGAGCAAGGCCTCCGCGTGGCCGAGCGCCGCTGCGGCCGCCGCTTCGGCGTCTCTTCTCTCCTCGCCGAGCCGTTCCGCGGCCTCGCGCGATTCCGCGAGGGCGTCCGCCCGAACGCGCGCGAGGGCCGCGCGCCGGACTCGCAGCGCTTGAGTGAACTCCTTGTACCGCGCGGCTCGCGACGCCTGCCTCTTCAGCGAGGCGCAGTTCCTCTCGACCTCGGTAACGATGTCGGAGAGTCTCAGCAAGTTCGCCCGGGTCTCTTCGAGCTTGACCTCGGCGAGTTTTCTCTTCGTCTTGTACTTCGTGATGCCGGCGGCCTCCTCGATCAGGCGGCGGCGATCCTGGGGCTTGGTCGAGAGGACCTGATCGATCCGGCCCTGCTCGATGACGGAGTACGCCCGAACGGAGAGGCCCGTGCCGAGGAGCCGGTCCTGCACGTCTTTGAAGCGGACCTGCTTGTCGTTCAGGAAGTACTCCCCCTCGCCGTCGCGGAAGACACGACGGCCGACGCGCAGGCGTCCGTGCTCCGGATCGCCGTTGCCGTTTTCCGAGATGAGAGTGACGATCACCTCCGCCATTCCGAGCGGTCGACGTTTGGCGGATCCGTTGAAGATGACGTCGTCCATGCGCTCGCCGCGCAGGACTCGCGCGCTCTGTTCGCCCAACGCCCAGGCGACGGCGTCGCAGATGTTGGACTTGCCGCACCCGTTGGGCCCGACGACGGCGGTCACGCGACCCGGAAAAGCGAGATCGACCTTCTCGTAGAAGGACTTGAAGCCGGAGATCTCGACCCGTTCGAGACGGAGCATGGGAGTTGCTAAGGAATTTAACAAATTTGCCGGCTAAGTTCCACAAAATATTGGGGTAATCGGAACGCGGGGCCCCAGATCTCGGCAGTGGAGTCTCTTCAGTTCCATGGCTCTCCCAAGCGGGCGGCATCGCATTCTGCCCCGGTTGACGCGGTTTCGCAGCGCAGTTTGCGGTGCGCGGCGCCGTGACATAATCGTCGGAGGGTCACCCCAAATTCGGACGATTCGAAGTAACTGACGGGGAGCGTTCCTCTCGAGGAGCACATTCGGAGAAGCCGCGTGAATTTCTGCCCGGGAAGACCGGGAAGTGTCGGAACGATGGCGGAAGAGGACGGAAGGACATGCTGAACCTCGAGGTCCGCAAGAAGATTGGGGGCGGCGAAGTGCACCGCTTGGACGGGGCGGCGATCACCATCGGCGCCTCCTCCGGCAACGAGGTCGTAGTGCGCGCTCGGGGAGTCGCCGGGCGTCACGTTCGCATCAGCGAGAAAGAGGGTGCGTATCACCTCGATCTCTACAAGGGAGCGGGGCTGATCAGCGTGAACGGCCGCGAGTTCGGGGGTGGACCGATCGGGGTCGGTGACCGGATCACGATCGGGGAGGCGACGATCACCGTCTTGAATGCGCAACCGAACGTGCCGCGGTTGATCGCGGAGATCCCCATCGTCGCGGCCGGCGCTCCAGCGCCGCCCGCCGCGCCTTCCACGGAAGTGGAGTTCCGCGATCTGCGTCTGGCGGTCTACCGGCTCTGCCGCGAAAGCTCGTCGCGCGAGGAGCTCGCGACCGAGCTCACCGATTTCCTCGACCGAGAGTTCGCTCCGACCGAATGGGCGATCGGCGAGTTCTCCGTCAACGGATTTCGTCCGGTCGCCTCGACTTTCCGCGAGACCCCCGCGCTTCCGCCTCGCGTCCTCGACGAGGCGCGATCCGGCGAGTGTCTCGCGCGCATTGAAAGCGTCGCCGGGACCCTGACGCTCATCGTCGAGCCGCCCCGCAACGGTTCGATCCTGCTGGCGCTCCTCGTGAAGGAGGCGCCCCGTCTCCCCGCGCGCGCGGTCCTCTTTCTCGAGGAGGTCGTTGCTCTCGCCGGCATCGCGCTCGCGTCTCGGCCCCCGCTCTCTTCGGCGGTCTCCGAGACCCCCGCGCGCATCGAGAGCGCACCGATCGTTCGCGAACCGACCGGAGCGGAGGCCGTGCTGCGCCAAACGGACGACTTGAAGGTGATCGTCGAAACGGTCGAGCGCGAGGTCATCGATCGCGCGATGCGGCGCGTCGAGGGCAACCAGAGCCGAGGCGCGCACGTGCTGAACATCTCGCGCGGATCGTTGATCGCGAAGTTGAAAGAGTACGCGATCCCCGACTACCGATATCTGCGGCGGGAACGGACGCGGAGATACTGAGAGCCGAGACCCCGGAAGCCCGCTCAGGCTCTTCTTTTCCTCTTTTTCGTTCGGGCCGGCTTTTCGGGGGCGAGCTCCTCCTCGCGTCGGCCGAAGAGCCACCAGAGCGCGAACGGCGCGGCGAAGCGTCCGGCAATCTGGTAGAAGTGAAAGCCGGCCGCCCAGAAGTTGCGCGCGACTGGGCCGTAGTTCGCAGCGCTCCAGGGGCCGAGACTCGTCGCGTACACGGAATGCACCTGGAAGACGAGCGCCAGGACGTGCACGAGGAAGAGCATCCCGGCCGCCGCGAGAAATCGCGCGACGTGCGCTCCGCGAAGAGGCTTGCGATCGAGCGCGAAGAGCGTGACGAGAAGCACGAAGTTGAAGTGGATGTCGGGACCCGGCAGCCCGGGGCGCGCCGAGCCGGGTGGGAAGTCGCGCCGGTCGAGGAGGATCTCTCCGTTCGACGGAGCAAGCCGTGTCACGTCCGGCGACTCGAACAGGTTGGTCAAAGCCTGCGCGGCGCCCGCGAGCCCGCGCTCGTAGGCCCGTGAGAACCCGAACCAGAACGCGAGGGCGAGGAAGAAACCGACGAACGCCCGGAGCGCGGCGCGCGCGTTCAGCATGAGATCGACGCGGCCGAGCGCGACGGCAGATCCGTGCGGCCCGGCCTCAGCCTTTGCGGGAGCGCTCCCGGCCGGCTGGCGACCGTTCGGCGGAGAGCGGGTTCTGGCGCGAGGCCCACAGCAGGAAGAGCAGCACGCCGAAGAGAACGACGACCGACTGCCAGATCACGGTGTGCGAGGAGTTGAAGAGCGCCGGACGGTGGAGTCCGATCCAGAAGAGAGTGATCACCCGCAGCAGGTTCAAGACCTGGATCGCCACGAAGCCCGCGAGGAGGCCGAGCAGCCTCCGCTTCCAGCTCGCCGGAAAAGCGAGGACAGCCGCCCCGAAGAGCAGCGCCGTCTCGACGCCGTTGCAGCCGTTCTCGATGTTGACCCCGAACGATGAAGACCGGATCTCGGTGCCGACGACCTCCGCCCTCTCGCCGAGTGAGTTCAGGATCCTGCCGGAGACCGACGCGATCGCGGCAGTGAACGGGACGATCACGGCGTCGTTGACCGGGTGGGAGGCGACGATGAGATAGAAGACGAGAAGGAGCGCCACGAACCGCAACAGGAACCCGACCGATCGCCGACGCGCGGAGACAGGGGCTTCCGACATCCGCGGGATTATAGCGAGGGGCCCGAGTCCTGGAAGGCGATGATCTCGGCGACGAGTCGCTTGAGCGCCGCGGGAAGCGTCAGCAGCAGCTCGCCGTCCGCATTCACGACGACCTGCTCGGTCTCGGCTCTCGCGAGGAGGTCTCCGCTTTCTCCGCGAAGCTCGTAATCGAGGACGAAACGCGCCGTGTCCGGCGGGCGGAGGCGCGCGGTCGCACGGACCAGTCCGTCGGGCCGCGCGGGGGCCCGATACTGGATCTCGAGTCGCGTGACCGGGACGCGATAGCCGAGCGCGAGCGCTTTCGCGGGCGTGAAGCCGAAGCGCGCGGTGAGCCGATCACGGACTTCCTCGAGATAGAGAGCGTAGTGACCGTGCCAGACCACGCCGTAGGGATCGCACTCCGCGAACCGCACGGCGATGTCGAGCGTCGCGCCCACGAGCGGCGGGCGATCCCGCACCGCGCTCACGTCGCGGACTCGAAAACCGCGGCGAAGAAGTTTCCGCCGGCGCCGAAGGAGTTGACCAGCACCCGCCGGGGTTGCGCGTTCTCCGGGAAAGGTCCGTCGGGATCGGCGAGAGCCCGGCAGGCCGCCACGATCTGTCCGCCTCCCGCCGCCGCCATCTCGCCGATCGCGTCCTTGACCGAGATCGCCGGCGGGACCGCCTCGCCGAAGATTTCCGACAGGACGCTTTCCTCGGCGCGGTCCATCTCGACGACGCCGTTCCTCGACGGGAGAGAGAGATGGACGTCCGAGGGTTCTGCCTGCGCGGCGTCGAGCGCCCCGCGGATCGCGCGGCGGATCGCGGCCGGATCGGGGGCGAAGCGGTAAGGCTCGGTGGGAACGCCTGCCGTCCCGATTCCCGCGAGCCGCGCCAGCGGTCGCGCCCCGCGCGCCCGCGCGGTCTCTTCGCCCTCGAGGAGCACCGCGAAGCCCCCCTCGCCCTGGACGATGCCGCTCGACCGCTTCTCTCCCTTGAGCGCGCCGACGCGGTCGAAGCCCATTGCGTAGACGGAGTTCCACTCGTCTACCGCCCCCGCCAGCATGGCGGAAGCGCGGCCCGAGGAAATCGCGAGCGAGGAGAAGAGGAGCGCGTTCAAACCGGAGGGGTCTTTCTGCGTGATCGTGACGTTCGGGCCGAAGAGCTTCAGCTCGATCGAGACCTGCGATGCGGGCGCGTTCGCCACCGTGTTCGGAAAATGGAAAGGGGGCGCCGCCTCGGGCGATTCCGTGAACAGCACCCTCAGGAACTCGGTCAGGGCGCCCGCGCCGGCCGAGCCGGTCCCGAGTGCGATACCGACCGATTCCGGCGCCCGCGCGACGTCGTAGCCGGCTTCGGCGATCGCCTGGGAGCACGCCAGGATCGCGAACTGGCTGCCTCGGTCGAAGCGGCGCGCCTTCATCGCGGAGATTTCCGGCTGCGGGCTGAACGAGTCGTATCGCGCGACGTGCGTTGCCTGGAGGCCGCGGCGCTCCTCCGGCGTAAACGGCCGGATCGTGGTCTCGCCCGCTCGAAGGCGGCGGTAGAACTCCTGCGAGGTGCGCCCGAGCGCGCAGACGGCGCCGGCGCCGGTGACGACGGCCACTCAGCCGTACCGCGCGATGACCACCACCGAGCTGTTGCCGCCGAACGCGAACGAATTCGAGAGGGCGATCGAGACGGGCACGTCGCGCGATTCGTTGGGCACGTAGTCGAGGTCGCACGCGGGATCGGGGTGCTCGTAGTGGATCGTCGGCGGCACTCGCCCTTCGCGCACCGTCATCACGGTCGCGATCGCCTCGATCGCGCCGGACGCACACAGACAGTGTCCGATCATCGACTTGATCGAGGAGACCGGGATCTCCCTCGCGCGCTCGCCCAGCGCGACTTTGATGGCCGCCGTCTCGGCGGAGTCGTTTTGCGGCGTGGCCGTGCCGTGCGCATTGACGTAGTCCACCCGGGAGGGATTGACGCCCGCACCGTCCAGGGCGGCGCGAATCGTGCGTGCGCCCGCGGTCCCGGAAGGATCCGGAGCCGTCATGTGGAAGGCGTCCGACGTCACGCCGTATCCGAGGAACTCGCCGAAGATCGGAGCTCCTCGCCGACGCGCGCGTTCCTCCTCCTCGAAGACGAGGATTCCCGCGGCTTCGCCGATCGAGAGGCCCCGCCGGTCCCGATCGAAGGGGCGGCAGGGGTCGGGGTCGACCGACCGCAGCGAGTTGAAGCCGCCGTAGGTCAGGCGGGCGAGGACGTCGGAGCCGCCCGTCACCACGACGTCGGCCAGGCCTCCGACGATCGAATCGTACGCGTAGCCCATTGCATTCGCCGCGGACGAGCACGCGGTGGTGATCGTGGACTTCAGTCCCTCCAGACCGAAGCGCTGCGCGACGCGGTCGGTGATGGCATCGGGCAGGTGGTTCAAGACCCGCGACGGGCGGCCGCGGCCGCCGCGGAGCCACGCTTCGTAGACCTGTTCGGAGTCGATGAGCCCGGACGTCCCACCCCCCAGGATGACGCCGATGCGGGTCGGGTTCTCGCGCGCCGGATCGAGCCCGGATTGCGAGAGTGCCTCGCCCGCCGCTGCCAGGCCCATACGATCGGCCCGGGACATCCGGCGCTTTTCGGCGGGAGAGAGAAAGCCGTCCGGGATCTCGCTCACTTCGGCGGCGGTCTGCGTGCGGTAGGCGGACGCGTCGAAGAGCGAAAGCGGTCGAATCCCGCACACTCCGGCGAGCAGGTTCTTCCAAAATTCGGACACCGTGCTCCCGATGGACGTGACGGCGCCCAGACCCGTCACCACCACGCGACGACGTGAAGCCATGAGACGACGATTGTGACACAGCCCCTTCCGGCATAATCCCGCCCGCATGGCGGATCGCGTCGACTGGCACACGTACTTCATGAACATCGCGCTCCAGGTCTCGACGCGCTCGACGTGCCCGCGCAAGAAGGTCGGCGCCGTGATCGCGAAGGACCGGACGATCCTGTCGACCGGCTACAACGGCTCGATCCGCGGGCTGCCGCACTGCGACGACGTGGGGTGCGTGATCGAAGACGGCCATTGCGTCTCCACCGTCCACGCCGAGGCGAACGCCATCATCCACGCCGCGCGCAACGGCGTTGCGATCGCGGGCGCCGAGCTCTACACGACCGCCAGCCCGTGCTGGCCCTGCTTCAAGCTGATCGCCAACGCCGGGATCTCCCGGGTCTACTACGGCGAGTTTTACCGCGACGAGAAGTCGCTCGCGGTCGCGCGCGAAGCAGGGATCGAGCTCGTCGACCTGGGAAAGTAGCTTTTCACTCCCCACTGTCATTCCGAGCGCGGCTCGGCGATGTCATTCCGAGCGCAGCGAGGAATCCCTCCTCGGTTCGCCAAGGATTCCTCGCCGCTTCGCGGCTCGGAATGAGAGTAGGCTCGGGTTACGTGACGGCGAGCTCGGGGGAGAGCAACCTCAGGCACTCTTCCAGGTTCGCCTTGGAAGCCGAAGAGAGCTGAAAGAATCGACAACCGAGCCCCTTGTCCGGATCGCGGCCGAGTCGCACAACGATCGCTTCTCCGACGACCGAGCGGACCGGATTCTCGACCGGGGTCTGAAAAGAGATCTCCAGGCGCGCCCCGATCGGTTGCTCGATGGGCGTGCGCACGAAGAAGCCGCCGCGTGAGAGGTCGCGGATCGTCCCTTGGTGCTGTAGGCCATCCCTCCAGAACGTGATCGACCAGGTCACCGCCGACCGGGCCGCGTCGCGGGCGAACACGTTCAAGTGCCGGCGGAGCGTCTCGAAGAAGTCGTCCTCGGCGAACTCCCGGGGAAGGAAAGCGTCCGCTCCCGCGCGTTTCCCTTCTTGCCGCTCCTTCTCGCTCCCGCCGACGATGACGATCGGGCAGTGCGCGAACTGCTTGTCCGCCTTCAGCACGCGGCACACGTCGACGCCGTTCATGCCTTCCATCTCGGCGTCGAGAAAAATCAGGTCCGGCTTCTCGCGCCGGGCGATGGAGAGAGCGTCGGTCCCGTTTCCAGCGGTCAGGACGCGGCAATCCGTGCGGCGCATCACCGCACGCCCCATCTCGCGAAAGAGGCCCCGGTTGTCCACGAGAAGTACAGATCGCATGGCCTGACGTGAATTATAGGAGCGACTCGCTTCAATCCTCCGGCGGGTCGAGGTCTCGGATCGCCGGCCCGCTCACGGCGCGCCCGCAGGGATCGAACCGCGACCCCTGGCACGGACAGTCCCAGGTCTTCTCGAGCGATTTACATCCCACCACACCCGGGTGGGTCTGCATGCCCCGTGCCGACTAGACGACTCGGGGCCGGATGACGATCTCGCCGTGAAGGACGTTCGGCGGAGAAGTCAGCACGTACATCAAGGCGCGCACGGCGTCTTCCACCGCGAGGCGCCGGGCGCGCTCGAGAGTCGGACGGAACCGCTCGAAGAATGCCGTATCGATCGAGCCCGCGCAGATCGCTGTCACCCGGATGTTCGCGGGTTTCAACTCTTGCGCGAGAGCGCGGGTGAAGCCGACGAGCCCCGACTTCGCCGCGCAGTAGACGGTTCCCTCGGCAAACCCTTCGAGCCCGGCGATCGAGGAGATGTTCACGATGTCGGAGGGCGCGCTCTTCAGCAACGCGTTCAAAGCCGCCTGGCACAGGTAGATAGCGGCGTGGAGGTCGGTCTCGAGCATTTCCTGGATCTCGGATCGCTTCAACTCCAGGAGCGGCGCGCGGTAACCGAGCCCGGCGTTGTTGATCAGGATGTCGAGCCGCTTGAACCGGGAGAGCAACACATCCACGAGATCGAAGAGCGACGGCGCGATCCGCACGTCGGCAACGTGGTACGCGGCCTCGCCTCCGCCGCGCGAGATCTCTTCGACGACCTCGTGGAGCAGCTCCTCGCGGCGGGCGACCAGAAAA
>DASXSX010000221.1:0-5652 GCA_036505815.1 Thermoanaerobaculia bacterium
CCGGCATGACGACCGAGACCAAGGCCAAGAACTGGTACATCGTCCACACGTACTCGGGCTTCGAGGAGCGCGTCAAGCAGAACCTCAAGCAGCGGGTCGAGGCGATGGGAATGGCCGACGCATTCGGCGACGTCCGCATTCCGACCGAGACGCTCGTCGAGATGAAGGGCGGCAAGCGCCGGGAGATCCAGCGGAAGTTCTTCCCCGGCTACATCATCGTCGAGATGGAAATGTCCGACGAGGCATGGCACCTGGTGAAGAACACGCCGAAGGTGACGGGCTTCGTCGGTTCCGGCAAGGAGCCCACGCCGCTCACCGCGGAAGAGGTCGAACAGATCCTGCACCGCGTGACGTCGACCAAGGAAAAACCGAAGCCGAAGCACACATTCGAGAAGGGCGAGCACGTCCGGATCACGGACGGCCCGTTCACGAACTTCACGGGCATCGTCGAGGACATCAACTTCGACCGGTCCACTCTCAAGGTCATGGTCACGATCTTCGGGCGTTCGACGCCGGTCGAGCTCGAGTTTCTGCAGGTCCAGAAGCTCTAGGAGCGTTCGCGAGAGATGGCAAAAAAGATCACCGGCTACGTCAAGCTGCAGATCCCGGCGGGAGAGGCGACCCCGGCGCCCCCGGTCGGCCCCGCTCTGGGCCAACAGGGCGTGAACATCATGGACTTCTGCAAGAACTTCAACGCGAGAACCGCGTCCCAGAAGGGTCTCATCATCCCGGTCGTCATCACGGTCTTCGCGGATCGCTCCTACACCTTCATCACCAAGACGCCGCCCGCGTCGATCCTCCTGCTGAAGGCGGCGGGGATCGCGAAGGGGTCGGGAACCCCGAACAAGGAGAAGGTCGGGAAGGTCACGAAACAGCAGGTCGAGGAGATCGCGAAGACGAAGCTGCCCGACTTGAATGCGGCGGATCTGCCGGCGGCCGTCCGGGTGGTCGAGGGGACGGCGCGGAGTATGGGCATTGAGGTCATATAAGAAAGTCCCGGGGACAGGTCCCACGGACCTGCACCCGGCACCGAATGAATCGCAGTCGGAGATCAGCACGATGCTGATCGCTCGTACGACGAGGTAAACAGGATGGCAAAAGTCGGCAAAAAGTTCCTGGCGGCCAAAGCAAAGGTCGAGCCGCGTCCGTACGCCCTTCCGGAGGCGGTCAAGCTGATCCGGGACGTCCGGTACGCGAAGTTCGACGAGTCGGTGGACATGGCGATGCTCCTCGGAGTGAATCCGAAACACGCCGACCAGATGGTCCGCGGGACGGTCGTCCTGCCGCACGGTACCGGCAAGTCGAAGCGGGTCGCGGTGATCGCCGCGGGCGACAAGTTCAAGGAAGCGCAGGAGGCAGGAGCGGATCACGTCGGCGGGGAGGACCTCGTGGCGAAGATTCAGGAGGGCTTCCTCGACTTCGACGCGCTCGTGGCGACGCCCGACATGATGCGGTTCGTCGGCCGGCTCGGGAAGCTCCTCGGCCCGCGCGGCCTGATGCCCAACCCGAAGGCGGGCACGGTGACGATGGACGTCGGCAAGGCGGTCGGGGAGATCAAGGGAGGCAAAATCGAGTTCCGCGTCGACAAGACCTCCATCATCCACGCGCCGATCGGGAAAGTTTCTTTCGACGAAAAGAAGCTCGAAGAGAACGCGGCCGCCTTCATCCGGGCGGTCCACAAGGCGAAGCCCGCGGCGGCGAAAGGGAAGTACTTCCGGACGGTCTCGGTCTCTTCGACCATGGGACCGGGCATCGAGATCGACACGGCGTCGATCGAGGGGTTGTAGTCCATGGAACGAGCGCAGAAGACGGCCGCAGTCGCCGAGCTCCAGTCGGAGCTGACCAAGTCGAAGAACGCGATCCTGTTCGGCTTCGCCGGGCTGAAGGTTCCCGAAGTGACGGAGCTCCGCCGCCAGGTGCGCGGCACGCGTTCCCGCTACCTCGTCGTGAAGAACACCCTGGCCCTGCGCGCGGCCCGCGGGACCGCAATGGAAGGGATCGCGAAGCACTTTGCTGGCCCGACGGCGGTCGCATTCAACGAAAACGACCCCGTGGGGCTCGCGAAGGTGCTGACGAACTTCGCGAAGACCAACCCCAACCTCGTTTTCAAGGGCGCACTGATCGAGGGCCGGCCGGTCGAAGCCTCGGAAATCAAGACGATCGCGGAGCTGCCGACCCGGAAAGAGCTGGTCGGCCGTCTCCTGTACCTCATTCAGTCGCCGTTGACGAGACTCGCGACTGTCCTCGCCGGTCCGGTGTCGAACCTGGTGAGGGTGCTTCACGCTGTTGCAGAGAAACCAAATTCGGGGCCGGCCGACGCCGCGCCCGCAAGTTAAACGGATACGGAGAGGAGAAGACACGCAATGGGTATGACGGCGGAGAATTTCGTCAAAGAGATCGAGGGCATGACGGTCCTCGAGCTGAACTCGCTCGTCAAGGCGCTCGAGGAGCGGTTCGGCGTCTCGGCGGCCGCGATGGCAGTTCCGGCGGCGGCTGCGGGCGCTCCGGCAGCCGCGGCTCCCGTCGAGGAAGAGAAGACCGAGTTCGCCGTTCACCTGATCGCCGCCGGCGACAAGATCAAGACGATCAAGGTCGTCCGGGAGGTCACGAGCCTCGGCCTGAAGGAAGCCAAAGACGTCGTGGACGGCGCTCCGGGACTCCTGAAGGAAGGCGTCTCCAAAGACGAGGCCGCGAACATCAAGAAGAAGTTCGAGGAAGTCGGCGCAAAAGTCGAGATCAAGTAGGGACCGCGCTGACCAGGGAATACGCGATTGTTTTGATGGGTGCCGGCGAGGTGCTCTGGCACCACGTGTCGGTGCTCTCGTCCCGTGCCAAATCGCGGCGGCCCGAAGGGTCCGCCGCGCTACAGGAGTACCTTTGAATGACTGAGGTTGTGTCCCCCGAGCGGCGGAACTTCTCGAAGATCCGCTCGTTCATGGATCTTCCGAACTTAATCGACGTCCAGCGCCGCTCCTACGAGCGTTTCCTGCAGATGAACCTGCTGCCGGAGGAGCGCGAGGACTCCGGTCTCCAGGCGGTCTTCACGAGCGTCTTTCCGTTCTCGGACTTCCGCGGCGCCTGTGAGCTGCAGTTCGTCAAGTACTCGATCGGGAACTGGGAGTGCAAGTGCGGGCGCCTGAAGGGCCTCGAACACCTGCGCATGGACTGCCGCTCCTGCGGCGCGCGGATCGTCACCGCGCACCCGCACGAGGAGACCGTGACCTGTCCGCGTTGCGGAACTCAGAACCCCAACCGCGTGACGCTCTGCGACGTCTGCGGCAACCCGGTCGACCTGCAGATGAAGTACTCGGTCGCCGAGTGCCAGGAGCGGGGGATGACCTACTCCGTCCCGCTCAAGGTGACTTTCCGCCTCTTCGTCTACGACAAGGACCCGGAGACGGGCGTCAAGACGATGCGGGACGCGAAGGAAGAGGAGGTCTTCTTCGGCGACATCCCGCTGATGACCGAGCACGGCACGTTCGTGATCAACGGGACCGAGCGCGTCATCGTCTCCCAGCTTCACCGCTCGCCCGGCGTCTTCTTCACCCGCGAGTCGAAGCAGGGCTTCTTGGCGAAGATCATTCCGTACCGCGGCTCCTGGGTCGAGTTCGAGTACGACCAGAAGGGAATCCTGTTCGTCCGGATCGACCGGAAGCGCAAGTTCCCGGCGACGATCTTCCTTCGCGCGCTGGGGCTGGAGACCGACGAGTCGATCCTGCGCCAGTTCTATGCGGTCGTTCCGGCGCGCTTCGAACGCGGCCGGGCGTACCTGACCGTCAGTCGCGAAGTCGTGAAGCAGGACGAGCTGAAAGAGCGCTACGCGCGGGTGAAGAGGGAGACCAAGACGGTTTTCGCCGGGATCCGTCTCTCGGGCGAGGATCAGAGGGAGATCGCGAAGAAGGGTTCGATCGAGCGGTCCGTGGACGACGCCGCGGTCGAGAAAGCCTGCTTCCTGGCGGATGTCGTCGATCTGTCGACGGGAGAAGTCCTGTTCGAGGCGGGCCAGGAGCTCGGCGCGGACGCGGTCGAGTCGCTGAAGGAGCGCGGCGTCAAGGAAGTTGAGCTCTTCTTCCCCGACTGGGACCTCTCGGGTGACGTTCTCGTCAACACGATCCGGAAGGACAGCCACAAGACGAAGAACGAGGCGATTCTCGAGATCTACCGGCGCCTGCGCCCGGGCGATCCACCGACCTACGAGTCGGCGAAGAACCTCTTCGAGGGGATGTTCTTCGATCCGAAGAAGTACGACTTCTCGCGCGTCGGCCGCTTCAAGTTCAACATCAAGCTCGAGGCCGATTCCTCGGAGGACACCCGTACGCTCACGCCCCAGGACATCTACCGGGTCGTCGCGTACCTGCTGCGCCTGAAGAGGGACGTCGGTCGCACGGATGACATCGACAACCTCGGTAACCGGCGCGTCCGTTCGGTCGGCGAACTGCTCGAGAACCAGTTCCGCATCGGCCTCGTGCGGATGGAACGCGCGATCAAGGAAAAGATGTCGGTCCACCAGGACATCGACTCGGCGATGCCCCACGACCTGATCAACTCGAAGCCGGTCATCGCGTCGATCAAGGAGTTCTACGGTTCCTCGCAGCTTTCGCAGTTCATGGACCAGACGAACCCGCTCTCCGAGGTCACCCACAAGCGGCGACTTTCGGCTCTCGGGCCGGGAGGACTCTCGCGAGAGCGCGCCGGCTTCGAGGTGCGGGACGTTCATCCGACGCACTACGGGCGCGTTTGCCCGATCGAAACTCCCGAGGGACCGAACATCGGTCTCATCTCGTCTCTCTCCTGTTACGCGCGCATCAACGACTTCGGCTTCATCGAGACGCCTTACAAGAAGGTCGAGAAGGGCCGGGTCCTCGACCACTTCCAGGTGACGCAGGCGGGCGACACCCCGTTTGCCCTCGGACAGATCGTCGAGAAGCGGGAGCTCGAAGAGGAGAACGAGAAGGCGCGTCGCGCGAAAAAGAGCGCCGCGGAGTCGGAGCCGTACGCGTTCTACCTCTCCGCGTGGGAGGAGGAAAACTTCGTCATCGCGCAGGCCAACGCCGAGACCGACGCCTCCGGCCGCATCAAGGAGGACCGGGTCATCGCCCGGTTCAACGGCGAGTTCATCACCGCCGAGCGGGACAAGATCGACTACAAGGACATCTCGCCCAAGCAGCTCGTTTCGGTCGCGACCGCGCTGATCCCGTTCCTGGAGCACGACGATGCGAACCGGGCACTCATGGGATCGAACATGCAGCGGCAGGCGGTTCCCTTGCTCAAGGTCGAGGCCCCGCTCGTCGGGACCGGCCTCGAGGGGACCGTCGCGCGCGACTCGGGCGCCGTCATCCTGGCCAAGCGCGGCGGCGTCGTCGACCAGGTCGACTCGGAACGGATCATCGTCCGTGTCGAGGGGGGCGAGGAAGGCGGCGGCGGCGGCAAGGAGTTCGGCGCCGACATCTACCCACTGACGAAGTTCCGCCGCTCGAACCAGAACACGTGCATCAACCAGAAGCCGATCGTCGGAGAAGGCGCGCGCGTCGCGCGCGGAGAAGTCCTCGCCGACGGCCCGTGCACGTCCGACGGGGAGCTCGCGCTCGGAAGGAACGTGCTGGTCGCGTTCATGCCGTGGCGCGGGTACAACTACGAGGACGCGATCCTCGT
>DASXSX010000222.1:0-13885 GCA_036505815.1 Thermoanaerobaculia bacterium
TGGGAATCGAGCAGATGACCCGGACGACGCCGTTTCTCCGCACGATCTTGCATTTCACGCAGATTCGTTTGACCGATGCCCGGACTTTCACGACTTCTCCCTGTGCCCTTTACTTATATCTGTAGATGATCCGCCCGCGCGTCAGGTCGTACGGGGAAAGCTCCACGAGGACCTTGTCCCCCGGAAGGATCCGGATGAAGTTCTTCCGCATCTTTCCGGAGATGTGCGCGAGCACCTGATGTTTGTTCTCCAGCTCCACCTTGAACATCGCATTCGGCAGCGGCTCGACAACCGTCGCCATGACCTCGATCGCATCTTCCTTCGTCACGCCGGGACCGCCGCGGCCTCCCGAGTGCCGATCGCCCCGATGCGACCCGTTCCGAGAACGACCGACCCCGCCGGGACGATCGCGATCGTGTACTCGAAGTGCGCCGACGCGCTCGCATCCCGCGTCCGCACCGTCCAGCCGTCCTTGTCCACGCGGACGTCGCCGCCGCCCAGGTTGAACATCGGCTCGATCGCCAGGACCATTCCAGGCTTCAACGTGCTCCCACGTCCCGCCGGGCCGTAGTTCGGGACCTGCGGCTCCTCGTGGAGCGCGGTCCCGACCCCGTGCCCGACGAATTCGCGGACGACGCCGTACCCGTGGGCAACGGCGACCGCTTCGACGGCGGCGCCGATGTCGGAGACGCGGCCGCCCGGCCGGGCCGCGGCGATGCCGATCTCGAGCGCCTCGCGGGTGACGTCGAGAAGCTTGCGGCGGGTCCCGTCGATCCGGCCGACCGGCAGCGTCCTCGCGGCGTCGCCGTAGTACCCATCGACGATCGCTCCACAGTCGATTCCGACGATGTCTCCTTCCTTCAAAGACCTGTTGCCCGGGATCCCGTGGACGACCTCATCGTTGACCGACGTGCAGATCGTCTTCGGGAACCCTCTGTAATTCAGGAACGCCGGTTTCGCGTTCCGCCTCCGAATCTCCTCGGCCGCGATCCGATCGAGCTCTTCCGTCGTCACCCCCGGCGCCACCGCTCTTCCCAGGACGTCGAGCGTCTCCAAGACCACTCGCGACGCCCGCTCCAGCCGGGCGAGCTCCTCCGAGCTGCGGATCGTGATCATTCCCGCCCCGCCGCCTTCGCGGGCCTCGCCAGCGCCCGATCGATTCGCGCCGCGACCTCTTCGACCGACCCCGAGCCGTCCACGTCGGTCAGAAGCCCCAGGGCCCGGTAGTGCCCGACCAAAGGCGCCGTTTTCCCCCGGTAGACCCGGAGGCGCTCGGCGACCGTCTCGCGGCGGTCATCGGAGCGCCCCTCGAGGGCCGCGCGACCGAGCAGCCGCTCGACGAGGGTCCCTTCGGGCACCAGGAGGTTGATAACACCGTCCAACGCCGCGCCATTTCCTTCCAAAATCCGGTCGAGAGCTTCCGCCTGTTCGATCGTTCGCGGGAAACCGTCCAGCAGAAAGCCGTTGGCGGCGTCGGCCGAGGCGATCCGCTCGGCAACGAGGCCGACCACGACGTCGTCGGGCACGAGCTCGCCCGATTCCATGATCGCCTGCGCCCGGCGCCCGAGCGGCGTCCCCCGGCGGACCGCATCGCGTAGCATGTCGCCCGTCGAGATCGCGGGGACGCCGAGGCGCTCTCCCAAGAGCTTCGCCTGCGTCCCCTTGCCGCTGCCCGGCGGCCCGAGAAAGATCAATCGCATCGGAGAACCCTTACGTCCGGCGGCCACGTACACGGCTCTTCTTGAGGAAGCCGGTGTAGTGGTGCTCGACGAGCTTCGACTCGACCTGCTGAACGGTGTCCATCGCAACGCCGACGACGATCAGGAGTGAAGTCCCGCCGAAATAGAAATTGAAGCCGAAGCCCTCGCTGAAGAACCGGGGCAGCATCGTCTCCAATCTTCCGCCGATCCAGGGCAGGCTCGCGAAACGGAAGCCGCGTGCCAGGAAGTCCGGCAGGAGCGCCACGAAGGTCAGGTAGACCGCCCCGATGATCGTCAGCCGTGACAGAACCGTGTCGATGTAATCGGCGGTCTTCTTGCCCGGCCGGATGCCCGGGATGAAGCCGCCATACTTGCGCATGTTGTCCGCGGTATCGGTCGGGTTGAAGACGATCGACGTGTAGAAGTAGCAGAAGAAGAGGATGCCGAGCGCGTAGAGCAGGACGTAGAGCGGCTGACCCTGCCCGAGCGAGCTCGCCACTTTCTGGGTCCAGTCCGCGCCGATCAGCGTCGCGAGGTAGCTCGGAAGCTGGATGATCGAGATCGCGAAGATGATCGGAATGACGCCACCCGTGTTGACCCGGAGCGGCAAATAGGTGTTCTGGCCGCCGTAGACCCGCCGGCCAACGACCCGCTTGGCGTACTGCACCGGGATTCGCCGCTGCGCGCGCTCGACGAAGACGATCAGCGCGACGATCGCGACCATGAAGACGAGCACGCCCAAGAGCGTCAGGATGTTGATGTTGCCCGTACGGATCTGCTCGAAGAGGCCGAAGATCGCGCGGGGCAGACCCACGACGATGCCCGCAAAGATGATGAGCGAGATGCCGTTGCCGACCCCCCGCTCGGTGATCTGCTCGCCCAGCCACATGATGAAGATCGTGCCGGTCGTCAGCGTCAGGATCGTCATCAGCCGGAATCCCCATCCCGGATGGGGAACCAGGCGCGCGCCTCCCGGAGCGACCTGCTTCTCGAGCCAGAGCGCGATCCCCGACGCCTGGATGAACGAGAGAAGCACCGTGCCGTAGCGCGTGTACTGCGTGATCTTCTTGCGGCCCATCTCCCCTTCCTTGGAGAGCTTCTCGAGGTAGGGCCAGACGACCGTCAGGAGCTGCAGGATGATCGACGCCGAGATGTACGGCATGATCCCGAGCGCGAAGACGGAGAGCCTTCGGAGCGCCCCCCCCGAGAAGATGTCGAGGAAGCCGAAGAGCGAGCCGGCCGAAGACTTGAAGAACGCGTTGATCGCCGCCGGGTCGACGCCCGGGGTCGGGATGTGGGATCCGAGCCGGTACACGGCGAGCAGAAGGAACGTGAAGATGACCCGCTTGCGCAGGTCCGGCACGCTGAAGATGTTCGCGAAGCTCTGGAGCGCGCTCACCGGCTGAGAACCTCGCAGCTGCCGCCCGCCGCCTCGATGCGGCTCCGGGCGGACGCGGAGAACTTGTGCGCGGAGACGGTCAGCGCTTTCGTCAGCTCCCCGTCGCCCAGGATCTTGACCGGACGGCGACCGTGCGCGAGGCGCTGGAGCGCGAGCTTCTCCGGGGTCACGCTGTCACCCGCGTCGAAGCGATCCAGGTCCGAGAGGTTCACGACGTCGTACTCGACCCGGAAGATGTTCGTGAAGCCGCGCTTCGGGATCCGGCGATGAAGCGGCATCTGGCCGCCTTCGAAGCCGCGCTGGTGGCGGTAGCCGGTCCGCGATTTCTGTCCCTTGTTGCCGCGGCCGGCGGTCTTGCCGTGGCCGCTGCCCGGACCGCGTCCGACCCGTTTTCGGGAACGCGTCGCCCCGCGCGCCGGCGCGAGCTCGTGCAACCCCATCGCAGGCGGTCCGGAGCGCGCCGGCTGAGGCTTCGGGGCTTGCGCCGGGGCTGCCTCTTCCCGCTCCGCGGGAACGGCCTTCCGGCGCCGGATGACCGGAGCGGCGGCCTTCTTTTCCGCGGCGGCCTTCGCCGGCCTGCCCGCCGGGGTTCTTTTCTTCGTGTTTTTCTTTTCGACCATGGGAAGCTCTCGCCTCCTCTGTCAGACGTTCGCGCGAGGACCCTCGTCGCCGAGGATCTCGACCAAATGACGGATCTTGCGGATGCGCCCCCGCAGAGTCGGGCTGTCCTCGCGCTCGATGACCTGACCGACCCGACGGAATCCGAGCGCGCGGATCGTCGCCTTCTGGTCGACCGGCGTCGCGATCCCGCTCTTCGCGAGGCGCAGACGGAGGGAGGTCTTGCGCTCGGACTTGCGGGTCCGGGGCTTCTTCGCGGGTACGGCGGCAGCCGTCCGGGTCTCGCTCACGATTCCGTCTCGCCCGCCGCGGCGGCCTCCGGTTGCGAGCCGGCCGCGCCGCGCCGCTTGCGCATTTCTTCCGCGTTCTTCAGCCGCGTCAGCCCTTCGAACGTCGCCTTGATGACGTTGTGCGGATTCGTCGTGCGGAGCGACTTCGTCAGGATGTCCTGGATGCCAACCGATTCGAGGACGGCCCGAACCGGACCTCCGGCGATAACGCCTGTTCCGGGGGCGGCCGGCTTCAACAGAACGCGTCCGGCGCCGTAGCGGCCGAGCACCGCATGGGGGATCGTGGTCCCCTTCAAGGAAATCTGCTGCATGTTCTTCTTGGCCATCTCGATCCCCTTCTTGATGGCCATCGGAACTTCCTTCGCCTTGCCCGAGCCGTAGCCGACGCGTCCCTGTCCGTCCCCCACGACGACGAGCGCCGAGAACGAGAAGTTCTTTCCTCCCTTGACGACCTTGGTCACGCGGTTGATGTGGACGACGCGGTCGATCAGCTCGCGCCCCTGGGCGTCTCGCTCCTTTTCCCGCTCGCGCGGCGCCCGGGACATGCGATTGCTGCTCATTTCCTGATTCTCCTCGTTGCGCTCAGAACTCGAGACCGCCCTGACGGGCCGCCTCGGCGAGCGCCTTGACTTTGCCGTGGTAGATGTAGCCGCCGCGGTCGAACACGACCCGCGCGATTCCCTTGCCCTTCGCCCGCTCGGCGACGAGCGTGCCGACGCGCGTCGCGGTCTCCCGGTTCGCGCCGCCCTTCTTTTCCCCCTTCAACGCCGGATCGAGGGACGACGCGTGCGCGAGCGTCGCACCCGTCGCATCGTCGATCACCTGCGCGTAGATGTGCCGGCCGCTCTTGAACACGGCGAGCCGGGGGCGCTCGCCCGAGCCCTTCACCCGGCGGCGCACGCGCGTGCGGACCTTTCCACGCGCCTCGGTGCGCGCTTGCGATCGGTTCATCGTCCTACTTCCCGCCGGCCTTTCCGACCTTGCGTCGGATGACCTCGTTGGCGTACTTGATTCCCTTCGCCTTGTACGGATCGGGCACCCGCAGCCGGCGGATCTCGGCGGCCGTCTGCCCGACCTTCTGCCGGTCCGCGCCGCTGATGGTGAGCTTGCCCGCCTTCGCATCGAGCGCGACCGCGATCCCGTCGGGAATCGGGAAATTGATGGGATGGGAGTAGCCGAGCGCGAAAACCACCGCTTTGCCCTTGACCTCGGCCTTGTAACCGACGCCGACGATCTCGAGCTCGCGGCTGAACCCCTTCGTGACCCCCTCGACCGAGTTCGCGACCAGGCTGCGCACGAGGCCGTGCCAGGCGCGCTGCTGCGGCTCGTCGTTCGAGCGCGCGAATCGGACCTCTCCCTTGTCGACCTCGACCGCGATGCCCGGCGGGATCCGGCTGGCGAGCTCGCCCTTCGGCCCCTTGACCCGGACGAATTCGCCGTCGGATCGGATCTCGACCCCCTGCGGGATCGGCACTGGCATTCTTCCGATGCGTGACACGGCTATCTCCTACCGACCTAATCCCTTGTCATTCCGAGGGCCGAAGGCCCGAGGGATCTCCCGGAAAAGGGAGGATCCAACGCTCCGCTCAGGATGACAGGCAAAATATGCTTTCTCCTACCAGACGTTGCAGAGGATCTCGCCGCCCAGCCGCGCCTCGCGCGCCTTCCGGCCGGTCAGGACCCCTTTGGACGTGGAAACGATCGAAATCCCGAGGCCGCCCAAGACTTCCGGGATCTCCTTCGCGGGAGCGTAGACGCGGCGGCCCGGCCGGGAGACCCTCTCGAGCCCGGCGACGATCGGAACGCCTTCGCCGTCGTACTTCAGACCGACGCGGAGAACCGGCCGGCCCTTCTCTTCGACCCGGCGCCACGAGGCGATGTAGCCCTCCTCGGCGAGGACCTTCACCACGTCTTCTTTGATGCGCGACGAGGGGACGTCCACACGTTCGTGGCCCGCCCGCATTCCGTTGCGGAGCCGGTTCAGCAGGTCTGAGAGCGGATCGTTGGTGCTCATCGGCTCACCAGGACGCCTTCACGACGCCGGGGATGTATCCGGCGTTCGCGTTCGATCGGAAACAGATGCGGCAGAGCCCGAACTTGCGGAGCACGCTCCGGGCGCGGCCGCACACCCTGCATCGGCGCACGGTCCGCGTCATGAACTTCGGCTTCCTGTCCGCCTTGATCCTCATTGCCCTTCTCGCCATGAATTCCTCTTCGCTTCTCCCGCCCTTCGAGCCGTCAGCGGCCGAACGGCATCCCCAGACGCTTCAAGAGCGCGAGCGCGCGGTCGTCGCGTCCGGCGGTGGTCACGATCGTCACGTTCAGACCTTTCGACTTGTCCGTCCTCGAGTAGTCGATCTCCGGAAAGATGAAGTGGTCCCGGATTCCGAGCGTGTAGTTGCCCCGGCCGTCGAAGGCCTTCGGAGACACGCCGCGAAAGTCGCGCACGCGCGGCAGCGCGATGTTGATCAGCCGGTCCAGGAACTCGTACATCCGACGACCGCGCAGGGTCACCCGGACGCCGATCGGCATTCCGGCGCGGAGCTTGTAGGTCGCGATCGACTTCTTGGCTTTGGTGACGACCGCCCGCTGCCCCGCGATCGCCGAGAGCTCCTCGACGGCGCTCTCCAGGATCTTCGGGTTGGCCACGGCCTCTCCCATCCCCATGTTCAGGATGATCTTTTCCAGGCGCGGCAGCGCCATGACGTTGTCCACGCCGAGCTCCTTGGTGAGCTCGGGAAGGATCTCGCGCTCGTACCGTTCTTTCAGTCTCGGAACCAACTTTTCCCTCGTTTCCCGTTTTTTCGTTTCCCGTCCTTCACGCGAGCGCCGCTCCACTCTTCTTCGCGTAGCGCTCCGGAGTGCCGTCGGGGTCGCGCCGCCGGCCGATCCGGGTCCGCGTGTTGCGGTCCGGGTCGACGAGCATCACGTTGGAGATGTGGATCGGCGCTTCCTTCTCCGAGATCCCCCCGGCGATGTTCTTCGACGGGTTGGGGCGCACGTGCCGCTTGATCATGTTGACTCGCTCGACGATGACCCGGTCCTCGGTTGGAAGGACCTTCAAGACCTTCCCCTGCCGGCCCCGGTCCCGTCCGGTGACGACGACGACCACGTCATTCCTCTTCAGGCGCGGCTTCTTTCTCTCTTTCAAAGGACCTCCGGAGCGAGAGAGATGATCTTCATGAACTTCTTCTCGCGCAGCTCCCGCGCGACCGGCCCGAACACGCGCGTCCCCACCGGCTCGCCTTCGGCGGAGATCAGGACGGCCGCGTTGTCGTCGAACCGGATGTAGGAGCCGTCGCGCCTCCGGTGGTTGCGCCGGGTCCGCACGATCACCGCCTTGACGACCCGCTTGCCGTGCTTTTCGACGAACGGGGAGTCGGGCGCTGCTTCCTTGACCGACGCCGTGATCACGTCGCCCAGGCCGGCGTACCGTCCCGCCGAACCGCCGCGCATGCGGATGCAGGCGATCTTGCGGGCGCCCGAGTTGTCCGCGACCTCGAGGATCGTGCCCATCTGGATCATCGCGGCCTCTACGCTTCCGCCTTCACGAGGACTTCTCTGACGATCCAGCGCTTCTGCTTCGACATCGGCCGTGTCTCTTCGATCCGGACCCGGTCCCCGACTTTCGCGGCGTTCTCTTCGTCGTGCGCCATGAACCGGCTCGTCCGGCGGATCGTCCGCTTGTAACGGTCGTGCTCGACGCGGCGTTCCACCTCGACCACGATGGACTTGTTCATCCCGTCCGAGACGACGCGGCCGGTCTTCGTCGCCCGCCGGCGCGGCGCCGGATTCTTCGAAATCTGTTCCATTACGGGTTCTCCGCCTTCCGTTCGAGGGCGCGGCGGAAGGTCTTGACCCGCGCGAGATCGCGCCGCAGCGTCCTCAAACGCATCGGGTTGTCGAGCTGCCCGGTTGCCTTCTGGAGCCGGAGCTTCCAGGATGCTTCCCGGATCTGCTTTTCCTTTTCGACGAGCTCACTCTCCCCCTGCTGGGCGAGAGTCTCCCGCTCTTTCTTCTTCATCGAATCTCCATCTCCGACTCACGCGTGACGAAACGGGTCGCGAGCCCGATCTTGTCGGCGGCGAGCCCGAGCGCCTCTTTCGCCGTCGCCAGGTCCACGCCCTCCATTTCGTAGAGGATCCGGCCCGGCTTCACGACCGCGACCCAGCCCTCCGGCGGACCCTTCCCCTTTCCCATGCGCGTCTCCGCGGGTTTCTTCGTGTACGGCTTGTCCGGGAAGATCCGGACCCAGATCTTGCCTCCGCGCTTGACCGCGCGGGTCATCGCGATGCGCCCGGCCTCGATCTGCCGGGCCGTGATCCAACCGGGCTCGAGCACCTGAAGACCCGTGTCCCCGAAGGCGAGAGCGCCGCCGCGGTACGCCTTGCCGCGCATGCGGCCGCGCTGCTGCTTGCGGTACTTGACCTTGGATGGCATCAACATGGTTTCGCTCTCGTTGTCCCGTGTCCCGGCCTAAGCCGTCTTTCTCCGGTTCTTCGCCTTGTGCTGCTCCCCGCGGTAGATCCAGGTCTTGACCCCGATCTTTCCGTAGGTCGTGTTCGACTCGGCAAAGCCGTAGTCGATGTCGGCTTTGAGCGTGTGGAGAGGGAGCCGCCCTTCCTGGTACCACTCCGCGCGCGCGATCTCGGCGCCGTTCAACCGGCCGGCGCATCGGATCTTGATCCCCTGCGCGCCGAAGCGGAACGCCGATTCGATCCCCTTCTTCATCGCGCGCCGGAACGCGACCCGCCGCTCGAGCTGGAGGGCGATCGATTCCGCCACGAGCTGCGCGTCCGTTTCCGGACGCTGGATTTCGATGATGTTGATGTGGACCTCTCCCTTCATCCGCTTCTGCAGCTCGTCGCGGAGCTTGTCCACTTCCGCTCCGCGCTTCCCGATGATGATTCCGGGCCGCGAAGTCTGAATGTTGACCTTCAGCTTGTTCGCGAAACGCTCGATGTCAATCTCCGAAACCCCGGCGTGGGAAAGCCGGGCCTTCAGCTCCTTGCGGAGCTTCAAGTCCTCGTGCAGGTAATTCTGGTACTCCTTGGTCGAGAACCAGCGGGAGTGCCAGGTCCGGTTGAATCCGAGGCGGAAGCCGTACGGGTGAACTTTCTGTCCCATGAATTCCTCTGTTTCTTCCTACGCCTCGTCCGACACTTCGATGGTCAGGTGGCTCTTGCGATGCAGTACTCGGTACGCCCGGCCCATCGGGGCGGGACGGACGCGCTTGTCCTGCGGTCCCTTGTCGACGAAGATTCTTTTGACCACGAGCTCGTCGACGTCCAGGTGTGCTTCCTTCTGTTCGGCATTCGCGACCGCCGAGCGCAGCGTCTTTTCGATGTCCCGCGAAGCGACCTTCGGCGTGTGACGCAGGATCGCGAGCGCGTCGTTGACTTTCTTGCCGCGCACAAGGTCCGCGACGAGCCGGGCCTTCTGGGCCGACCCCTTCCGATAGCGGAGCGTCGCCCGGGCTCTCATGCCGGGGTCCCCTTTGGCGGCGCGGGCGCTGCCGTCGGCGAGGCGGCAGGAGCAGCTCCCGGAGCCGTCGGCGGACCGCCGACCTTCGCGCCGGTCTCGGCCTTCTTTCCGCCGTGTCCCTTGAAGATCCGGGTCGGGGCGAACTCTCCCAGCTTGTGACCGACCATGTTCTCGGCGACGTAAACCGGAATGAATTTCCGCCCGTTGTGCACGGCGAGCGTGTGCCCGACCATGTCGGGGGTGACCGTCGAGCGGCGGGACCAGGTCTTGACGACCCGGCGCTCGCGCGTCGCGTTCAATTCCGCCACCTTCTTTGCGAGGTGGTCGTCCACGAAAGGACCCTTTTTGATCGATCGCGCCATCGTCCGTTCCTATGCCTTCGACTTGCTCCGGCGGATGATCGAGGCATCCGTCCGCTTGTTGTTCCGGGTTTTCCAGCCCTTCGTCTTCCAGCCCCAGGGCGAAGTCGGGTGTCTGCCTCCCGAGGTCTTTCCTTCCCCGCCGCCCATCGGGTGGTCGACCGGGTTCATGGCGACGCCGCGCACGTGCGGACGCCGGCCGATCCATCGGTTCCGTCCCGCCTTTCCCACCGACACGTTCTCGTGCTCGATGTTTCCGACCTGTCCAATGGTCGCGTAACACTCGATGTGGACCTCGCGCACCTCGCCGGACGGGAGCCGCACCTGCGCGTAACTTCCCTCCTTGGCCATGAGCTGCGCGGCGGCACCGGCTGAGCGTACGAGCTGGCCGCCGCGGCCCCGTTTGAGCTCGATGTTGTGGATCGTCGTGCCGAGCGGGATACCTTTCAACGGGAGCGCGTTGCCGGCGATGATGTCCGCGGTCGGTCCGGAGACGACCTGCGCTCCGATCTCGAGCCCATTGGGCGCGAGGATGTAACGCTTCTCCCCGTCCACGTAGTGGAGCAGCGCGATCCGGGCCGAGCGGTTCGGGTCGTACTCGATCGCCGCGACGCGGGCGGGAACGCCCATCTTGTCGCGCCGGAAGTCGATGATGCGATAGAGCCGCTTGTGGCCGCCTCCCATGTAACGCGAGGTGGTCCGGCCCTGGTTGTTACGGCCGCCGGTCGAGCGCAGCCCGACCGTGAGCGACTTCTCGGGCCGCGCCGAGGAGATGTCTTCGAACGTGAGCGACGTCTGGAAACGCCGTCCCGCGGACGTCGGGCTGAACTTTTTCAACGCCATGGCTATACCCCTTCGAAGAACTCGATCGGCTTCTCGCCCGCGGCGAGACGCACGTAAGCCTTCTTCCAGCCCTTGCGCTGGCCGATGAATTTGCCCATCCGCTTCCATTTGCCTTCACGGTTGGCGACCCGAACCTCGGCCACCTGGACGCCGAAGAGCGCGGTGACGGCCCGCGCGATCTCGATCTTGTTGGCCGAACGGTCGACTTCGAAGCAGACCGTGTTCGACGCTTCTTTCATCCGCGTGGCCTTCTCGGTGATCAAGGGCTTGCGGATGATGCGATGCGGATCCATCACTTACTCCCGAGGGTCTCGACGACGCGCGAGAGCGCGTCCTTCGAGACGACGACGGTGCCGTGGCTCATGACGTCGAAGACGTTCACCGCGAGCGGATCGACGATCTTCCATTCCGAGATGTTGCGCGACGCGCGCTCGAAGTTGTCGTTTCCGCGCGAGCCGACGAAGAGGGCCTTTCCCGAGATCCCGAGCGCCTCGACCGCGGCTTTCAAGTCTTTCGTCCGGTGGCTCTCGAGATCGAGGCCTTCCAGCACGAGGAGCCGGTCCTCCTGCACGCGGCGGGAGAGCGCCGCCTTCAACGCGTTCTTTTTCTCGCCGACCGAAAGCTTCTGCGCATAGGAGCGCGGCACGGGACCGTGTGCGGTGCCGCCATGGCGGTGGATCGGGGGCCTGGAGCCGCCCTGGCGCGCGCGCCCCGTTCCTTTCTGCTTGAAGGGCTTGCGGCCGCTGCCCGAGACTTCCGAGCGCGTCTTCGTCTTGTGCGTGCCGCTCCGGGTCCCGGCGAGATACGCCTTGACGGCTTCCCACACCAGGTGGCTGCGGAACGGATACTCGAACACCGCCGCGGGGAGCTCGACTTCGCCGACCCGCTCTCTCTTCCAGTTCACGACGGGCAGTTTCGCCATGGCTCTAGTCCGGCTTCGCGAAGGTCGAGCGCACGATCTTCACGAGCGAGCGCCGCGCGCCCGGCACCGGGCCGCGCAGGTAGATCAGGTTCTTCTCGGCATCCACGCGCTCGACGACGAGGTTCTTCGCCGTCGCCTGGCGGCCGCCCAGACGTCCGGAGGAGCGGTTGCCCGGCATGACGCGCGAAGGAAACGCGGAGGCGCCGATCGAGCCGGGCGCCCGGTGGAACATCGAGCCGTGTGTCGCGGCGCCGCCGCGGAAGTGGTGCCGGCGGACGACGCCGGCGAAGCCCTTCCCCTTGGAAACGCCGATGACGTCGACGCGGTCCTTTTCCTTGAACGTGTCGCAGAGCACCTTGTCGCCCGGCTTCAGCTCGTCTTCGCCATCGAGCGCGACTTCCGCGACGTTGCGCATCGGCGCCACGCCCGCTCGGTCGAAGTGCCCCTTGCGGGAGCGGTTGGCACGCCGGTCGGGACGCGCCTCGACGAGCCCGATCTGGACGGCGACGTAGCCGTCGCGGTCCGGCGTCTTCTTCTGCACGACGAGGCAGGGGCCCGCCTCGACGACCGTGACCGGCACGAGCGTGCCGTCGGTCGCGAAGATCTGGGTCATCCCAACCTTCCTGCCGAGAATTCCACGAACGGGCATGGCGGCCTACTTCCCGAACGCCTTGATCTCGACGTCCACGCCGACCGGAAGCTCGAGCTTCATCAGCGCGTCGACGGTCTGCGACGTGGGCTCCAGGATGTCGAGGAGGCGCTTGTGCGTCCGCATCTCGAACTGTTCCCGGGACTTCTTGTCGATGTGCGGCGAGCGGTTGACGGTGTAGCGGGAGACCGCCGTCGGCAGCGGGATCGGCCCGGCAATCTTCGCGCCGGTTCGTCGGGCCGTGTCCACGATCTCCGACGCGGACTGGTCGAGGATGCGGTAGTCGAACGCCTTCAGGCGAATTCGGATTTTGTCGTTTTTCATCGGCCGCTCGAGACGTCTGAACCGGCGGCTCGACGCCGCCGTAGGGAGCTAACGGCGGCGATGCAACATCCCATGGCTGAAAGCATCCTCATCGCTACTCCAAAATCTCCGTAATCGTCCCGGCTCCGACGGTCCTTCCGCCTTCGCGGATGGCGAACCGCAGCCCCTTCTCCATGGCGATGGGCGTGATCAGGTTGATCTCCAGAGACACCGTGTCCCCCGGCACCACCATCTCCACTCCCGCCGGCAGCGAAGCCGTCCCCGTCACGTCGGTCGTGCGGAAGAAGAACTGCGGCCGGTACCCCGAGAAAAACGGCGTGTGCCGTCCCCCCTCTTCCTTCGTCAGGATGTACGCCTGCGCCTGGAACTTCATGTGCGGCGTGATCGATCCCGGCTTGGCGCAAACCTGCCCACGCTCCACATCCTTCCTCTCCGTGCCCCGCAGCAAGAGACCCACGTTGTCCCCCGCCTGCCCCTGATCGAGCAACTTGCGGAACATCTCCACACCTGTGACCACCTTCTTCTGCGTCGGCCGAATCCCCACGACCTCCACTTCCTCGCCCACCTTGATGACCCCCCGCTCCACTCGACCCGTCACCACCGTGCCCCGACCCGAAATCGAGAACACGTCCTCGATGGGCATCAGAAAGTCCTTGTCGATCGCCCGCTCCGGCACCGGAATGTAGGTGTCCACCGCCTCCATCAGCTCGAAGAGACACTTGGTCTCCGGCGCACTCGGATCCCCGGACTCCATCGCCTTCAACGCCGAACCCTTGACGACGGGTATTTGTTCACCGGGAAAACCGTAGGACGTCAAAAGCTCCCGCACCTCCAGCTCCACCAACTCCAAAAGCTCCGGATCGTCCACCATGTCCGTCTTGTTCAAAAACACCACGATGTACGGAACACCCACCTGACGCGCCAATAACACGTGCTCCCGCGTCTGCGGCATCGGCCCGTCCGCCGCCGATACCACCAAAATCGCCCCGTCCATCTGCGCCGCCCCCGTAATCATGTTCTTCACGTAGTCCGCATGACCCGGACAGTCCACGTGCGCGTAATGACGCTTCTCCGTGGAATACTCCACGTGCGCCGTGTTGATCGTGATCCCACGCGCCTTCTCCTCCGGCGCGTTGTCGATCCGGTCGTACGCCATCGCCGTCGCCAAACCCTTCTTCGCCAATACCAACGTAATCGCCGACGTCAACGTCGTCTTGCCGTGATCCACGTGCCCAATCGTCCCAATGTTCACGTGCGGCTTGCTGCGATCAAACTTCTCCTTGCCCATCTCTCTCCT
>DASXSX010000223.1:0-15679 GCA_036505815.1 Thermoanaerobaculia bacterium
AAATTGGCGGGCGCCTTCCATTGACCGAATACCTCAAGGATTCGCTTCTGGGCATTCTCGTACTCCATGGGCGAACCCTGCGGGCGTTCGAACCAGCTGATCACGTACTTCATTGGCATCCTCCTAATTGTGTTGTTCCTCCTAATTGTGTTGTTCCTCGGAGCGATTCCTGTTTGGACGGGCTAACATCGAATTAGACAGCCCAAATCGGACTGCAAAAGCAGGAGCATCCGCCATCGAGTTCTTCGGAAAGCCGCACTGGCTCACGGACTTATTTTATTGCGGATGGGCGATTGACGCGGCAATAGCCACGCTGCTTGAAGTGGTTGGCAGCCTAAAACCGCAAGACCATCAAGAATAGACCTTACCTCGGCCCTTTCTTCGGCGCCCACGAAGGAGGCCGCTTTTCCAGGAACGCGGTCAGCCCCTCCTTCGCCTCGGCGGTGGCGCGGCGCTCGGCGATCGTTCGAACTGTGATCGGCATCGCCTCGTCGGGACTCTTGCCGGTCACTTCGTCGATCAAGCGCTTGGCGACGCCGACGGCTTCCGGCGCCGAGGTGAGAAGCGCCGCGATCGATCGCTCGCACGCCGTTTCGAGCCCTGCACCCGGAACCACGTCGTGCACGAGCCCGATCCGGCGTGCTTCCGCCGCTCCAAAGCGCTCCCCCGTCAGGAAGTACCTTCGCGCGTTCCGAGGTCCGATCGCGCGCAAAACGTACGGCGAGATGACCGACGGCAGGATTCCGAGCTTCACCTCGGCGAGCGAAAAAACGGCGTCCTCCGCGGCGATCGCCATGTCCGCGGCCGCGACGAGCCCCACCCCGCCTCCGATCGCCGCGCCCTGCACCAACGCAATCACCGGCTTCGGACACTGATCGATCGCGCGGAGCATCCGCGCCATCTTTTCCGCATCCGCCTCGTTCTCCGCCTTCGACCAACTTCCGGCGCGGCGCATCCACTCGATGTCCGCGCCCGCGCAGAAGATCGGCCCTTCTCCTTCGAGCACGACGACGCGCGTCTCCCGATCGTCTCCGAACGACAGAAACGCCCGGGTCACCGAGTCGATCAGGATCTCGTCGAAGGCGTTGCGGACGTCGGGACGGGCAAGCGTGACGCGCGCGAGCGGCGCGTCGCGCACGACGCGGAGGCGCGAGTAAGCCGCCTCCGACTCGCTCATCGGGACAGCGAGAGCCGGCCGGAGAGGTCGAGAGGAACCGAGACGTCGCCACCCGGTAGCCGGACCGCTAGCGTGCCCGACAGGCGTGCGGAGAGATTTCCCCCCGAGAGGATGCCCTCGCCTGCGGCGCCGAGGAGCTCGCCGTGGTCGACGTCGATCGGCAGGAGCAACGAGCTCTCCTGTCGAGGACGCAGCAGCATCCCGCGGGTCCGGCCGGTTCCGATGACCCGGCCGCTCGAAGTGAGCCGGTACCGGGTCGAAGCGATCGTCAGCGGGAATGCGAACGGGTTGCGGACGGCGACGACCGCGCGCGCCTGGCTCTCGAAGAGCGACACGTCGGTGACCTCGACCGTCTGCAGGCGCAGGAAGCGGCGCGCAGTCTCGCGCTCCCCTTCGACGCCGACGTCGTCCCAGCGTGCGGTGCCGGTCCACTCGATCGCTCCGTCGCCCGCGATCCGTCCGCTCAAGCGGTAGTCGAACGCATCGGGGCGGAAGCGATTCGCCCAATCCTGCGGGACGTCCGAGTAGCGCAGGGTCACGGGAAGGCGCAGCCGGTCGCCGGCGGCCTCGGCGCGTCCGGAAATCGGGATCTCGACAGCCGATCCGTTCACCGACACGAACCCGGAAAACGAGCCGGCGCGGCTCCCCTGCGCGGGGCCGACGAGCGTCGCCGAAAACGTCTCCGCCGGGCCCGGGCGGATGTCGATCTGGACCGGACGCGCGAGCACGGCGAGAAAGAGCGGGACCAGGAAAGAGTGGATCATCGCGAGGGGAGAACGCCGGCTGACCGCGGTCAATTCCGGTCCGCTACATCCGGAAGACGCCGAACTCCGTCTCGGGCACTGGCGCGTTGTATGCGGCCGAGATCGCGAGCGCGAGCGCCGTCCGCGTCTCCGTGGGATCGAGCACGCCGTCGTCCCAGAGGCGTGCGGTCGAGTAGTACGGATTTCCTTCGATCTCGTACTTCTCCCGCGTGGGGCGCTCGAACTCCGAGACTTGCTCGTCGCTCATCACCGGCTTTCCAGCGCGCGCGAGCTGGTCCTGTTTGACCGTCGAGAGGACCGACGCCGCCTGCGCCCCGCCCATCACCGAGATCCTCGCGTTCGGCCACATCCAGAGGAGCCGCGGACCGTAGGCGCGCCCGCACATCCCGTAATTGCCGGCGCCGAAGGAGCCGCCGATGATCACGGTGAATTTCGGCACGGCGGCGTTGGCGACCGCGTGGACCATCTTCGCGCCGTCCTTGGCGATGCCGCCCCGCTCGTAGTCCTTCCCCACCATGAACCCGGTGATGTTCTGGAGGAAAAGGAGCGGGATCTTCCGACGCGCGCACATCTGGATGAAGTGCGTCGCCTTGAGCGCGGACTCGGAGAAGAGGATGCCGTTGTTCGCGACAATGCCCAGAAGAAATCCCGACAGCCTCGCGAAGCCGGTCACGAGCGTCGTGCCGTAACGCGCCTTGAACTCCTGGAAGCGCGAGCCGTCCACGAGCCTTGCGATGACCTCGCGCACGTCGTACGGCTTGCGCACGTCGCGCGGCAGGATCCCGTAGATCTCCCGGCCGTCGTACAGCGGCTCTTCCGGCTCAGCGCGGTCGGCTGGAAGCGTCTTCGACCCGCCGAGCGTGCCGACGATCGAGCGCGCGATCTCGAGAGCGTGGGCGTCGTCCTCGGCGAAGTGGTCCGCCACTCCCGAAATCCGCGTGTGAACGTCCGCGCCGCCCAAGTCCTCGGCCGTCACTTCCTCGCCCGTGGCGGCTTTGACGAGCGGCGGCCCGGCCAGAAAGATGGTCCCCGTTCCCTTGACGATGACGGCTTCGTCGGACATAGCCGGCACATACGCGCCCCCCGCCGTGCACATCCCCATGACGACGGCGACCTGCGGGATGCGCGCCGCGGACATGCGCGCCTGGTTGTAGAAGATGCGCCCGAAGTGCTCCCGGTCGGGGAAGACGTCGGCCTGGAGCGGCAGGAAGGCGCCGCCGGAATCCACCAGATAGACGCAGGGCAGCCGGTTCTCGAGGGCGACCTCCTGCCCACGGAGGTGCTTCTTGACGGTGATCGGGTAGTACGTCCCGCCCTTCACGGTCGCGTCGTTCGCGATCACAATGATCTCGCGGCCGGAAACGCGCCCGATCCCGGTGACGAGCCCGGCGCCCGGCGCCTCGTCGTCGTACATCCCGTGCGCGGCGAGCGGCGAAAGCTCCAGAAAAGGCGAGCCCGGATCGAGGAGCGCATCGACCCGGTCGCGTACGAACATCTTCTTCTGCTCAGCGTGGCGCTCGCGCCCGGTCCCCCCCTGCCGCGCTTTGGCGAGCTCCTCGCGGAGCTTCGAGACGAGCGCTTCCATCGCGGAACGCCGCTCGCAGAACTCCTTCGAGGCGGTGTCGACGCGGGTCTCCAGGACTTCGGTCACCCGCCGACCCGCTCCGCGACCTCTTTCTTGATGAAGTCCACCAGCGTCTGCGTGGGGGTGCCCGGCAGGAAGATCTCGCGGATGCCGAGAGCCTTCAGCGGCGCGATGTCCTTGTCGGGAATGATGCCGCCGGCGAGCACGATGATGTCGGCACCCCCCTTTTCCTTAAGGAGCCCGACGATCTCCGGAAAGAGGACGTTGTGGGCGCCGGACAGGATCGAGAGGCCGACGACGTCGACGTCTTCCTGGATCGCAGCAGTGGCGATCTGCTCGGGCGTCTGGCGCAGGCCGGAATAGATGACCTCCATCCCGGAGTCGCGCAGGGCCCGTGCGATGACCTTGGCGCCGCGGTCGTGCCCGTCGAGGCCGGGCTTGGCGATGAGCACCCGGATCGGCCGCTCCATGGTCGCGCGCGAGTGTACCCGATCGAGGCCGCAGGCCCGAAAACCGCTACCGCACGATGCCGCCGGTCTCCGCGAGCTGGCGGCCCAGCTTCTCCTCGACGGAAGTCACGTTTCGGATGAGCTTGTCGTTCTCGCCCTCTTCGTCCTCGATGCGGACGGTCGTCATCACGTGCCGCGAGCCCTGCCGGGCCTTCGCGTGACATTGCCGCACGACCTCCATCACTTCGTTCCAGTCGCCTTCGAGGCAGGTGCCGCACGGAGTGAACTTGTACCGGACACCAGACCGGTCCACGACGTCTAAGACCTCCGCGATCGCGGACGACAGGTGCTCGCCGCGCCCGAGCGGCACGATCGAGAGTTCCGCCAGCATGTGATCCTCCTTTCAAATTAGGGGTCTGACCCCAGCTGCTCCGCCATCGCCGCCCAGGCGCGCCCGCGGTGCGAGACCGCGTCCTTTTCGACCGGCGGCAATTCGGCAAACGTCTTCTCCGAACCTCGCGGGACGAAGATCGGGTCCCACCCGAATCCTCCCCTGCCGCGAGGCGCCGGCGCAATCGCGCCTTCCGTCACGCCGCGAGCGGTCGACAGCTGCTCGCCGTCGAAGCACGCGATCACGCAGACGGCGCGCGCCCTGCGGTCCGGAAACGGCTCGAGCATGCGAACGATCCCGTCGAGGCCTGCACTCTTTTCGAGCCACTTCATGAGCGCGCCCGGGAAACCGCCCCACGCGAGGATTTCGAGGCCCGAGTCTTCGACCAGGACCGGCCGGCGCAGCCGCTCCCAGGCCACCTGAACCTTCTCGCGGGCCACCACCTCTGGATCGAGGGCCTGCGGCTCGGAAAGATCGAGATCGAGCCGCTCGAGCCGGAAGCCGAGCCGCTCGGCCTCCGCCGCCTTTTCCGGCCGACTGGTGACGAAGACGAAGCGAAGCTCGCTCAGCGGGCGGACTGCTTTTGGGCGGCCGGCTCGAGCTCCTGTGTGTCGAGCGTCCCCAGGAGCTTGTAGAGCGGAATCTGCGTCGAGACCCCTTTCAGCGCGAAGAAGCCGAGCTGCGCGACGCGATAGAGGTCCTTGATCGCCTCGTAGGTCAGCGGCCCGACGACGATGTCGCCCGGCATCGCGACGAATTCCTCCATCCGCGCCGCAACGTTGACGGCGTTCCCGACGACGGTGTATTCGACGCGGCGCGCCGACCCGATCTCACCGACGATCGTTTCCCCGGTGTTCAGCGCGATGCGGACTTCGAGCGGGAAGCTTCCCTGTGCGGCGCGCTCCTGGTTCCACGCGGCGACTTCTTCGCGCACCTTCAGGGCGGCGGCCGCGGCGCGCGCGGGATGGTCGGGCTGGTCGATCGGCGCGCCGAAAAAGGCCATCACAGCGTCGCCCACGAACTTGTCGATCGTGCCGTCCTGGGAAAAGATCGCGTCGGACGCAAGCGTGAAGAAGCGATTGAGCATCCGCGCGAGCTCGGCCGCCTCCATCTTCTCCGACCAGGACGTGAAGCCGACGAGGTCGGCAAACAGGATCGTCACGGTCTTCGTGCGCACGTCTTTGAACGAGCCGGTCGCCTTCACGTCGGCGATGATCTCCTCGACGACCTGCGGCGAGTGATAACGCTCGAGCCTACCTCGAATGCGCTTCTCCTCCGCGACGCGGTCGTGGAGCCGCGCGCGCTCGATCGCCACTGCGGCGAAATTCGCCAGCGCAGTCAGTAGGTCGAGGTCGCGCTCCGTGAAGGTTCCGACGTGCAGCGGCGAGTCCACGTGGATGACGCCGATGACCGAATCGCGGTTCCAGAGCGGCGCGCACATGGCGGAACGGATCTGCTGGAGGCGGATCGACTGCCCCGCTTCGAAACGCTCGTCCCGCTGCGCGTCGGAGGTCAGGACCGCCACCTTGTCGCGCACGACCATGTCGACGATCGTGCGGGAATAGGGCAGCGTTCCGTCGGTCGTCATCCGCTGACCTGACTTGAAGCGGCTGATGCGGAGCCGGAGATCGCCCTGTTCTTCGAGAAGAAGGAACCCGCGGTCGATCGGGAGGTACTCGAAGATCAGGTCCATGACCTTGTCGAGCACGGTCTCGAGGTCGTCCAGCGAAATGAGCGTCTTCGCGACCTGCACGAGGATCTCGAAGACCTTGTTTTTGTAGGCGACGTCGAGGACGACGCGCTTGCGACCGGCGGTGGAATCGCTGGAGACAGGCGCCGCGCCCTTTTCGAGGCCGAAATCCTTGTTGAACTCCGCGATCGGACGGATGCACGTCGACGTCGAATCCATCATCCGCTTCGCGGGCGTTTCCGCCTCGACCGGCTCCTCCCGGAAGTGGAGCGTGAACGTGCCGATGACCGCGCGGTCGCCGCTCCCGACGGGGGCGTTGGGCACGTGCTGGTCGTTGACGCGAATGCCGTTGGTCGAGTGGTTGTCGTACAGGACCCACTCGCCGTTTTCGTGCTTCAGATAGGCGTGGCGCCGCGATACCGAAAAATCGTTCAGAACGATGTCGTTGTCGCTCGCCCGGCCGATCGAGGCCTGATCGCGCACGAGCGTGTGCACCTGCGAGCGGCCTTCCGCCTCGAAGAGGACCTGGAGCATTGACGAAAAATTATAGACCCCGGCTCGAAGACCTAGCCGCTGCTGCGTAGCGTAAAAAGGATCCGTACCGTCTTGCGGGACGGAATCGGCCCCTCGGGGCCGCGCGCGGGGCGGTACTTCCAGTGCCGAACCGCTTCGGCGGCCGCCTCAGACAGACCGAACGGCAACCCGCGGGTCACGGCAACGTCGCTGACTGCGCCGGTCTCGTCGACCCCGATTTCCAGCACGACGCTCCCTTCGACCTGCGCCCGGATCGCCGCGTCCGGATACTCCGGATCCACCTTGGACACGAGCACCGCGGGCTCGACCGAAGGCCCGGCCGGCGGCACTCGAGGCGCGACCGGCGCCGCCGGCCGCTCGCCCGCCGCCGCGTTCCTTTCTGGAGCGGGCAGCGGCGCCGCGATCGGCGTGGGCTCCGGTGTCGGCACCTCGAGAGTCGAGAGACGGCGCAGCGACACGGCGGTGTCCGGAACGATGTCCGGACTCTTCGGATCGGGCGGAACGAGATCAACGTCGGCGGATGCGACGAACGCGACGCCGTTCGCTTTGTCCTGGTAGGCAAAATACGCGTGATCGACCGCGTGGATCTGGATCCCGGTCCCTCTCGGCAGAGTTCCTGCTCGCGGAGCGAACGGGAACGGAGCGAGCAGAACGGGAGTCTCTTCCGCGACGACCCCATAGACCGCCGGGAACGAGAGGATCTTTTTCGCTCTTTCCTCGCGGGCCTCGCGCTCCTCGTCGCGCTCGATCTCCCCCGCACGGACGTAGCCGGTCAATTTTCTCGCCCGGACCTCGATCCACGCGCCGTGATCCGCGATCACGGTCACTTCGTCCCCCCGCTTGAGATCTGCGAGGGACTCGGCGCGCGAGCTGGGCTCGCGCTTCAACGGCGCCGCCGGCACCGTGACGACCGCCGGCGATTTCTCCGCCGGTTGCGGCGAGGCAGGAACGTCCCGGCCGGCGACGAGAATCACGGCGACCAGCGCAACGGTTCCGACGGCAACGAGGAGTCCCCGGCGCCAGGCGCGAAAGATCGCCGCCCGGCCCGACGGAGTTTCAGGCTCCCTCATCCGCGGTCCGCGAGAAGCGTGACGAGTAGAGCCTTCTGCGCGTGGAGACGGTTCTCCGCTTGGTCAAAGACGGCGGAAGCCGGCGAGTCGATCACTTCCGCCTCGACCTCCTCGCCTCGATGGGCCGGCAGGCAGTGCAGAAAGATGGCGTCGGGCTCCGCCATCGCAAGAACCCGGCGGGTGACGCGGTAGGGCTCGAACGTCGTCGCCCGCTCCGCCGCCTCGGTTTCCTGGCCCATCGATGCCCACACGTCCGTGTAGACCGCGCGCGCGCCGGTGATCCCTTCTTCGATCGAGGTCGTCACGAGAACCGACCCGCCTGTCTCTCGCGCTACCGTACGCGCCCACTCGACGACACGGGACTCCGGCGCGTACCCGGGAGGCGTGACGATCGACACGCGTGCGCCGAGCTTCATGCCGGTCAAAAGGAGGCTGTGCGCGACGTTGTTCCCGTCGCCGACGTAACAGAGTCTGAACCCGCGAGCGTTTCCGAACCGCTCGCGAATCGTGAGGAAGTCGGCGAGCGCCTGGCACGGATGGAGCAGGTCCGACAGTCCGTTGATCACCGGGATCGAAGCGAACTTCGCGAGGTCCTCGACTGTCGAGTGTGCGTACGTGCGGGCCATGATCCCGTTCACGTAACGAGAGAGCACCCGCGCCGTGTCGGAGATCGGCTCGCCGCGGCCGAGCTGGAGGTCCCGGGACGAGAGAAACATGCCGAGACCGCCGAGCTGGAACATCCCGGCCTCGAAGGAGACCCTCGTGCGCGTCGAGGATTTTTCGAAGATCATCGCAAGGCTGCGGCCGGCAAGCGACGTTTGCCAGTCGGCCGGCCGACTCTTGATCCGCGCCGCGAGATCGAGGAGCTTCTCGATCTCGGCCGGAGCCCAGTCGTTCTCGTTGACGTAGTCGCGCTTGCCGGCAGTCATTCCGTCCTCCAGATCACCGTGCCCGTCTCGCCGTCGAGCGCGGCGGACAGGCACTCGGCTCGCGTGATGAGCACCTCGCGGCCGCCCGCCTCGACGAACCGGATCGCCGCGTCGATCTTCGGACCCATGCTGCCGGGTGGGAACTGCCCCTGCGCGAGGAGAGTGCGGGCGGTCGCGACGTCGAGCCGGGGAAGCGGGGTTTCCGTCGGCTTCCCGAAGTCGCGCGAGACCCTCTCGACGCCGGTCAGGATGACGAAGACGTCCGCCGAAAGCGAGGCGGCGAGCATCGACGCTGCGTAGTCCTTGTCGATGACGGCCTCCACCCCGCGCACTTCCCCTTCCGCCGGGACGACCACGGGAACGCCTCCGCCCCCTGCCGCGATGACGATATAGCCGCGGTTGACGAGAGAGGCCACTACGTCGACGTTCCGAATCGCGAGCGGCTTGGGCGACGCGACGACCTTGCGCCACCCGCGCCCGGCGTCCTCCACCATCGTCCAATCGGCCGCCGCCTTCTGCATCGCCTCCCCGCGCTCGCGCGTGAAGAACGGCCCGATCGGCTTCGATGGCTGGAGGAACGCGGGATCCGCCGCGTCGACCTCGACCTGTGTGACCAGGGTGACCACGCGCTTGCGGAACCCGGCCTCCTTGAGCTCGTTGTCGAAGGCGAGCTCGAGGAGAAATCCCATCGAACCCTGGGTCTGGGCGACGCAGACGTCCAGGGACTGCGGCACCACCCGCTCTTGGGCGAGTTCCGCCTGGAGGAGAAGGTTTCCAACCTGTGGGCCGTTGCCGTGCACGACGATGAGCTCGTATCCGCGGTTCAAGATCGGCAGCAGCTGGCGGACCGCCGTCCGGGCCCGCTGGAGCTGCACGCGCGCGTCCCCCGAATCCTCCGGCGTGAGGAGCGCGTTCCCGCCGAACGCGACGACCGCGAGCGGCCGCACGAACGGGAAGAAGGGAGTGGTCACAGCTCCTCGCGCACGAGCGGCATCGCCATGCACCGCGGGCCGCCGCGGGCCCTCGAGAGCTCGTGTCCGGCGAGCCGGACGGCGTATCTCTTGCCCCGCTTCAGATCGAGCTCCCGCCTGCCGAGCAGGAGATCCGCTTCGTCGAAGACGGTGTACCCGGCCCTCGCGAGCTCGTCCGCGGTGCGCTCGTTGCGGTCGTACATCAGGACGACTCCGGGCGCGAGTGCGAACGCATTTGCCCCATCGGTCCACTGCTCGCGCCGCTCCGAGATCGGGTCGCTCCCGCCGCACCGCACCGGCCTCAAGTCCATCCCCTCCGACTTGAGCGCCGAGAGAAGGTCGTTCTCGGACGTCCACGCGGCCGGCCGGCGCGTCAGGTCGCACTGATAGACGTCCGCTTCCTCCGCGCCGTCCGGAAAGATCATGGGCGCGTAGACCAGGCACTCCTCCCGCGAGATCATCGTGAAGACCGTGTCCAGGTGCATGTACGACCGCGCCGGCGGGAGCGCGACGACGAAGATCCGCCGGACGCGCGACCCCTGCTCGTGGAGCGATTCCGCGAGACGCTCGATGGTTGTCTTCTTCGTCCGCTCGGAGTAACCCATGAGGAGCAGGTCGTCGCGGAGAACCAGGATGTCTCCCCCTTCGAGCGTCGGACGCATCCGGGCGTAGGAGGAGGGCCGACCGTAGTCGGCGGAGAACTCCTGGAACCAGAAGCGGTCGCTTTCGGGACCGGCGAACCGGGGGTGGTAGCGGACGACGTATCCGGAGAGGAGCGGCTCGCGCAGTCGCGCCGCGGTCGCCATCGACCCCCGGATCGCGCGATTGCCGACGACGACGAGAGGATCCCGCTGGAAGAAATAGTTCGGGATCGGCGGCAGCCAGTAGAGCTCCGAGGGAGAGAGGGCCACCTCCGAAGCCGGTCTCTCGATGCCGGTGATGAGCGTCGCCGCGAGCTCTTCCGCGGTCAAGTCGCGCAGCCGGTAGTCCATGTCGGGTCCCCAGTCGAGCACGGTGCCCAGGTCCTGCAGGATCTCGGAACGCTGCTCCGGAACCTCGAGGACCTCCGCGAGAAGGTCCTGGACGTCGAGGACTTCCTCAGCCACGTAGCCGAGCACCTGCTGGAAGCGGCGGTGTTCCTCGCGGGCGCGGCTGCCGAACAGGATGTCGTCGAAAAGGAGCTCCTCCATCATCGCCGGCACCATTCGGTCGATCTCGGGACCGGGAAGGTGGACGAGAACGGAGGAGAGCTTTCCGGTCTCGGAGTTCACTCTCATGGCAAAGGCGTCCCGCGAAAGGACGCGGGATTCTAGCCCGGATAATTCACGGACACCCGGTCCTCCACGATCCGTTCCCGGGCGCGAAAACGCGCGTCCGTGGCTACGACGGCCGGGGAAGCGCGGCGAGCTCCGGCAGGCCCTCGACCGAGTCGCTCTCGCCTCGCTCCGCGATCGTGTCGAGCTTTCCTCCGAATCGATCGAACGCGCGGGAGGCGGCGTCGTACTGCTTCTGAGAATTGCGGAGGTGAGAGCCGAGCGTCCGGAACGGGTCCTCGACCAGGTTCCACTCGCGGCGCAGGTCGGAGAGGTCTTCCAAAATCTCCTTCGCCCGCTCCTCGACCGCCATCCCGCGCAGACCCGTGCAGACCGTCGCGAGATAGACGTGGAGAAGCCTCGGAGACACCGCAATCACACGCCGCTCCGCGGCCGCCCAGTCCGCGAGCGAGACGCCCTCTTCGTCGAAAACGATCTCGCAGTAGACGGCCTCCGACGGTACGTACATGAAGGCGAAGTCGTACGTGCCGTCCCCGGGCCGAATGTACTTGGTGGCAATCGCATCGACGTGACGGCGAACGTCGCCGGCGAAGTCGCGGCGCGCGCGCTTGCGGTCCGATTCGTCCGGTGCTTCCTTCGAGCGGCGGAAGTTCTCGAGCGGGAACTTGCTGTCGACGGGAACCAGGAAGTCCCCGACGCAAATGGCCGCGTCGACGATCGTCCCGTCCGGAAAGACGTGGCGCATCTTCCAGGAACCCGGCGGAAGAACGTCGGCGAGAGCCTGTTCCAGAAACGTCTCTCCGAGTCCGCCGCGGACCTTGGGGGGCTTCAGAAGATCTTCGAGCCGGGTCATGCCTCCGGCGAGCTCCTGGATTTTCTGCGAGGCCTGAAAGACGCGTCCCATCTTCTCGTGCACTTCGCCCAGCGTATCGGTCACGTTCTTCTGCCCCTCGGCGAGCCGGTCCTCGACTGCCGCCACCCTCTCGCCGACGGAGCGCCGGAGATCCTCGACGCGCCGGTCCATGGATTCCGAGGACCCGCGCACCGCCGCCACCTCGGTCAGCAGGCGATCGAGACGCGGGTCTGCCTCCCTCGGCCGCAGAAGGACAAAAAGGAGTCCCCCGACGACGAGCGCCGCAACGCAGACGATGAGAACTGTGGTGAGCATCTTCGATCAGGATAACCGGCCGAATGGACAAATGGTGTCCAACCTCGGCGTCCTCGAGGGCGGATCGTCGATCGCGGCGAACTCACGAGGCAGCCCCGACGGAGCGGGCGTTCGTATCGGAACCTTCCGGAGTTTCAGGAGGCGTTCTCGTGCAAGCCGAACTCGCCGATGGTGCGGGCCAGCCGGGGAGCGCTGCGAGGTCTGGTAGCCCTAAGAAGGTCGCGGGGACAGGCCCTGCGGGCCTGCCCCGCATCCTTATTCCCTGCACCTTGTCGCCCGCCGCTGCCGATGCGAGAATGTCCCGGAGCATCTGCTTGACGGATCCAACCGTTCCGCACCCCAACCCGGACCGGGAAATCCCCTACCTTCTCTGCAAGGAGTGCAACACGCCCTGCTACGTTTTCGAGGTCGAGATGGGCCTTGTCACCGAGGCCCTCTGCCTCGCCTGCGGCAACGAGGCCGTCTTGATGTTCACAGTCGCCGAGTGGGACGATGAAGAAGGCTGACGCCGAGCCCTCCCCGCTCGCCGGCCGCTACGCATCCGAGGAGATGTCGCGCCTCTTCTCGGCGCGGCGCAAGTTCGAGACGTGGCGCCTCCTGTGGCTCTGGCTCGCCGAGGAGGAGCGCCGGCTCGGGCTTCCGATCTCCGAGGAGGCGATTGGAGAGATGCGCGCGCACCTCGCAGACATCGACTTCGACGCGGCGGAGCGCGAAGAAGAGCGGATTCGCCACGACGTCATGGCGCACGTCCGCGTGTTCGGCGAGGCCGCGCCCGCGGCGCGCGGGATCATTCACTGGGGCGCGACCTCCGCCTACGTTTCCGACAACGCCGACCTGATCCAGATCCAGCAAGGGTTCGGCTTAATCGAGCGGCGGCTCGTTTCGGTCCTGCGACGGCTGCGCGAGTTTGCCTTCGAGCACCGGGCGCTTCCGACGCTCGCCTACACGCATTACCAGCCGGCGCAGCCCACCACCGTCGGGAAGCGGGCGGCCATATGGGCGTTCGAGCTGTTGACCGACCTCGAGGAGGTTCGCCGGCGGAGGGAGGACCTCCGCTTTCTCGGCGCCAAGGGAGCGACCGGCACGCAGGCTTCCTTCCTGCGGCTCTTCGACGGCGACTCGGCGAAGGTCGAGGAGCTCGATCGGGCTCTCGCGCGGCGAGCCGGGTTTGCCCGGCGGCAGACCGTGTCCGGCCAGACCTACTCCCGCAAGCAGGACGACCGGGTCGTCCACGCGCTCTCGGGCCTGGCTCAGTCAGCGCACAAGATCGGGACCGACCTGCGGCTTCTCCAGCACGACGGCGAGATCGAAGAGCCCTTCGAGACCGGACAGGTCGGTTCCTCCGCGATGCCCTACAAGAGAAATCCGATGCGGGCGGAGCGCATCTGCGGCCTCGCGCGACACGTCATCGCGCTCTCGTTCGACACGGCGATGACGGCAGCGACACAGTGGCTGGAGCGCTCGCTCGACGACTCGGCCAACCGACGCATCTCAATTCCCGACGCCTTCCTCGCCTGCGACGCCATCCTCATTCTTCTGGACAACGTCTTCTCGGGCATCGTCGTCCACGCCGACGTCGCGCGGCGGCGGCTCGAAGCGGAGGTTCCATTCCTCGCCACCGAGAACATCCTCATGGAGGCCGTTCGGCGCGGCGGCGACCGCCAGGAGCTCCACGAGAAGCTTCGCGTCCACGCGCGAGCCTCCGCGGAGCGACGGTCCGACGAGGCCGGTCCGGCCGATCTTCTCGACCGCGTCGCCTTGGACCCGGCGTTCCGACTCACGCAGGAGGAGCTTGCGGCCGCGGTCCGTCCCGAACGGCTCATCGGCCGCGCCGCCGAGCAGGTCGAGGCATTCCTCCGTGAGGAGCTCGACCCGGCTCTGGAAGGCGTCGTCGCGGCGGAGCCGGCGCCGCTCAAGGTTTGAGCCCGCGAAGCGCTCTTCGCCTCGTTCTCGTTCTCGCGGTCCTCGGTCCGCCGACCGCGTGCGCGTCCCGCGCCGTCTCCTCCACCTCCCGGCCGGCGGCCCAGATCCCGCCGTCGCCCGGCTGGACGGAACAGGGCATCGCATCGTGGTACGGGGGGCGGGACGGATTCGAAGGGAAGCCCACCGCCTCCGGGGAAATCTACGACTCTTCGCTCCTGACCGCCGCGCACCGCGAGCTCCCGCTCGGGTCGATCGTGGACGTGACGAGCCTCGACAACGGAAAGACCGTCCGGGTGCGGATCAACGATCGGGGACCCTTCGTTCTCGGTCGCGTGATCGACCTGTCGCGCGCCGCTGCCGACCACATCGGACTGATCGGACCGGGAATCGGCTCGGTGCGTCTGACCGTGGTGACGCCGGGCGCCGCCGAAGAGCTGGTCTCGCCGACCGGGCGGTGGGCGGTCCAGGTCGGATCCTTCGCCGACCACCTGCGCGCGGAGCGGCACGCCGAGAGGGTTCGCGGTACCGGCCGCACGGTTTTTCTCGAGCCGTATCGCGGACTCTCCCGCGTGAAAGTGGGACCGTTCGACGGCCGCAAGGAGGCGGAGCGCGAGCTCGAGTCGCTCGAGGACCTGGGCTTCGAAGGCATCGTCGTCCCGACGGACTAGGAGGTCTGCCCGGTCGTCCGGAGCGAAGCGACGGATCCCTTGATTTCGAGGGATTCTTCGCGCTGCGGCTCAGAATGAGTGAAACGTCCGTCATCCCGAGCGAAGCGAGGGATCCCTTCCGAGTTGAGCCAGAGATCCTTCGGCCTGCGGTCCTCAGGATGACGCGCGCGGTCGGGCCTGCGGCCCTCAGGATGACACCGGGGGTGGTCTCTTCCTTTCTTCCAGCTCCTCGAGAGTTTTCGGCCAGTCCTTCTTCAGAAGCTGCGAGAGCGCGCGGTCGGCGAGGAGCTTTCCTCCGGTCTGACAGGTCGGACAGTAGTTCGACTCGTTTTCGGCGTACACGATCCGCTGGATCTTCGTTCCGCAGACCGGGCACGGCTTGCCGTACCGCCCGTGCACCGCCATCCCTTCGCGAAACGCGGTAACCTTTTCGGGAAAGCTCTTCTTCGCCTCGCTCGTCAGTCGCTCCGTCCACTCCTCGAGAGTTCCGCGGGCGGCTTCGTGGAGCGACGCAATTTCCTCTTCCATCAGCCGCAAGGTCCACTTCGCCGGAGAGAGACGCGCTCGGTGGAGGATCTCGTCGGAGTACGCATTGCCGATTCCCGAGAAGAGGCGCGGATCGGTCAGCGCGCGCTTGACGGTGTGGTTCTCACGCGTGAGCGCCGCGCGAAAGCTCTCGAGATCGGAACCGAAGACTTCGAGCCCGCCGCGCGCGTGCTCCGCGAGAGCTTCCTCGCCGCGGACGAGATGGAGCGCCGCCCGCTTCTTGGAGCCCGCCTCCGTCACGAGGAGAGTCCCGCCCGGAAAGTCGAAGGCCGCGAGCGAAGTCCGGCCGGCGAGGCCCGTCACCGAGCCTCTCCAGTGAAGGCGCCCGGCGATCATCAGGTGGAGGACGAGGTGGAGGTCGCCCTCGAGATCGAAGACGATCCTCTTTCCGAGGCGCCGAAGGCCGAGGACCCTCCTTCCTTCGACCGCGGTGATCGGAGGGTCGAAAGTCCGCAGCAGGAACGGGCTCGCGAGCCGGACCTGTACGAGCGGCTGGCCGACGACGAGGGGCTCGAGCGCGGTCAGGTACGCGACGACGTC
>DASXSX010000224.1:0-12223 GCA_036505815.1 Thermoanaerobaculia bacterium
TTGCTTCCAGTCCAGGAACTCCCGCTGCATGGATCGCCGCGCGATCGGGTCCAGCGCGCCGAACGGCTCGTCCATCAGCAGGAGCGGCGGGTCAGCGGCGAGCGCGCGCGCGACCCCCACCCGCTGCCGCTGCCCGCCGGAGAGCTGCCGCGGCCGCCGCTCACCGAATTCCGCGGCGGGAAGCCCGACGAGCGCGAGGAGCTCTTCCGACCGCGCCTCTCTTTCTTTCTCTTTCCAGCCGATCAGGCGCGGGACCGCCTCGACGTTCTTTCTCACGGTCCAGTGCGGAAAGAGTCCTGCTTCCTGGATGACGTAGCCGAGCCGGCGGCGCAGCGCGATCGGGTCTTCGCCCCGGACGTCCCGGCCGAAGACGAGAACTTCTCCCGCATCGTGATCGAGCAGGCGATTGACGAGCTTCAACGCCGTCGTTTTTCCGCAGCCCGATGGACCGACGAGCGCGAGCGTCTCCCCAACGCCAACCGTCAGAGAGAGCCCATCGAGCACCGGGCGGCCATCTCCGAAGGACTTGCGGACATCGCGGAATTCGATGACGGGAGAGGACAAGCTGTTCGCTCTTGCTTCGGGACCTAGCTTAGCCTCTCTCTTTGAGAGAATGGGGACGATGTCGCAGTCCTACGACGCGGTCGTAATCGGCGGAGGCCCGGGCGGCTCGACGGTGGCGACTTTTCTCGCCCGCGCGGGCCGGAAGGTCGTGCTTCTCGAACGCGAGAAGTTCCCGCGCTTCCACGTCGGAGAATCCCTCCTTCCCTACAACCTTCCGATCTTCGAGCGGCTCGGCGTGGCGGAAAAGGTCCGCTCGGCCGGCTTCCAGCAGAAGCGTGGAGCGTACTTCTGGAACGAGGAGACAGGCGGCATTCGGCCGGTGGACTTCTCGACCGGAATCGACGACAAGCATCCGTCGGCCTACCAGGTCAAGCGTGCGGACTTCGACCACCTCCTGCTCCGCCACGCTCTCGAATCGGGGGCGGAAGTCCGGGAGGAGACCGCCGTCGCGCGCATTCTGTTCGAAGACGATCGCGCGGTCGGGGTGGTGGCTCGCCCGCGGGGCGGCGTCGACGAAGAGATCCGCGCGCGAGTCGTCGTGGATGCGTCGGGCCAGGACGCCCTGCTCTCGCGCCAGCTCGGCACCCGCCGCTTCGACGCTCGGCTGAAGCGCGCCGCGCTCTTCGCTCACTACGAGGGATTCCGCTGGCCCGACGATCATCGGCCGGGCGACATCCTGCTCCCGATCGACCGAGGAGTCTGGTACTGGATCATCCCGTTCTCCGACAAGACGTGCAGCGTCGGCGCGGTGTTCGAGCCGTCGTTGACGCAGAGAGGCGCGGGAGAGAAAGCGCCGCTCGAAGACCGCTTCGACTGGCTTCTCGCGCGGTCGGCGCGCATGACGGAGCTCCTCGCCGGATCGCGGCGAACGAGCCGAGTCTTCGGGATCTCCGATTACTCGACCTCGTCTGCCCGCGCCGCCGGCGAAGGGTGGGCGCTGGTCGGTGACGCGGCGACCTTTCTCGATCCGGTCTTCTCGACCGGCGTGTTCCTCGCGATGGCCATGGGAGAGCGCGCGGCCCGGCGGATCGACCGAGCCCTCCGGACCCCGGGGACCGTGCGCGCCGCAGACCTCCGGCCGTATGGCAAAGAAGCGCGCCGCCTCGTCGCACGCTTCCGCCGGTTCGTGTACGCCTTCTACGATCCCGTCTTCTTCGAAGCGTTCTGTTCGAAGGACCCGTTCGACAAGATGCGCGCCGCGGTCACCACGATCCTGTCCGGAGGGATCGAGAGAATTCCTCTGATGTCGAGGATCTGGATCGAGCTCGTCTTTCTCTCGGTCGGTTTCGACCGGTTCCGCAGAAGGCTCGGACTCGGTCCGAAACCGGAGAACGTCGCGGCCTAACCTCGAGCCCGCGGATCAACCCCCGAGCAACCGTTTTTTCAGGTCTTCCTGCACCGGTTGGGGGCCGAGCCAGACGGAGAACAGCGCGTCGGCGAAGTCCTTCCCCTCGATCACGCCTTTCTCGACGTTTTTGGCCGAGACCACCGTTCCCTTGCCCGGGACATAAGTCAGCACGATCTGGTCGCCCTTCTCGACGTTGGGAATCATCGAGTTCAAACGGTCGAGCCGGACTTTGAGCGCACCGAGTGAGGCTTTCGAGTTCTTCTCGAAGCCTTCGCTGATCGCTTCAGTGATCTTCGAATGGTCGAGGCCGCGCAGCAGCGAGAGCTGCATCTGCTTGACCTGGTCGGAAGAGATCACGGCGCCGGCGTCCTTCGACGGAGTCTCGAGATACAGCCCGGCCACGTAGACCTTGAACACGACTTTCGTCCGCAGCCCCATGCCGTTCAGCTTCAAAGTCTTGCCTTCGACGGTCGTCGTGTCGGGAAGCGTGACGCCGGCGACCTCCCGCGCGAAAGCCGGCGAGACGACCGCGAGCGAAAGGAGTGCCGCAAGGACAGTCTTTCTTTGCATCGCTTTGCCCTCTTTCGCGAAGTCTACTTTGGACTTGCGACCTGGACTAAGCCGTGTACCTCGCGCGGGCCAGGTCGACGATTTCGCGAATCAGGTCGGTGTAACTGCGACCCGCTTTCTTCGCGGCAATCGCGAACTCCGCCGTCGAAGCGAGCCAGGGGTTCGGGTTCGCCTCGATGACGAACACCTCTCCCTTCTTCGTCAAGCGCATGTCGACCCTGCCGTAATCGCGCAGCTTCAGAGCTGAATAGGCGGAAAGGGCGGTCTCCGAAAGGCGCTTGATGGTCGACTCTTCGAGGTCCTCGGCGATAGCGGACTTGGTCACTTTGTACGCCTCGGTCTCTTTGTCCCACTTCACTTCCTTGCCGGCGATCTTCGGCGTCCCTTTCGGGAGCTTCGACAGGTCGAGCTCCACCATGGGCAGCACCTCCGGGTTCTCGTTGCCGATGATCGCGGCGTAGATCTCGCGCCCCTCGATGTACTCCTCGATCAACGCCGGCGAGTTGAACTCCTCCTGGATGTAGTGAATGCGCTCCATCAGCTCCTTGACGCTCCCGACGACGGATCCGGTGTCGATGCCGATCGAGCCGTCTTCGGAAGTCGGCTTCACGATCAGCGGGAAGGAGATGTCGTGCGAGTGGTCGAGCTTGCCGCGATAAGAAGTCGCGAAATACGGAGTCTTGATCCCGTGGAAGGCGAAAATCTTCTTTGCGAGCGCCTTGTCCTGCGCGAGGTAGAGCGCATGCGGGCCGGCGCCCGTATAGCGGCAATCCAGCAGCTCCAGATAGGCGGCGATATTCATGTCCTTCGTGTCGTCGCCCGCATACGACTCGGTCAGGTTGAAGACGAGGTCGGCATTGCACCGAGCGAGCGCGACGAGCGTCTTCTCCTCGCCGTCGAGCACCTGATAGGACGGCTCGTGGCCGAGCTTTCCGAGAGCCTCGAAGATCTCCTCGCGGTCCGCCTTCTCGCGCTTCTTCTTCAGCCGCTTGCCGCGGACCGGCTTCTTCTCCGGAGGGGGTTCCGGCGGAGTTTCCGTCTCCTCCTCCCAGACGTCGTAGAGAATCGCGACCTTGAACTTCTCGGAGCTCATCCGATCATGCCTGCACGAACTTTCCGCGCGTCAGGTAATTCATGGCGAGAGCGGTCGCGTAGACGGTGACCTCCGTCAGGTGCTCCTTCTCGCACTTCACATCCGCCCGCAGGCCGAGCTCCGCGACTTTCGATTCGATCGCCTGAACCAGGCCCTTCACGAGCGGCCGCTGAACGCCGGTCCAGTAGGTCAGCTTGTCGACCATCGCCTTGTGGTTCTCGCGCAGGAGGTCGGCGGCCGGTCGGACGCCTTTCTTCCGGCGGCGTGAGGCCTTGAAGATGTCTGTCAGGTCGGTCTCGAGCGGCAGCTCCTCGGCGGAGAGCGGCTCGACCAGCGCCCTGTCGTAGAAGTCCGCGACCGTCGTCTCCATCTCTTCGACCGTGATGTCGGTCCGGCCCTTCTGACGGAGCGGCTCGGCGTCGCGGAACTTGCGCGCCATTCGATCGACGTACTTCAGTTTCGCCAGCGCTCCCCAGCCGCGGTACTTCTTGCGCCAGTTGGAGCGCGGCGTGAGCCACACGGCAAAGGTCTCGGCAAAGTCCTCGTCGGGGTGCTTCTGCGCGTACCAGCCGTCGATGTGGCGCACGTAGCGCTTCGAGAAAGGGACCGGACGGTAGCTCTCGCGATACGGCCGCCGGAAGGGGCCGAAGAGGTCGCGCCACTCCGGCATCTCGTACAGACGATACGCGTAGTTGAATGCGTGTCCGGCTTCGTGCCGGAGATACATCATGATCTCGCGCTCGTCCTCGAGATCGTTCATCTCCTTCTCGAGCCGCGCAAGCTTCGGGTTCGCGAGATAGAACGGGATTCCGATGACGGGCTCGCCGGACGGGCATCCCCACTCGTCGGTGAGATAGCAGAGCGGCCGGAACCTGTGGATTCCTTTCCGCTCGAGGTCGCGGTAGAGCCGCTGGATCGAGCGCTCGAGCGGGGAGCCCTCGAGCTTGAGGCCCAGCTCCTTGATCGGCTTGGAGAGGATTTCCTGGACGTCCGGAGGCGCTTTTTCGAAGGCTTGCAAGGCTCTTCGGAAAGGGTAGCACGGCGCGCCGGAGCGATAAGGGACAGACCACGGTTTCCATGTCCGGAGCTCGTTGTCTATTGAGGTCAAGGAAACCGTGGTCTGTCCCCACATTGCGCCCGTTGACCCGCGGTGCGCAAGTCTCTACCCTTGAGGGCAATACATGGACATTCTTTTCCTCGGGCAACTCCTCCACACGGTCGGGGCGGCACTCCTTGCCGCGATCTTTCTCTATCTTTCGCGCGGCAAGGGCAACCGGGCGCTGAACGCGGCGGGAGTGGCGTTCGTATTCCTTTCTCTCTCGCTCGCTTCGCTGCTTCTGCTCTCCGGCCGCGGTCTTCCCTTCGAGAACTTTCTCTTTCAGTACTGGAAGACTCTCTTCATCGTCGCGCTCATCGTGGCCGCGCGGCGGATGGACCGGCAGGCCGCCCTCGCGCGGCCGCTCACCGTCACCGCCGTCGTCGCGCTGCCCCTTTCTCTCGGTCTCGTGTTCTGGGCAGGCCAGAGCGCGCTCTTCTACTCGATCCATGCCGGCCTGCTCGCGATCGCCTGGTGCGCGGTCGCGGTCCTGATCTTCGTCGGCCGCTCGTCCGGCCTCGGGAAACGCTTCGCGGGACTTATCGCCTTGGCGACCGCCGCGTTCCGGGCAGGCTATGCCGTGTCCTACGGCCTGGCGGCCACTCACGGAAGCCACGACAGCCCGTTTCTCGTGTACGCCGGCTTCTACGACCTCTTTCTCGAGATGCTCTTTGGAATCGGGCTGATCATCTGGGCGATGGAAGAGACGGAAGCGCGCCTCGCGGTCATTCACGCGCGCGCTCTCGACGACACGCGCCGGCGCAAGCGGCTCGCGCTGATCGATCCGCTGACCGAGGTTTACAACCGGCACTTCTTCGACGAGATCCGACCGAGCCTCGACCGGGAGGCGGCGGGAGGCACCGTGGTTCTCGTGGACGTCGACGAGCTGAAGACGATCAACGACGGCGAAGGACACGCCGAGGGAGACAAGGCGATCTGGACGATCGCGACCGCAATCAAGAAGCTCATTCGCGGGGCCGACTTCCTGATTCGATGGGGAGGGGACGAGTTCCTGGTGATCCTTCCCGGGATGGACGAAGATCTCGCAAAGCGGCGGTTCTACATGCTCCCCGGGAAGATCGAGGAAGTGCGCCAGAGCCCGCGGTTGAAAGAGCGCGCGTACCCGCGGTTTCTCGCGGCATCGCTGGGAGTCGCCTGCTTCTCGCGCCGGACTCCGATCGAGGAAGCGATCGAGAAGGCCGACGGGGTCATGTACGAGCGCAAGAAGGCGCACAAGGAAATGCGGGGATAGGGGTCGGGTGGTCGGTTTCAGAAGCAAGACAGGTGTCGGGTGTCGGGTATCAGGGAGCGGATAGCGGATGAACTATCACTGGGCCGACTGCCCCAACTGCCTCTGCCACCTCGCGGTCAACTGGACCGTGCGATCGGGCGAGATCCTGGGGTCCCTGCGCCGCTGGTCCGCCGATCGATCGATCAACGACGGGAAACCATTCCAGATACCGGCAGCCGCCGGCCCGGCCGGGATCGTCGTCTCCTGCGTCTGCGGCGCTCCGATTTCGCTTCCCGACCCGCCCGACGCGGTCGGCGGCGAGCGCTCCGATGACCTTCGGGTGAAGCTGACCGCCGACTGAGGTCCGCACGGCTGTCGGATTTCTTGTCGAAAGTGGCAAGTGGAGACCTGACCCCAATGAAGATCGAGGACTCGCTCGATCTGCACTCGTTCCTCCCGCGCGACATCGCGGACGTCGTATCGGACTACCTCGAGGAGGCGCGACGCCTCGGATTTCGCGAGGTCCGGCTGATCCACGGAAAGGGGCGTGGAGTGCGGCGCGCGGAAGTCCGTCGGCTGCTCGCCCAAGACTCACGGGTCGCGGAGTTCTTCGATGCCCCGCCGGAAAGGGGCGGCTTTGGCGCGACGGTGGCCGTTTTGAAGCGGGAGCCTCGAGCTTAGACTTTCTCGACCTCGACCTGGACCGAGATCGCGGCGCGCGCGACCTTCGAAATGATGCAGTACTTCTCGGCGAGTTGCAGCGTCTTCTCGATCCGCGTCCGGTCCGCCGCCAGAAGCGCGGCGGGCACCTGCGCGTGAATGACCGCGCCGGTCATCCGGTACCCGCCCGCCGGATCCTTTCCCAGCGTTCCTCTCACCCGGATCGCCGGCTCGGGGTAGTCGACCTGGAGCTTCTTCAGGAAGATCGCCCACGTGTTGAGGAAGCACGCCGCGATCGCGGCCAGGAGCAGCTCTTCCGGGTTCGCCCCCGCCGCGGGCTCGCCCGGAAGGCGGGATCCGGCGATCGGAATCGTCATACCGGCGTCGGGCAGGCGGATCGCGCCCGCGCCCGCGCCGCCGCCGCGCCAGCTCGCCTGAGCGTGGAAGACCTGTCCGGGCTCCGGCCCTTTTCCCGTCTCGTCGGGCTTCGTCTCCGCCGCTCCGTCCGCCTGGGACTCGCGCGTGTTCTTGCCCGTCGGGATGTCCGCGCCCGCCATCGTCACCTCTTCGAAGGATCATAGACCGGTGAAACGAGAGCTCACGCTCGCGATCGGCTTGCTCGCGCTCGGTCTCGCAGCCGGCTGCGCGAGCCGGCCCCGCCAGACGGCGGAGGCAATTCGCCGCGGAGCGAATCCGCCGGCCATGGTCGGCGGCCGCGTCCGCGATCCGGAAGGACGTCCCGTCGCCGGATTGACCGTCCGCGGGTTGCCTCGCGAAAAGGATCTCGGCTGGTCGGCGCCGTCGGTGACGGACGAAGAGGGACGCTTTCGGCTGACTCTCGTCGCGCCGGGAGAGTACGGCTTCCTGATCTCGTGGAAAGGAATCACCGTCGTCACTCCCCGCAGTGACGATCCCGCCCGGGTTCGGATCGCGCTCGGCCCCGGCCAAAAGCGGACGGGCATCGAGCTCGTCTTCCACCGCGAAGAGTGGGATCGCGCGCTTCTGTCCCCGCGAGCGCCTTAGAATTCGCGCGATGGCGAGCGAACGGAGAACGACGGCTCCCCCGCCCCGCCGCGTCCGTTGCGCGATCAACGGCGAGGAGATCGACGTCTGGGAGGGATATCGACTCTGGGACGCGGCGCTGGACGCGAACGCGCGTCTCTGGAAGTGGTGCGGAGGCAACGGGATCTGCACGACGTGCGCGGTGTTGCCTCTCGCGGGGGGCGAAAACCTCTCCGAGCCGACGCACATGGAAAAGATCTCGGTCTCGACGTGGTGGCTCGGGAAGCCTCTTGCCTTCATCCGGAAACGCTGGAAGGGAAAGCCGATCCGGCTCGCCTGCCAGTCCTACGTCCGCGGCCCGGTCGAGGTGGTCGGCCTCTTCGGGAAGAAGGCGCGCAAGGTTCGCGCCGCGCACGGCCTGCCGTAGCCGGACAATCTTTGAACCGCGCGGCGCGGCGTCTTCTCTCCATTCTGTCCGCCGGCGCAGCTATCTTCCTCGCGGCATCGTGGCTGGCCTCGCGGCGGCTCGCGGCCCGGCTCGTGTCGGCGACGGGGCTCGGTTTGACCGCGGACCGGCACGAGGAGCTGCTCGCCGCGCTCTCCGGCGTCGCCGCGGTGGTGGAGGAGCTGCGGCACGCGGGCAGCGTTCTCGATCCGGTCGAGCTCGTCGCGACTTTCGCTTCGCCCGGCGACCCGGATCGGCGCCCAACGCTCCTTTTTGTCCACGGAAAAGGGGGGCGCGCTTCGGAGTGGGGAGAGGACGCTCTCCGCGCGCTCGCGCTCGGATACAACGTTCTGCTCCCGGACCTGCGGGGACACGGCCGCTCCGGCGGGCGATACATGACGTTCGGGTTCCTCGAGAAAGACGATCTCGTAAACGCGATCGCCGCGGCGCGGGAACGGTGGAACATCGACCCGCACCGACTGGGAGTCCACTCCTGTTCGGCCGGGTCCTCGATCGCGCTCGAGCTCGCGGCGAATCGTGTGGGAGTCCGCGCGCTCTGGCTCGAGTCGCCGTTCGCCGACCCGCGGGAGATGGCGCGGCACTACCTTTCCGCGGCGACGGGCATCCCGCCGCCTCTTCTCTCGCTCGCCACGCGCTGGGCGGTCTCGGCAACGGTCGCGAGCGTCAAGAAGGATCTCGGGCTCGAGCACGCGGCCGGCGGCCTCGAGCACGCCGATCCCGTCGCGGCGCTCGAGCGTGTGCGCTGTCCGGTTCTGCTCGTCTACGGCGAGGAGGATCGTCTCGTCCCGCCTCGCTTCGTCGAGCGCTTGATCGAGGCTCTGCCGCCGGGAAGCTCCGTCTTCCGCGCAGCCGGAGCGGGACACTGCCACCATGAAAACGAACCGGCGCGGGTGGCGAAAGACGAGTACCTCGGAAGATGGACGGCGTTTTTCGGTCGACACCTACCGGTTCAAGGTTGAACCGCGCTTTCTCGGGTCATCGGTCCTCCCCTTCAATTGCCCGCACGCCGCGGAAGCGTCCGGTCCCCGGCTTCTCCGGACGGTCACGGGAATCCGCGATCGGGCGAGCGCCGCGGCAAACCGGTCGATCACCGGCTCGGCCGGCCGTTTCCAACCGGCCAGGTAGACCGGATCCTCGTTCAACGGGATGACGTTGACCTTCGCGTCGATTCCGGCGAGCAGCCCCGCCAGCCTCTTCGCGTCGTCGGGAGAATCGTTGCGACCCGCGATCAGGACGTACTCGACGGTGATCCGGCGGCGCGGCTCGAGCGGCCAGTCGCGCATCGCGCGGAGGAGACCCTCGAGCGGATAGGTGCGGTTGATCGGCATCAGCGAGGCGCGGGTCTCGTCGTCGGAAGCGTTCAGCGAAACCGCGAGGTTCGGGCGACGCGGGAGGGCGGCGAATCGAGCAAAGACCGGCGTAATGCCCGAGGTCGAGACGGTCACGCGGCGCGGCGGGACGACCTCGAAGAGCACGTCGAGCGCAGCCGTCACGCCGTCGGGATTCAAGAAAGGCTCTCCCATCCCCATGAAGACGACGCGGAGCCCTTCGGCGTTCCGGTTCACGTCGTCGAGGACGGCGTAGAGCTCTCCGACGATCTCGCCGGCTGTGAGGTTGCGCCCGCCGCCGAGGCGCCCCGTGACGCAGAACGCGCAGTCCACCGCGCACCCCGTCTGGGAAGAGAGGCAGACGGTGAACCTGCCGTCCGCTTCCTCGGGCCCCTCTGGACTTTGGACTCTGGACTTGGAATTGTCCCGGACCGTCGCCCGCGCATCCTCGAATTCGTTGACTTGCGCGCCGCCGGGGTCGCCCGGCATGTAGACCGCTTCGATCAACGCGCCGTCTCCGAGCCGCAGACCGTACTTGACGCTGCCGTCGCGGGATGCTTCGCGCCGGACGATCGACGGCAGTTCGATCGGCATCTCGCGGTTGAGAAGTTCGCGCAGCTCCCTCGGCACCTCGTGGATTTCCGCCGCCGAGCGTGCCCCGCGCCCGTGAATCGCCTCGAAGATCTGCCGTCCGCGGTAAGCGGGAAGCGACCAGCTCCGCGCGAGCGACTGCCACTCAAAACGCGAGAGGCCGAGCGGGTGCGGAGAAGGACTGGGTGCCGTCACGTGTCGTGCGGGGTTCCCGGGAGGCGCCGCGCGCGGCGATCCTACAGCGCGGAACGCTTCAGTCGCTCTTCAGCGCCCGGGACCGCCGGGGGATCCGGGAGACACGGACGAGAGGCGTCCGCCGGTTTCGCACCTTGCGGGTCGGATCGATCCCGAGGGATCGGAGAATGCGCAGATCCTTGACGTTGATGCGGAACGCGGCGCGCTCTTCGGAGACCGGCTGCTTCTCCCCGCGGGAACCGGAAGACCGCGATCGGGAGCCGCCGCGACCCTCATGGCGGTTCACACCCACCTTCGCGTCGAGGACCATGTAGAGGTTGTATCCCTCATCGCGGATCCGCTGGATCGACTCGTGCACGCGACCGGATCCGGAGATGGATTCGTTGATCGCCTGTCCGAGCTCCTTCAGCATCTCGCGAAGATGATCGTTCAGTTCCATGGCCGCGGCGATTATGAATGCCTCTTCGAGCGACCGTCAAGCGTGTTTCGGTTTTGGAATTGGTGCTATTCTGATGCGCCGCATCTGCGCGTGGCGAGATTCCTTAATCCGCCTCGATGCGACGGCACCAGTGCGCGGGAAGTTCGTGCGCGCACGATTCGGGCGGCCGCCACGCGACGCGCGCGAAGATCGCGGCGACTTCGCTCCCGAAGTCTGGACGGAGGCAGCGCCGAAGCCGATCGCGGAAATCTCCGCGGCTGCACCGCGCGAGCGCGCGACCGATACTCGCGTCACTCATCCGCTCATAGCGGAATCGCGCCGCCAGCGAAGCGCGAGCGAGCGGCAGCGCGAGCTCGTCGCGGAGAGCGTCGAAAGATTTCCCCCGTGCGATGCTTTCCGCGGCGAGCAGGCCGTCGGCCAGCGCGCCCCGCAATCCCAGCCCGAAGAGAAGGTCGCGCGAGCCTCCCGCTTCTCCGATGACGCGGCACCCGCCGATCTGCGAAGAGCCGGGGACGATGCAGCTCACCCAGCCGTTCGAGGTCTGCTCCTCCGAAACGGAAAAGTCGGAGATCTTTCGAAAGCAATTGAGGGAGTCGTCGAGGTGTCGGTCCAGGTGTCGCCGGTCACGAGCGACGAGGCACCCGAGCGTGCCGACGCCTTCCTCGACGAAGAGCCACGCGAACCCGCCGGGAGCGCGCACCGAGTCGAACAGGAATGCAACGCGATCCCCCGAATCGGTCGCGAAGACCATTCGCTTCGCGAGGAGATCGGGCGCCGAGGGACCGGTCGCCAGGACCTCGACGCCGGCGACCCCGCGGCGCTCGCCAAAGCGGATCTCGACGCCGACGGCGCGGGCGCGGGCGAAGAGTGCTGCGTCGAGGGAGCCTTCCGAACCGCCCCGAAGCACGAGGTACGCGAACGGTCGGCGGCTTGCGACACCGATCCGGCGCAGCTCTCCGTCGAAGAGCTCGGCCTCATGTACCGCAGAGGCCCGGACCCCGAGACCGAGTGCATTGAAGAGCTCCAGAGCGTCGTCCTCCTCGCTCCAGTTCTCCAGGAGCTCGAGCCCGCCGGGTGGAGTCGCCGCCGGGCCATCCCGAACCTCGGAGACCACGACCGGACTCCCGGCCTGCGCGAGCGCGATGGCGCAGGCGAGGCCCGCCGGCCCGGCGCCCGCGATTCGGATCGGCTCGTTTCGGCTGACCACGAATCGATTGTAACGACCGGTTCGCTGATAGCTTCGTTTTCGATGTTCTCCTTCTTCGCGCATCTCGCCTGCACGAAATGCGGGCAGCTCTACGAGCGCGACAGGCGTTTCGGCGTGTGCCCGGACGCGGGTTGCGGCGGGCCTCTCTTTGCGCGCTACCACGACCGGGCGCTCGACCGAGATTCGGCTGCCGACCGGCCTCGGACGATCTGGCGATGGCGCGAGATGCTGCCCGTCGAGGAGCCGGATCACGTCGTCTCGCTCGGCGAAGGCGGAACTCCGGTGCTCCCGGGAGAGCGGCTCGGCTCCCGCGGAAACTTCGCCGATCTGTGGATCAAGGACGAGTCGGGGAATCCCACCGGCTCGTTCAAGGCGCGTGGCCTCTCCGCCGCCGTCTCGAAGGCGAAGGAGCTCGGCTTCACGCACATCGCTC
>DASXSX010000225.1:0-34276 GCA_036505815.1 Thermoanaerobaculia bacterium
ATCGAGCAGCGGGTCGTGGATTACTTCGCTTCCGTCGGCAGCCCGGACGAGAACGGGTCCATCGATCGGACCGACGATGCCTTCGTGGGGCTCGCCAAGCTCGACTGGCACCTGACGGACAGGCACCTCGCGACGATTCGGTATGCGTACACCTATTCCAAGCAGGACAACGGGACCTTCGACGTCGACTCCTGGGGAAAGAGCGCGAACGCGACCGAAAAGGACTGGTCACAGAGCTATGGCGGCTCGCTGATCTCGACCCTCTCGGCGAATCTCTTGAACGAGCTGCGTGGACAGTGGTCCCGCGAGGACCGGCCGCGGCCGTACAACGGGCCTCTGATCGCGGGCCAGAACCGGCCGCTGCCCGACACCGCCTTCGACTTCGTCAACCACTATCGTTTCGGTGAGCCGTTCTTCATTCCGATCAAGTACTACGACACGCGCTTCCAAATCCTCGACAACTTCTCGATCGTGGCGGGAGACCACTCGATCAAGATCGGCGCCGAGTGGAACCGGGTCGACTCGGTGCAGACGTTCATCGGTTTCGGAAACGGCCGCTACATATTCAGCTCGACGGACGGCTTCCTGAACTACGCGCGAAACCCGAACTACGTCGAATGCTCGAACGGAACGAGTTCACAGACCGGAACGTGTCCCGCGGGCTCGACCGTCAACGGGCCGGTCCTCCTCTATCTCCAGCAGGCGGGCGTCGGCGGCCGCACGGTCGAACAGGCCGGGACCCAGTCGATCGTACAGAGAGAGCCGGCCGCGTTCATCCAGGACACGTGGCAGCCGATGCGCAACCTGACGATCAACGCCGGGCTGCGCTGGGAAGGCGAGCTCGAGCCGGACCCGCAGACGCCGCCCGACCAGGTCTTCTTCGCACCGTTCATCGGGCAGACGCGCAGCGGGATGGAGTTCCCCTCCAACGGAAAGATTCCATCGGACAAGAAGATGTGGCAGCCGCGCCTGGGCGTCTCCTGGGACCCGTGGGCGGATGGAAAGACGGTCTTCCGCGGAAGCTGGGGCCTCTTCTACGCGCGGATCCCGGGCTTGAACCTGGCGTCCTCGCGATCCACGAACGGATCGATCGGTCAGACGATCTTCCGCAACAGCGCGCTGACGGGGATCCTCGGCCCCGTTCCGGCGTATCCGAACCTGATCCCGGCATCCCAGCTGACGGGCCCGGTCTTCTTTCCGCAGGTTTTCGTGTTCGACCGGCATTTCGAGAACCCGCGAACGACCGCCTGGAGCGTCGGAGTCGAGCGGGAGATCGTGCCCGGCTGGGGCGGCCAGCTCAAGTACAACTATGCGAAGGGAGAACATCTCACCCGATTCGCGAACCGCAACGACCCGCTGCTCGGCTGTCCCTGGTCGACCGGGCTGCCGCCGGGCGGATCGAACGGAATCATCTGCGACACCGGAACGGGCCTGACGACGGTCGAGTCCACCGCGAAGAGCAAGTACTGGGGTGTGACGGTAGGGCTGACCAAGCAGCTCGGCAGTCACCTGGCTCTCCAGGCGTACTACACGTACTCCAAGGACAAGTCGGACGACGACAACGAGCGGGATCCGTTCTCCTATCGCTACGCGAAGATCACGGACCTCGAGGCCGAGTACTCCTATTCCGACCGGGACCAGCGGCATCGCTTGAACAGCTGGCTGCTGTGGAACGCGCCGCTCGGGATCGACGTCAACGTGCGTTACTCCTACCGCTCCGCTCAGCCGAAGTCGATCACCGCGACCGGCGCGGAGGCGTTCACGCCGCAGGACCGCTGCTCGGCGCATAACGCCGACGGGAGCTGCACCGCGGACGCGGTCGTCACCCGGCGCAACCTCGGAAGGAAGGACAACGCGTACCACGACGCCGACCTTCGCCTCTCGCGCCGCTTCCAGGTTTCGGGCCTCGAGATCGAGCCGATCGTGGAGGTTTTCAACGTCTTCAATTCCGACAACTTCCTGACGCCGGAGGTCACGAACCTGGTCTTCAACTTCGACGGCACGATCCGAAGCGGCGACGGCGACCCGCGCCAGGTCCAGCTCGGACTGCGCGTGAGCTGGTAACCGTCGGCGATCCCGCGGGCACCGAAACGGGGGCTTGCGCCCCCGTTGTTTTTCTATTCCGAAAGCGCCCTGCCCTGCACGGCCACCGTTCCGGAGCGGCCGGGCACCTTGCCCACGTCAACCTCGTGCTTTGGCAGACTGCCGGGCGCGAGCGAGCGAAAGAGCGCTTCCGTGGAGACGAGATCATAGCCCTGGCGCTGCCAGCCCGACAGGAGCCGCTCGAAAGTCGGTAGCCACTTCATGCCTTCGAGCTCCGCGTGCAGGGTGTATACGTGGTCCCGGGATGGAGCCGCGGTCAAAGAGAGCACCGCCTCGTGCACGTTGTCCGGCGTGAGGTCGTCGCGTCCCACGAGCTCGTCTAAGGTCGGCAGCGTCGTCGGCAGTTGCGGTACCCTGCCCGCCCGCCCGTTGAACACCGGAAGGAACGGCCGCGTGCCCCGCACGTCCGAGGCGTGGGTGAACCCGAGCTCTTCCTCGAGCTCGTAGGCGTGGACGTTCATCTGCCAGCCCGCGGCACCGTGGGTCCGCGGTGGGAAGCGGAAGACTTCGTCGAACCGCTCCACCGCCCGGGTCATCTGTGCGCGCGTCCAGGCTCGGTCCCGGGTAGCGACGTTGTCCTGCCAGAGGACGTGGTCGTAACCGTGGATGCCGACTTCGAAGCCGGCGTCCCGCACGCCGCGCAGGAGATCCGCGCAGGAGCGGCCGATGTCGGGCCCCGGAAGCAGCGTGCCGTACAACAAGGTGCGGATGCCGTAGTGCTCGACCGCCGAGGTTCGGGAAACCTTTTTGACGAAGCCGGGGCGGAACATGCGGCGGATGGCGCGCCCGGTATGGTCGGGGCCGAGCGAGAACAGGAACGTCGCGCCGGCCTCGTGCCTCTTCAGGGCCTCCATCAAGCGCGGGACGCCCTCGCGCGTGCCGCGGTAAGTATCCACATCGATCTTCAGCGCGAGCTTCACGCCCGGGCGCGGCTCAACCAACGAGTTCGCGGGCGTCGGCGACGTGCGTGCGATAGGCGTCGAAGATGCCCCGCAGGGCGTCTTCCATGTTCACCTGCGGCTTCCAGCCGAGGTCCCGCATGGTGTTGTCGATCTTCGGCACGCGGTTCTGCACGTCCTGGTACCCGGGGCCGTAATAGGCGCTGGAAGTCGTCTCCAGCAGCTCGACCCTGGCCGCGTTGTCCCTGTACTCGAGGTACTCGGCGGCGAGCTTCAGCATCATCCCGGCCACCTCGCGCACCGAGCAGTTGTTGGCAGGATTCCCGATGTTGTAGATCTGTCCGGTTGCCTTGTCGTCCTTGTTCTCGACGATTTTCATCAAGGCATCGATGCCGTCGTCGATGTAAGTGAAAGTGCGCTTCTGGTGGCCGCCGTCCACCAGATTGATCGGCTCCCCGCGCACGATATGACCGAGGAACTGGGTGATCACGCGGGAGCTGCCTTCTTTCGCGGTGGAGATGTTGTCGAGGCCCGCCCCGATCCAATTGAACGGCCGGAACAGCGTGTAATCGAGACCTTCCATCTGGCCGTAGCCATGGATCACCCGGTCCATGAGCTGCTTGGAGCAGGCATAGATCCAGCGCGGCTTGTTGATCGGCCCGTAGATCATCTCGGAGCTGTACGCGTCGAACTCGGCGTCCCGGCACATGCCGTACACCTCGGAAGTCGAAGGAAACAGCAGACGCTTCTTGTGCTTCACGCAGGCGCGCACGATGGGCAGGTTGGCCTCGAAGTCCAGCTCGAACACGCGAAGCGGCTCCTGCACGTAGCTGGCGGGCGTGGCGATGGCCACCAGCGGCATCACCACGTCGCATTTGCGGATGTGGTACTCCATCCACTCCTTGTTGATGGTGATGTCGCCCTCGAAGAAGTGGAACCGCGGGTTGCCGAGAAGATCGGCCACGCGCTCGGAGTTCATGTCCATGCCGAACACGTCCCAGTCGGTCGTATCCATGATGCGCTTGGACAGGTGGTGGCCGATGAAGCCGTTGACGCCGAGGATCAGGATCTTCTTCATGAGGGCTCTGGAACGAGTGCCAGCCTGCCGCCGTGGTCCGCGGCCAGCGTCTTCGCGTCGAGAGGTCTGCCGTCCAGCTCCGCGTCGAGCACTTTCAGCATGCCGCCATCGCCGCAGCGGGCCAACACCTCGCCGTTCTCGACCGTCAGGACCGGAGGGCCCGGCGCGCTGCGGTCGAGCGTCAGCGTGCGCCAGATCACCAGCCTTCCCGCGGCGGTATCGCAGAAGGCCCCGGGATAGGGCCGCGTCACCGCGCGCACCAAGTTATGGATCTCGCGCGCGGACTGCGTCCAGGCGATCTCCCCGTCCTCGGGCTCGCGGCCGCCGAAATACGAACCTTTCGAAAGGTCCTGGGGCGTGAGCTTCGCCGTGCCTGCGACGAGCGCCGGCAGACTCCGGTGAAGCGTCAGTTCCGCCGCCACGGTGACTTTCTCGAACACCTCGCGCGCCGTGTCGTCGGGCAGGATCGGGACCGCGATCTGATCCACGATGTCGCCGGCGTCCGGCTTCTCGCTCATCGCGTGCAGCGTCGCGCCGGTCTCGGTCTCGCCCTTGATGATCGCCCAGTTGATCGGCACGCGGCCGCGGTACTTCGGCAGCAGCGAGCCGTGCATGTTGTAGGCGCCGCGGCGGGCCGCAGTCAGTAGAGGCGTCTTCAACATCTGGCGGTAATAGAACGAGAACAGAAAATCGGGTTCGCAGGCGCGCACGCGCGCGAGCACGTCCGCCGCGTTCGGGTCGGCCGGCGCGATGGCCGGCACGCCGTGCTCGAGCGCGCGATGCCGCACGCTGCCGAACCACACGTTCTCGCCAGGGCTGTCCTCGTGGGTCAGCACCAGCTTCACGTCCACGCCCTGGGCCAGGAGAACCGAGAGGCAGCGCACGCCGACGTTGTGGTAGGCGAAGACGACGGCGCTAGCCATTCCCGGCGTCCTCGGTCTCCAGGATCGCGGCGATCAAGTAGCGCGGGCGTTGGCGAACTTCCTGGTAGATGCGGCCGACGTACTCGCCGAGCATGCCGATGCCGAACAGCGCGATGCCGATGAAGAAGAAGGCCACGCCGAACAACGTGAACAGACCGCCTTCCTCCGGACCGATGATCAGGCGACGCGCGGCGAGGATCAGCACCAGCACGGCGGAAACGAGGGACACCACCATCCCCAGCATGGAGAACAGTTGTAGGGGCACGACGGAAAAGCCGGTCATCAAGTCGAAGTTGAGACGGATCAGCCTGTATGCCGAGTACTTGGATTTTCCCGCGGCGCGCTCCTCGTGCCTCACCACCACTTCGGTCGGGTTCTGCGCGAAGGAATACGCCAGCGCCGGGATGAAGGTGTTCATCTCCTGACACTGGTTGACGGTATCCACCACGCGACGGCTGTAAGCGCGCAGCATGGAGCCCTGATCGGTCATCCGGATGCGCGTGATGCGCTCGCGCACCCAGTTCATCGCGCGTGAGGCCGCGCGCCGCCACAGGCGATCGTCCCGCTTCTCGCGAATCGAGCCGACGTAGTCATATCCCTCGTCCATCTTCGCGAGCAATTTCACCACTTCTTCCGGCGGGTTCTGCAGGTCTGCATCCAGAGTGATCACGCGGTCGCCGCGCACGTGCGCGAAGCCGGCCAGGATTGCGCGGTGCTGGCCGAAGTTGCCGTTGAACAGGATCACGCGTGTCACGTCGGGCCGCTTCGCATGCTGGTCGGCGAGCAACGCCCTCGAGCGGTCGCGCGAGCCGTCGTCGACGAAGACGATTTCGTACGGCGTCTTCAGCGCATCGAGCGCCGGATACACGCGCGCGAACAGCGCCGGCAGCGACTCTTCCTCGTTGTAAACCGGGATGACGACCGAGACTCTCGGCGTCGTCATGACTCGAGCACGGGCCGCAACACTTCCGAGACGGCGACGCAGACGTGCTCGACGTCGGCGTTGGTCATCGCGGGGAAGAGCGGCAATGTCACCGTCGAGCGGCCGATCCGTTCCGCCGCCGGAAACTGACCCTCCCGGAAGCCGAGCGAGCGGTAGAGCGCGAACAGGTGCATGGCCGGGTAATGCACCCCCACACCGACGTTCTTCGCCTTCATGCGCTCGATGAAATCGCCGCGCCCGATCTTCATGCGGTCCAGCGGGAGCAGCGGTTGGAACATGTGCCAGTTGGACTGTTCGAAATCCGCTGGCGGAAGATCGCAGCCGAGACCGCGGTCCCAGCACTCGAAATAATGCTTCGCCAGCGCGCGCCGCTTCGCATTGAACCCCTCGAGCCTCGGCAGCTGATGAAGCCCGATCACGGCGGCGATGTCAGTCAGGTTGGACTTGCCTCCCCGCACGTCCACGTCCATGCCGCCGTCGGCGAAGCGCGTGACGCCCTGCAGCCGCAGCCTTTCGAAGAGCCTCGCCTCTTCGTCGGTGTTCATGACGAGGCAGCCCCCTTCGGCGGTAGTCAGATTCTTGTTGGCCTGAAAGCTGATGGCCACGAGATCGCCGAATCGGCCGATTTCCCGGCCCTTCCACTTCGCGCCCATGGACTGCGCCGCGTCCTCGATCACACGCAGCTCGTGATTGTCGGCGATGGCGTAAAGCCGGTCGCGATCCACCGGCAGGCCGGCGAGGTCCACCGGGATGACGGAGCGGGTTTTCTTCGTGACGGCCGCTTCGAGCTTCTCGAGGTCGATGTTGCGCGTCGCCGGGTCGGCGTCCACGAACACGGGCGTGGCGCCCACTTCGAGGATCACGTTGGCGGTTCCGACCCAGGACATAGGCGTAGTAATGACCTCGGCGCCCGGCCCGATTTTGCACAGGCGCAGCGCCAGTTCCAGCGCGGCGGTGGCGGAATTCACGACGCGCACCGGCCGGCCTCCGTAACGTTTCGAAAGCGCCGCTTCGAATTCCTTGACCTTCGGCCCGCTGGTGATCCAGCCCGAGCGCAGAACTTCGCCCACTGCCTGGATGGTGGCCTCGTCGATCGACGGTCGGGTGAAAGGCAGAAAATCCATCTCAACTCGGCCGAACGTCGAAGACACCCGGGACGATCCCGCTCCATCGCATGTCCATGATCAGACCACGACGCCGACGACGGAGCAGGTCGAAGGCGAGTTCCAGAGTCTTCATGGCCTCTTGACCAGGACTCGGCGCGGTGTCTGGTCGATGACCTGCATCGGCAGCCCGCGCTTCCGGAGGGAAGCGAAAGTCGCGGGGTCCGCCACGGCAAAGCCCTCCGATAGCCCGCTCCACCGCCGGGCGAAGTCTTCCAGGTCGTGCACGCATTTGCCCGGCTCCTGTCGCTCCCCGAACTCGAACTCGCTCACGTACTGGACGAGCGTCACGGTGCGCTTCAGATAGAAGGGCAGAGGCTGCTCGTAGTACTTCACAGAGAACACGGGCGTCCGGGGGCCCAGCATCGGACGCAGCTTTCTGGCCAGCGGGGCGCTGGACGAGAGCGGCGAGTACGTCTGATAGCCCACGATCGCGGCGTTCAAGAACAGGAGCGAGCCAGCAGCCAGCAACAGGACCGAAAGGAGCTCGCGATTGGCTGCCGCCGCGCGCGCGGAGGCCACGCCAGTCAGCCCGAACACGAGGGAGCCCGCGACCAACCAGTGCGAGAACGCCCGATTGAACTCCACCGGCGTGCGGGCGTTGCCGGTCCGGCCGAAGATCAACGCTCCGACGCAGATCATGGCCATCAGCCCGACGATGACGATGGCATGCCCGCGCATGGAGCGGGGTCTCGCCGCGGCCAGCACCTGCCCCAGCAGCAGGGCCAGCGCCGGGAATATCGGAAGGATGTAGCTCGGCAGCTTGGAGCCCGAGATACTGAAGAAGACGAGGATGAACACCGACCAGATCAGAAGAAAGCGGTTGGTCTGGAACCGAGCGGTGTCGGCATGCCAGCCGCGCCGCAGGATCTTCGGCAGCATCGTCGTCCAGGGCAGCAGTCCCGCCACCAAAAGCGGGAAGAAGTAATACCAGGCTCCGGCGCGATGATGTTCGGTGGTCAGAAAGCGTTCGAGGTGCTCGCGGACGAAATAGAAGTGCGCCCATTCCGGATTTCGCATGCCTACCAGCACGTGCCAGGGCGCGGCCAGCGCTGCGAAGGTCGGCAATCCCGAGAACCAGTGCAGGCGAGTCCAGGGGCGCCAGTCGCGACAGATCGCGCTGTAGAGAAGGAGCACCGCGCCGGGCAACACGACGCCCATGAGCCCTTTGCTGAGCAGGGCGCCGGCCGTCGCCACCCACACGAACCACATCCAGCGGCGCTTTTCTCCTTCGGTGGCGCCGTCGTGCTGGGCGCGCAGGAATCCGCACAGCGCCAGCGTCATGAAGAAGGTCACGCCCATGTCGAGCGTCACGATGTGGGAGAGGCCCATCACCCACATCATGCTGGCGCAGGTGATGGCGGCGTAGTCCGCCGTCTCCGCGCCCCACAGGCGGAGCGCCGTGCGATGCACCAGAAGCACTGTGGCGAAGCCGCACAGTCCCACCCACAAGCGGGCGACGAATTCCGATTCGCCGAAGGCTTTGAACGCGGCGGCCGTGGCCCAGTACTGGAGCGGTGGTTTCTCGAAATACTTCAGGCCATTCAGGCGCGGCGTCACCCAGTCGCCGCTGGCGGCCATCTCCCGCGAAATCTCCGAGTAACGGCCTTCGTCCGGATGCGTGAGGTCGAGGTAGCCCAGACATCCGAACCACAAGCCCGTCAGGACCAGCCAGAGGAGCAGGCGCGGGGAGCTCCGGGCGCTCCCGGGCCGGGTTGCAGTCAGCGCGCTCGCGTCGGAGTTCAAGGCCGGTTCGGGAGGAAAAGGTCGTGGAGTTTACCAGCGCGGTGGATTTCCCCGATCGGACCGGGACCAGCGTCACCGGTCAATGGTTGGTTCTGGAACGCGACCCCTACGCCCGGTCCGCGACGGCGTCGGGACGCCGGCGGCGCAGGAGCACGAGAGAAAACACCATGGCGACGACGAGCAGCGTCAGCAGCCCGAGCTCGATCATGGCGTTGCGGAAGACGCCCTCTCCTTTCTCGCCGATCGTCGTCGCGAACTCAGCGGTGACGACGAGGATACGTCGGGTCGCCGCGATCAACCCGACGATCAGGAATGGCTCGGGGACGAGGGCGTGCTCCCGGAACGAGACCTGTACGGTGTAGAGAAGCTCGACGATCATCAGGATCAAGAGCAGCCGATCGAGCAGATCGATCGAGCTCGCGGCGAACTCCCCCGTCAGCAGGCTCTGACCGAATCGGATCGCCGCCGCGACGAGAAGGACGAGCGCGCTCGCCGCCAGCAGTAGTCCCAGGCCGATGTAAACGACGTCCTCGACCCGAGTGAACTGCGCCGAAATCCACTCTCGGGCGTCGTGGCGGTTCGCCGGACGCCTCTCCTTCGAATCGGCCGTCACGACTTCGTCCGATCCTCCTTGTATGCCCTGGCTTTCCGGGCGAACAGCATGTCACAGCCGCGGGCGGACGCGGGCGATAGACTTCGGCCCGCTTGGCCGAGTCCCTTCCGCTCGAGATCTCGGAGCTGCACAAGTCCTTCGGGGACCGCCGCGCGCTCGACGGCGTGTCGCTCATGTTCGGGGCCGGCGAGATCCTCGGGCTTCTCGGCCCGAACGGGGCCGGTAAGACGACGGTCGTCCGGTCGGTCGTCGGCCGCGTCCGCCCGGACTCCGGGACCGTGCGCGTGTTCGGCCGACCTCCCGACGATCCCCGGTCGAAGGCCTCCGTCGGGTACGTGACGCAGGAGATCGCGCTCTACCCGTTGCTCTCCCCTGCCGAGAACCTCGCGGCATTCGGTCGTTTCCAGGGGCTTCGCGGCGAGCCACTCGAGAAAGCCGTCGCGCACAGTCTGCATTGGACGGGGCTCGCCGAGCGCGCGAAAGAGCGCACCGAACGGCTCTCGGGTGGAATGAAGCGACGGCTGAACATCGCCGCCGGAACGATCCACGGACCCCGGCTCCTGCTGCTCGACGAGCCGACCGTGGGCGTCGATCCGCAGTCGCGCGAGAGGATTTACCAGATGATCGAAGAGCTCCGCCGCGGCGGGGTGTCTCTGCTGTACACGACGCACTACATGGAAGAGGCCGAACGCCTCTGCGACCGGATCGCGATCATCGACAACGGAAAAATCATCGCCCTGGGCACGAAGGAAGATCTCGTCCGCTCGACCGTGGGTGCGAAACAGACGCTCACGATCGAGACCGAGTCTCCGGTCCCCCCCGCGTTGAAGGAGGCCCTCGAGCGGCGGGGAGGCTCGGTCTCGGACTCGACCGTCCATTTCTCGGTGACGGAGCCGGCCCGCGAGATTCCCGAGCTGCTCGCCGCTTTCCGGAACGATGGCGTCCGGATCCGCGATCTCACGTTGAAGACGGCCACCCTCGAATCGGTTTTTCTTCAGCTGACGGGCCGGGAGCTGCGCGAATGATCTTCGCGGTCGCCCGGACGCATTTCGCGAAGTTGAAGCGCGACCGCGCGGCGTTCGTCCTCGCTTTCGTCGTGCCGGTCGTCTTCTTCTCGGTGTTCGCCAGCATCTTCCGCGGCAGCTCGTCCCGCGCCGCCACGCGGCAGATTCCGGTCGCCGTCGTCGACGAGGATCGCAGCGCCAACTCGGCGCGGTTCGTCGAGGCCTTGAAGCGCGAGAAGGGGTTGCGCGTGATCGACAGCACGATCGTCCCCGGCGGACGGACGGCGCCGATCGCCGACGCGGCCGCGGCGGAAGCGATCGTCCGCGGCGGAGACGTGCCTCTCGCCTTGATCATCCCGCGCGGCTTCGGGAACGCGCCCATCCGGTTCGGGCCGGGGGGAGCCAGCCCGAGCCTGAAGGTGCTCGCCGACACGTCCGACCCGATCGCCCCGCAGGTCCTCTACGGACTGCTTCAGAAGGTCGCGATGACGTCGATGCCCGATGTCATGGCCGAGACCGGGATCGAGCAGATCGACCGATGGGGAGGCGGGCTCACCGCCGAGCAGAAGGCGACGCTCGAGAAAAACGTCCAGCTCCTGCGGCAGGAGACGCGGCCGCCCGGCCCGGCGGCGACCGGAGCTGCGGACGGCGGCCTCGTGTCGGTGGAAATCCGGGACGTCCTCGGCGAGAAGAAAAAGAACCCGACCGTCGCCGTGTTCGCGGCGGGCCTCGGCGTGATGTTCCTGCTGTTCTCGGCCGCGGGCGCCGGCGGCGCGTTGATCGAAGAGGTCGAGAGCGGAACTCTCGACCGGGTCCTTTCGACCCGCGTGACGATGACGCAGCTCCTCTTGGGCAAGCTCCTCTATCTCGCGACCGTGGCCGTTGCGCAATTGACCGTCATGTTCCTCTGGGGCGAGCTCTTCTTCGGGCTCGAGCTGCACCGGCACGTTCCCGGGTTCCTCGTCATGGCGGTCGTCACCGCTCTGGCCGCTTCCGCCTTCGGGCTGGTGCTCGCCGCCCTCTCGCGGACGCGCATGCAGCTCGTGGCGCTCTCGAACCTGCTGATCCTCGTCATGTCGGCGCTCGGAGGCAGCATGTTCCCGCGCTATCTCCTTTCCGAGAGCGTCCAGAAGATCGGACTCATCACGCTGAACGCGTGGGCTATCGACGGTTTCATGAAGGTCTTCTGGCGCGACGAGCCGCTCCCGGCGCTGGCGCCGCAGGTCGCGGTCCTCGTCGCCGCCGCAGTCGTTCTCTTCTCGCTGGCGCGCCGGCTCGCCCGCCGCTGGGAGGTCATCTGACGAGGGTGTGGCGGATAAAGCCGGCGCGCATTCCTGGCCGGCGATCTGGCAGGAGCACCCCCATTGAAGTCGGCCAGCGCGCAGCCAGGTGGACCGTCCGTCACCAGTTGTCGTCTGGGTCGTGAATGAACTCACAGTGAACTCTCCCACCGTGCGGCGAAGAAGCCAGGTTCAAAAGCTACTCGGTGGGGCGCTGGACGAGACGACCCTGCGAACACATTTTCGGCGCGTGAGGTCTGGCGATGAGCGGGTCGTCGCGGGTCTTCAGCGTAGCGACTAACTTCTTCGCGCCGTTCCTCGCGGAGCTTGATCCCCGGAGGCAAGCCGCAGTCCGCCGCGCCCGAAAGGGTGGAGGCTCCGGCTCGGGAAAGAGATGACTCGCCCAGCTAATCCCGGCGCAACAGGCGTCGAGAGTCACTTCTTCAGTCCCGCCGCCCAGTTCTGGACGAGCGTGATCGGCGGAGACGATTCGGCGCCGGAGGCGACGATCAGGAAGCGCTGGCCGTCGGAGGACGCGTCGTAGTCGAGGGCTCGCGGGTGCGGCTCGAAGAGCTTCCGCGGGGTGCCGACGTCGGGCGCGCCCGCGGTCCGAACCTCGACCGCCATAAGGGCGCCGTCTTCGGCGAGGTAGAAGAGCTCCCGGCCATCGCGACGCCAGCGGGGGGCGGTGCCGCCACTCGGCGAAACCTGGAAGCGCTTCCCTGGCCCGGGAAACGCCGCAAGGTAGATCTCGCTGCGGCCCGACTCCTCCGAGGTGTAGGCGATCCAGCGGCCGTCTGGCGAGAAACGGGCTTCGCCGAGATCGGTTCCGCGCTGGAGGAAGACCTTGGGTGTCCGGTCGCCAGAGGCGGACACGATCGATAGAGCGACCTTCCGCTCGCCCCGCGGCTGCCGGATCTCGACCGCGAGGAATCGTCCGTCCGACGACCAGTCGTCCGCGAATCTCTGCCCCTCTCCCTCGAGAAAAGGCTCTTCGCCGCCGTGCCCTGAGACGGTCTTCGTATAGAGATCCCCCTGGTGCTTGCGATCGGTCGTGAACACGATCCGAGAGCCGTCCGAGGAAAAGATCGGTCCGCCGTTCTCGGAAGGCCCGGAGGTGAGCCGCGTCCGCACGCGCCGGCCGAGATCGTAGAGCCAGACGTCCGGCTTGTTCAGAGCGCTGTCGAGGATCGCCACCGTGAGAAACCGGCCGTCGGGCGACAGCCGGGGGGCGGAGACATAGAGTGCCGGCTCTCCGACCGAGCCGGTCTCCCGACCGGACCGGTCGAGCCAGACGAGCCGTGACGAGGTCTGAAGGGCCGACGAATACGCGACCAGGCCGTTCCCGCTCGCCGAGAAGAGTCCCCATCTCCAGAAGAAGCTGCTCATCTCGACCCGCTGCGCGATCGGCCGCGGGGTTCCCGACGTCGCGAGTTTCTTCGGGTCGAACTCCTGGGCTAGCAGGTTTCCGTCGCGGATGAACAGGAGTAGGCCGCTCGCGTAGACGGCGTTCGACGACGCGGGAAGAATGGAGCGATCCCCGCCGCCGTCGAGGGAGCCGACTTTGACCTGGTTCGCCGGGTCGTCGGGCGCGCCCGCCAGATTCGCTGCGAGATAGAGGAAGTGCCGCCCGTCCGGAAGGAACTGGGGATAGCGGTGGGTCGTTTCGCGGCGCGACGTATCGAGCTTCGTCACGGGCTCCGGCGCGCCGCCCGAATCCGCCACGCGATGGATCGGCCGGGAAGGGAGGCCGAAGAGAATCGTCCCATCGCCGTTCCACGTGCCGCCCAATCCGGCCGGAGACGCGTCGCAGAGCGTGACAACCGCGCCGCCTCCGGCATCCACGCGCTTCAGTTTCGCGTCGGCGAAGAACCCGATCGAGCCGCTGTCGGGAGACCAGAACGGAAAGTCTGCGTTCTCAGTGCGCTCGAGCGGTTGCGCGGAAAGCCCGTCGAGCGGCCGGACCCACAGGGACCGCTTACCACCGGGCGGAGCGGCGACGAAAGCGAGACGGCGACCGTCGGGCGAGAGGGTAAGGAAACGGATGAACTGCTTCTCGGGAACCAAAACGGACGTTCGGAGGACCGAGGATGGAGACGGCGTTTTCCGCGGGACGAGGAGAAGAGATGCCGAGAGCAGTACGAAGAGGGCCACGGCGGAAATCCACGCGATCCGTTCCCGGTTCTTTCGGCGCGCGACGACCGGCGCGGGAACGCCGGCCTGCGACCCGGCCTCGGCGATCCAGCGGAGCTCGCTCATCACGTCGTGGGCGCTCTGCCAGCGCTCTTCCGGATCCTTCGAGAGACAGATCCGCACGACGCGGTCGAAAGCGGGAGGCGCGAGCGGGGAGACGGCCGAGATCGGCGGCGGCTCGTCGCGAAGGATCGCGGAGATGAGGCTCGCCTGCGTGCCTCCCCGGAACGCCTTCTGCCCCGTCACCATCTCGTAGAGGACCGCACCAAACGCGAAGATGTCGGTGCGCGCGTCGGCTTCCCTGCCCTCGAGTTGCTCCGGCGCCATGTATTGGAATGTGCCGAGGATCGTCCCCTCCTGCGTCAGGTTCGCTGCCGCTTGAGTCGGAAAGACGGACACACTCGACACCGGAGAGGCAGGCGCCATCGCCTTGGCGAGACCGAAATCCAGGAGCTTGATTCCCGACTTCGTCAGCATCACGTTGCCGGGCTTCAGATCCCGGTGCGCGATCCCCTGCCGGTGCGCTTTGTCCAAGGCGTCCGCGATCTGGATCCCGTAGCGCAGTGTCTGCTCGAGCGGCAGAGGCCCCTTGAGCAGCCGATCCGCCAGAGTTTCGCCCTCCAGGTACTCCATGACGAGGTACTCGGTCTCCCCTTCCCTTCCCACGTCGTAGAGCGCGCAGATGTGGGGGTGCGAGAGCTGCGAGATCGTCTTCGCCTCGCGCTCGAAGCGCTGCAGCGAGTCGGGCGACGCTGACATGTGCGACGGCAGCACCTTGACCGCCACCGTACGCTCGAGCCTCGTGTCCTTCGCCCGGTACACCTCCCCCATCCCGCCGGAGCCGAGTGGCGACAGGATCTCGTAGGGGCCGAGGCGGGCGCCGGTTGAAAGTGTCATCGGATGACGGCGACGAGGATTCTATGCGGCGATGCCCTTCTCTGGCGGGCTGGTTCGGTAACCGTCGAGCCTGACGCCCGGTGACAGAAGCAGCCGGGACGGATCACGACATCCGGTGAACTTTATTGGAGCGGGAAACGGGGGTCGAACCTTTAATCGCATTCCCCATCAGGAGCAAACCGGCCGAACAGGTCAGCATCGCCCTTGCACGCCCATTTACCGCCGGCGCGACGGCACCAATTCGTACCTATTGTTGGCTCTGGATCTGAGTCGGTGACAATGTCTGGCGGGGCCGACGGGACTCGAACCCGCGACCTCCGGCGTGACAGGCCGGCGTTCTAACCAACTGAACTACGACCCCGCGAACCGCGCATCATACGCACCGCGATCGGTGATCACAAGCGATGCGACCGCCACGGAACCGTGGTGGGGGGTGCAGGTTTCGAACCTGCGACTTCCTGCGTGTAAAGCAGGCGCTCTACCGCTGAGCTAACCCCCCGCGAAAAGGATCTTCAGACCCGCACCCGGGAATAGCGATCGATCTGCTCGATCGGCATCGGCCGCGCCAGGAGGAAACCCTGCCCGTACTCGACGCCGAGCGCCTGGAGCGCCTTCAGCTCCTCCGGAGTTTCGATCCCCTCCCCGATCACCTGCGTTTTCATCTTCCGCGCGAAGCTCATCAAAGCCTCGAGCAGGTTCTGCTTGTTTTGCCGCCGGTCGATGTCGCGCACGAAGACGTTGTCGATTTTCAGGTAGTCCGGCTCGATATCGGCCAGGGAAGACAGGCTGCTGTAGCCGGTTCCGACGTCGTCGACGGCGATGCCGAAGCCCTGCTCGCGAAAACGCGAAAGGACCTCGCGGAAGAGGCTCTCGTACACGACGTAGGTGCGCTCGGTGATCTCGAGGACGATGTCCTCCGGCGTGAAGCCATGCGCCATGACGCGCTCGCAGAATCGCGGTCCCAGAAACTCCGGATCGGAGGCGGCCGACGGCGAAAGATTCATGAAAAGCTTTTGGTCGGCGTAACGGTTCGCCGCGGCTTCGAGGCAGATTTCCCGGCAGACGCGTTCGAGCGGTCCGAGGAGCTCGGTGCGCTCGGCGAGCGAGAACAGCGTCTCACCGGCCTCGAACTCGCTTCCTTTCGGACCGCGCGAGAGCGCTTCCATTCCGATCATCTCTCCTGTCGCGAGGTCGAAGACCGGCTGGAAGACAGGCTGCATGTCGCCCCGTTTGATCGCTTCCTGCAGAAGCGCTCCACCGCGGATCTCCGCGCGGACGGTCTGCCGCGTCACGCGGTCGCGCGCCTCCTGGATCCCGCGATAGACGAGCCGTTCCGGGCGCCGCCGCAAATCGAAGAGGACGCGCGCAGCGCCCACGAACGAACGGAAGCGACCGGGGAGGTCGGCGCGCTCGGCCAGGTATCCGCGGATCAGCTGATCGAGCTCACCCGCCCTCTGCTCGAGCGCCCCAAGCGCCTGCGGAACATCGGAGTCGGGCGCTAAAACGAGAAGGACTTCGTCGGAAGAAACGTGCGGCAGGCAGAACGTCCCGGAGGGCAGGATGCCGTCGGTCTGGAATGCTTTCAGGCGCCGGACGAAGTCGAGCATGAGGTCGTCGTAGGCCTGCCAGCCCCAGACTTCCTCGACGCGTCCCTCCGAGCCCGGACAGAAAGAGAGAACGGACAGCGCCCCTCTGTCCCGCAACTGCTCCGTGAGCGATTCCATGAGCACCGCGACCGTGGGAAGCCCCGTGTCCCGGTCGTAGAGGCGAGTCCTCTCCTTCTGCCACTTCCCGCGGATTGCGACGAGCTCGCTCGCGTCGCCCTTTTTCATGATGGATTACTTTCGCTCTCCGCCCTGCTCAAGGATAGCAACGATGGGCGAGCCGCCTCTAGACCGCCCCGGCGCGCAGCCGCGTCACGGCCTCGTCGGTGCCGAGAACGATCAGCACGTCGCCGTGCTGCAACCGGTCGGCGGGGCCCGGGACGAACCGCCGTTCGAGACCCTCTTTCGTCAGGCGTTTGACCGCCAGGACCGACACTCCGTAACGCGTCCGCAGGCCGGAGTCCGCGACCGTTTGCCCTTCGATCGCCGGCGGCACGTCGACCTGCACCAGACGGTGCTTTTCGGGCAGCTCGAAGTAGTCCATCTCGGCGCCGCCCTCCCGGAACATGCGGACGCGCGCGACGAGCCGGTTGTGCCGCAGCACCTCACGGTCGAAGGCGCCGAGCAGGTCTCGCCGGGTCACGATCCCCAGGAAGCGCCGCTCCTCGGCCGAATCGACGACCGGGAGCTGCCCGAGGTCGCGGAACCAGAGCTTCTCGTTGACGCTCGTCAACGGCTCGGAGGGGGTCACGAACGGGATCTGGGACACGAGATCCTCCGCGATCACGAGACTCGAGATGTCGCGTTCCGGAAGGGACTCCTTGATGTCGTGCAGGTCGACCACTCCGAGGAGCCGGCCCTGTTCGTCGCCGACGTAGAGGTAGAGGCTGCGCGAGTGGAGGAAAGCGTTGACGATCTCGGCGAGCGGCATGTCGCGCGGCACGAGCCTGACGTCTTCGCGCATGACGTCGGAAACCTTCAGCGAGGAGAGAGCGGTCGCCTCGGGCGTCTTCTCCCACACGATTCCGGCCGAGCGCAGGTTCTCGATGTAAAGCGACTCCTTCTGGAGCGCCCTCGCCGAAAGAACCGCGAGGACGGAGACCACCATCATCGGTAGGAGGACAGCGGTGTTCTGGGTCAGCTCGAAGATCATGATGATCGCCAGCAGCGGCGCGCGCGTCACGCCCGCGAGGAAGCCGCCCATCCCGAGGAGAGCGTAGCCTCCCACGGGCGACTCGATCCAAGGGAAGCCGAGCTGTGCGAGCTTGGCGATCATTCCGCCCAACGAAGCGCCGACCATCAACGCCGGAGTGAACACGCCGCCGACCCCGCCGGACCCGATGGTCGCCGATGTGGCGACGATCTTCCCGACGAAGAGCTCTCCGAGAAGAAGCAACGACGGGTTCCCCCGGAGGATCCGGTCCGTTCCGCCGAAACCGTTCCCCCACACCTCGGGCCGCACGATGCCGATCAGCCCGACGACCGCCCCGCCGATGGCCATCGAGATCGGGAGGGAAATCTTGAGCGAAGCGAAGAGATCCTTGGCGGCCCGCAGCGTGCGCACGAAGAACGCCGAGGCAATCCCCGAAGTGAGACCGATCGCCGCGAAAGGCAGAAACTCCAGGATCGACTCCAGGCGGAAAGGGGCGACCTGATAGACCGGCTCGTCGCCCAGGAGAAATCGCACGAGCACCGTCGAGATCACGGCGGAAACGACCGCGGGGCCGAAGAGCGCCATCGAGAACGAGCCGACCACGACCTCGAGGACGAAGAGCGTCGCCGCGATTGGAGTGTTGTAGGCGCCGGCGACGCCCGCGGCCATGCCGCAGGCGGCAAGAATCCGCGCGCGCTCGGGAGATACCTTCACGAGCCGGGACAGCGCCGAAGCGAATGCGGCGCCCATCTGAATGATCGATCCCTCGCGGCCTTCGGAGCCTCCGGTCGAGATGACCGCAAGGGAAGCGGCGGCCCGACCGATGGACGGGCGGAGCCGCACGGCACGGCGGCCCAGATGGACCACTTCGATCATCTGGGAGATCCCGTGCGACCCGGCGGCCGCGGCGAGAAGGCGAAGGATCCAGCCTCCGACGAAAGCGCCCGCGGCCGGCACGAAGATCCGGAGAAGCGGCGGGAGCGACTCTCCGCCGGCGACGATGTCCTCGGCGTCGAAGAGGAGCTTCGTCAGCCGCACGGAGAGCGCGCGGAACCCGACAGCCCCGAGCGCGCCCGCGACGCCGACCGCCGCCGCCAGCAGAAGAAACTGGGTGTTGGGATCTCTCCAGAAGAAGCGTCCGAATATCGAAGGCCGGGTCGGCGCGGGGGCCTCCGGAGAGCTCATTCCCGGAGCCTCCGGAGAGCTCATTCCTCTCTTTGGGCTTCCGGGGTCTCGGAATCCTCGTCCGACTCACCGAAGAAGAAGGCGTGTGCGCACAAGTCGCCGCAGAACACGCAGCCGCCCCGCCGCACGGCGCACGAATCGCAGACCGTGCGATGGCACAGGGGGCACCGAGTGAGGCTGTAGGAGAACGCCTCGCCACAGATCTGGCAGCCGTCGAAGGGACCGGGCACATAACGAGTATACGGTCGCTCGCTGCGGCCGACGAGCGTCGGGATTCGCCGCATCGCTGTGGTAGCATCCGCGGTCCTTCCGCCGCGGCGGTGTAGCTCAGTTGGTTAGAGCAAGCGGCTCATATCCGCTGTGTCCGGGGTTCAAGTCCCTGCACCGCCACCAAGTTCGGACATCGTTGCGCTCCCCAAGGGTGTTGACAAAGAACACTTTTGGTGCTCATATGATCGCTTATGGTGATCAGGCAATCGTCGCCTTTCGGAGGTCGCACGAGAACCGAGACGCTCCTGACTCTCCGGTTGCTGGACGAGAGCTATGCCAGGGAGATCGCTCGGATCCTGCAGCGCCCTGTCTCCGGTGTTCTGAAGGCTCTCAAGAGCTTGGAATCGGACGCTCTCGTAGCGGGGCGAACGGAAGGCCGAACGCGGCTCTTCCGCCTTGCGCCCCGCTACTTCGCCTACGCCGAGCTGCGGCGATATCTCGAACGGCTCACGGAACCGGAAGACGACCTGCGGGAACGCATCGGTCGGCTTCGGCGAAGGCCGAGAAGGACCGGGAAGCGCCTTTGAAGATCAGCGCGAAATCAAACCTTCAGACGGTGGCGCTCGCGGTGGCCGAAGCCCTGGAGAAAGCGGGCATTCACGCGGTGCTCACTGGAGGCGCGTGCGCAGCGATCCACACCGCTGGCGGATATCAGTCCGAGGACGTCGATTTCATCCTTCAGTCAGCGTCTTCGCAGCGCTGGCTCGACCACGCGATGGCAGGGCTCGGCTTTTGCCGGCGCCGGGATCAGTATTTCCATCCGCAGACGCGGTTCTTCGTCGAGTTTCCGTCAGGCCCACTCGGGATCGGCCGCGACCTTGCGGTCAAACCGGTCCGGAAGAGAATCCGCTCCTTCGGCTCGGCGATTCGGATTCTTTCGGCCACCGACTCCTGCCGCGACCGACTTGCAGCGTTCTATCACTGGAATGATCGGCAGAGCCTCGATGCAGCGGTGCGCATCGCTCTGACAAACAGGGTCGAAATCAACCGGATCCGGGCTTGGAGCATGCGAGAAGGAGCGTCAGAGCGCTTCGCGGAGTTTACGGGCGAACTCGCGCGGGCCCGGAAACGCCGGAGGGCATGACGGAACGGGCGGCTGACCGCGACGCGCGTCCTTCGATTCAAATCATTGCACCGCCACCTTGATGCATCGGTTGTCCGCCGGACTGAACCCGAGGCACGCGTTCGCGTCGTACTATTAGGAATGGACGCGGTTGGCCGCGCGCTCGCCAGAGCCGCGGAGAAGGGCCTCCTTCCTCCCGGCTCGACGGTTCTCCTCGCCATCTCCGGCGGCGCCGACTCGATGGCGCTTCTGTACGGCGCGGCGGAGCTCGCGCCGACGACCGGCTGGCGCCTCTCGGTCGCGCACGTCCACCACGGCTGGCGCGGGCGGGAGGCCGACCGCGACCTGCGGTTCGTCGCCGCTCATGCCCGGCGGCTCGGGCTTCCTTTCCTATCGCGACGGCGGGATGCGCGCGCGGAGTCGCGGCGGCTCGGTCTCTCTCCGGAAGCGGGCGCCCGGCGCGTTCGCTACGACGCGCTCTTGGACATGGCGCGCGAAGTCGGGGCTTCGCGGATCGCGACCGCACACCAGCGGGAGGACCGGATCGAGTCTTACCTGCTCGCGCGCGAGCGCAAGGGCGGCCTCGCGAGCCTGGCGGGGCCTCGCGAAAGCCGCGCGGACGGTGTCGTCCGGCCGATGCTCACCGTCTCGCGCGCCCAGATTCTGGAGTTTCTCGCGGCGCGCGGTCTGTCCTTTCGCCGAGATGCCTCGAACGGCGATCTCCATCTCGACCGGAATCGGCTCCGCAGAGAGGTTCTCGCGACGCTGGGAGAGAAGGAGCGAAACACGATTACGCGGCGCGTGGAACGGCTCGCGCGCCGCCGCGAGCGGCTGGACCGGAATTTCGAAGAGAAGATCCGGCCCGCGATCGTGATCGGCAGGAACGTCGTGATCGTCGATGCGAGACTGCTCGAGCGCTCGACCACAGAGCTCCGGCGGCGCGCCGTTCTCGAGTCTGCGGTTGCCTTCGCCGCGCCTGGAAAAGCTCCGTTGACCGGCAGAGAGCGGGAGCAGATCGTTCGGCTTCTCGCCGGCGGCGCCGACTTTCGTTTCGAGGCGGGACGGCTGATCCGTTTTCGCCGGCGCGGAGAGCGATTCGAGGTCCGGCTCGCATGGGAGGCAACCCGGCTCAAAAAGGGCAATAATCGACGCGCGGTGTCCGTTATTCTGGGCGATCGAAGGGAGTCACTCGGTTGAACGCCACTATCAAGAACCTTCTGCTTTGGATGGTCATCCTCGTGCTGATCATCCTGGCGTGGAACGTCTTCAAGACCGGAGCCACCGCAGTCGAGGAGATCAGCTTTTCCCAGTTCCTGGATCAGGTCGCTCAGGGACACATCCAGAAAGTCACGATCCGAGGAGAGGAGATCCGGGGGACTTATTCCCCCTCTGCGGGACGCCGCGAGCCGCTCTTCAAGACGTACGCCGCCAACTACCCGGACCTCGTCAAAGACCTCCGCGCGCGGGGCGTCGAGATCGAAATCACTCCTCTCAAGGATTCCTCGTTCGTCTCGGCTCTCGTGATGTACGGCCCGCTCATCCTGCTGGTGGCGATCTGGTTCGTGATCATGCGCCAGATGCAGGCGGGTGGGAACAAGGCTCTCTCGTTCGGCAAGTCGCGCGCGAAGCTCCTGACGCCGACCCAGAAGAAGGTCACGTTCAAGGACGTCGCGGGCGTCGAAGAGGCGAAGGTCGAGCTGCAGGAGATCATCGAGTTCCTGAAGGACCCGCAGCGATTTCAGAAGCTCGGCGGAAAGATCCCCAAGGGAGTCCTTCTGATGGGGCCTCCCGGAACCGGCAAGACCCTTCTCGCGCGCTCTGTCGCGGGCGAGGCGAACGTCCCGTTCTTTACGATCTCCGGCTCGGATTTCGTCGAGATGTTCGTCGGAGTCGGCGCTTCCCGCGTTCGCGATCTCTTCGAGCAGGGCAAGAAGAACGCGCCCTGCATCATTTTCATCGACGAGATCGACGCCGTCGGACGGCACCGCGGAGCGGGCCTCGGCGGCGGTCACGACGAGCGCGAGCAGACGCTGAACGCGCTCCTCGTCGAAATGGACGGCTTCGACACCAACGAGGGTGTCATTCTCGTCGCGGCGACCAACCGGCCGGACGTTCTCGACCCGGCCCTGCTCCGGCCCGGCCGCTTCGACCGCCGCGTCGTCGTGGATCGGCCGGACCTGCGCGGCCGCGAGCAGATTCTGAAGGTCCATACGCGTTCGACCCCACTTTCGGAAAACGTGGACCTCTCGATCATCGCGCGCGGCACGCCCGGATTCTCGGGCGCCGATCTCGCCAACCTCGTCAACGAGGCGGCTCTGAACGCGGCGCGGTTCAACAAGAAAAAGGTCGAGATGATCGACTTCGAGTACGCGAAGGACAAGGTCATGATGGGTCCGGAGCGCAAGTCGATGATCATGACCGAAGAGGAGAAGAAGAACACGGCGTACCACGAGGGAGGGCACGCTCTCGTCGCGGCGATGCTTCCCGACGCCGACCCGATCCACAAGGTCACGATCATCCCGCGCGGGCGCGCGCTCGGCGTGACGATGCAGCTCCCGACCGAGGACAAGTATTCCCACACGAAGGAGTACCTCGAAGCGACCATCACGGTCATGATGGGCGGCCGCATCTCGGAAGAGCGGTTCCTCGGACACATGACGACCGGGGCGGGAAACGACATCGAAAAGGCGACCGATCTCGCCCGTAAGATGGTCTGCGAGTGGGGCATGAGCGAGCTCGGACCGCTGACCTTCGGGAAACCGGAGGGGGAGATCTTCCTCGGGAGGGATTTCGGTCGCACCCAGGACTACTCGGAGTCGACCGCGAACCAGATCGACGCGCAGGTCAAGAAGATCGTGACGGAGGCCTACCAGCGGGCGGAAAAGATCGTCACCGATCACGAGAAGGTGATGCACCGGCTCGCCCGGACCCTCCTCGAGAAGGAAGTTCTCGACGGCGAGGAAGTCCTCCAGATCATCGCGGAGGAAACGGGCGCCGACATCTCCAAGCTGCGCAAGTCCGGTCCGCCGCGGCCTCCGATCGTGACGCCGCCCGGAGCCCCCGAGGTCGCCGACGACGTCGGGCCGCTGGTGCCCGAGCCGGCTTGAGCAGGGGTCAACGCTGAATTCCTGAATTGACCTCGATGCCTTCATGTTTCGAAAGAATTCAGCGTTGATCCCATGTCCATCTCCGAAATCTTCGTCCGCGAGTTCGATGTCGAGATGGAGACGACGCGGCGCGTGCTCGAGCGCGTGCCGTCGGACCGCCTCGGTTGGCGGCCCCATCCGAAATCCATGACCTTGAAGGAGCTCGCGGGCCATGTGGCCGAGCTCGCGCGCTGGGGCGTGCGAATCGACGAGAGCTCCTTCGAGGTCGGCACACGCGGGTCCCCAGACTACGAGTCGGTCGGCCAGCTCCTGGCGCGGTTCGACGAGAACGTTTCCGCGAGCCGCGCCTCGATCGCGCGCAAGTCCGACGAAGACCTTCGAGAGCGCTTCGCCGTCACGCGCGCCGGAACGACCCGCTATCAGATATCGAAGGCGAGCATCCTGCGCCGCGTCTTCATGAACCACCTGATCCACCATCGCGGCCAGCTCTCGGTGTATCTGCGATTGAACGACGTCCCTCTGCCGCCGATCTACGGACCGTCCGCCGACGAGGAGTAGTCCGGGCTAGACTCCGGGCGTGGTGGTCACGGCCGATCTCGTCTTCCCAGCGCACGGCTCCCAGTCGCTCCGCGAGATCTGTTCCTGGGACGGGTTCCGGCCGGCCACTTTTTCCGCGTCCGAGTTTCCGGTGGACGTCGTCCGCTTCGAAGGCTCCCACTCTCCGCCCGTCGTCCTCTCCCGCGCCCGACGGGCCGAGAGTCTCAAGGCGCTGCCCGCGAGCCTGCGCGAGCGCGCGCTCCGGGCGTTTGCGCATGCGGAGAGTACCCGGCCTTTTCTCACGCTCGCGCGCGGACGGCGTCTCGATCTTTCGTCGAGCCCGGCCGTGATGGGAGTCGTGAACGTGACCCCGGACTCGTTCTCCGACGGCGGTCTGTACTTCGACGCGGAACGGGCGGTCGTGCGGGCGCTCGAGATGTTCGAAGCCGGCGCCGCCATCGTGGACGTCGGTGGTGAGTCGACCCGGCCGGCGTCCTACGGGCAGGCCGCGACCGTTCCGGCCGACGAGGAGATCGCGCGGGTCGTTCCGGTCGTCGAGGGAATCCGCCGCGCGACCGACCGCCCGGTCTCGATCGACACGCGCAAGGCCGCGGTGGCGCGCGCCGCTTTCGCGGCGGGCGCGGACGTGGTCAACGACGTGTCCGCGCTTCGCTACGATCCGGAGATGCTGCCCGTCCTCCTCGAGGAGAATGCCGCGGTCCTGCTCATGCATATGCGGGGCACCGATCCCGCGACGATGCAGGCCGACACTTCCTACGGTCACCCCGTCGCTGACGTCGCCTCGGAGCTCGCGACAGCCGCCTCGAAGGCGATTGAGGCGGGCGTGGCCTCCGACCGGATCGCGGTTGATCCCGGCCTCGGTTTCGGAAAGAGCGCCGAAGGCAACCTGGTCCTTCTTCGATACCTCGCCGCGTTCCGCTCGCTCGGCTTTCCCATCGCGGTCGGCGCCTCCCGGAAGGCGTTCGTTCGGCGTTTTTCCGGGGTCCGCGACGACGCCCCGACGGTTGACCGGCTGCCCGGCTCGCTCGCGGCGCTGGCCGCGGCGCGCGCGGCCGGAGCGGCCGTCGCGCGAGTCCACGACGTGGAGGAGTCCGTGCGATTCCTCAAGATGCTCGAGGCGATCGAAAGCCCGACCGCGCGCCAGCCGGCCGGGGCGGCAGCGCGGTGATCGACGCCCTCTCGGCGCGCTTCGGCTCGCTGTCCCATTTTTCCTTCACCTGGCGCGACGCTGTCGACATCGCAATTGTGGCGCTGGTCGTCTACTTCCTGCTGCGGCTGATTCGCGGGACGCGCGCCGTCCAGATGGTCTTCGGGCTGATCGTGGTGCTCGTCGTCTACTGGATTTCCGTGGTACTGAAGCTCGTGGCGCTGCGAACGGTGTTGACGGCTCTGATCTTCTACCTGCCGTTCGCGATCATCGTCCTCTTCGCGGCGGAGCTGCGGCGCGCGCTTGCGGCCTTCGGACGGACTCCGTTTTTCTCTCTCTTCTCCGGCTACCATGCCGAGGAGACCGTCTCCGACCTCGTGCTCGCGGCGACCTCGCTCTCGACCCGACGGATCGGCGCGCTCATCGTCCTCGAGAGACGCGAAGGCCTGAAGACGTACATCGAGAACGGCGTGCCGGTCGACGCGGCCATCTCGTACGACCTGCTGGTGAACCTCTTCGCTCCCGGCACTCCGCTCCACGACGGCGCCGTCATCATTTCGCGCGAGCGGGTCGCGGCCGCCGCCTGCTTCCTCCCGCTCTCGCTCAAGGAGGGACTCTCGAAGCGGTTCGGCACCCGCCACCGCGCGGCGATCGGCGTGACCGAGGAGACCGACGCGCTCGCGATCGTCGTGTCCGAAGAGCGCGGCACCATCTCGCTCGCCCGTGACGGCCAGTTGATCGAAGACCTCGACGGCAAATCGCTTCGAGATCTCCTCTACCGCGAGTTCGCGACGAGCGCTTAGGAGGCCGGGAACGATGGCTCGCAGGCGATTCTTCTTCCGAAACCTGGGGCTGAAGATCCTCGCGCTGGCCATCGCCGTCGCCGTGTGGTTCGCGCTCTCCGGCGAGAGGCGCGAGCGGATCTCCGAGCGCAGCTATCGCATCCCGCTTTCGCTCGTGAACATCCCGTTCCGGACGATCGTCGCGTCGCCGCTCCCGGGCGCCGTCGACGTTCGGGTCCGGGGTCCCTTCACGGCGCTTCGAGGGCTGGAGCCCGAGAAGCTCGAAGCGGTGATCGACCTCCTGAACGCCACACCGGGAGAAAAGACCTATCGGCTCGCCCCCGAGGACATCAACGTCCCGCCGGAAGTGGAGGTCATCGCCCTCTCCCCGGGTGAAGTGCGGGTCCTCCTGGACAAGGTGGCCGAGAAACTTCTTCCGATCGTGCCCGCCCTCTCCGGCGAAGTCGCCCCGGGCTCGCAGGTCGTGGACGTCAGCGTGGAGCCGAAGATAGCGCGCGTCATGGGACCGGCCACCGCGCTCGCGAAGATGACGGGCATCGGGACCGAGCCGGTCTCTCTCGCGAACCGCGCCGCGACGTTCTCCGCCACGACGACGGTCCTGCCGGACGCGCCGGGCGTGCGGGTGCGCGAGGGACAGGTCGTCAACGTGACCGTGCGAATCGGTCCGGCTCCGACGAAGACCCCCACCGAGACGGCGGGCGCCGCCGCACGTTGAGGCTCTTCGGGACCGACGGACTGCGGGGGCGCGCGGGGGTCTTCCCGCTCGATCCGCGTTCACTCAAGACGCTCGGGCGTGAAGTCGGAGCGAGCGTGCATCGGGAGGGCGCGCGGACAGTCGTCCTCGGAGGCGACACGCGGGAGTCGACGCCGGCGATGGCCGCGGAGCTCTCGGCGGGATTGGAAGAGTCGGGCTGCGCGGTCGCATCGGCCGGCGTGGTTCCGACTCCCGCCGTCGCCGAGCTGGTCCTCGCGCTTAAAGCCGGCGCGGGCATCTCCGTCTCGGCGTCGCACAACCCGTACGAGGACAACGGGGTGAAGGTGTTCGGGCGCGACGGGCGCAAATGGCCGGACGAGAAGGAGGAGGGGCTGGAGGAGAAGCTGCTTTCTCTCCCCCCAGGAGAGGACTTGGGCGAGAGGGGCGCCTCGCCGCTCACAGTCGATCCCGCGCTCGCCGAGACCTACCTCGAGCGGCTCCTCTCGCGGCTCCACCGGCCGTTGCGCGAAATCGCGGTGCTCCTCGACGCCGGGAACGGGGCGGCGTACCGCGTGGGCCCGGAAGCCCTGCAGCGCGCCGGCTGCCGGGTCACTCCGACGGCGGACCGCCCCGACGGAAGGAACATCAACGATCAGTGCGGGGCGATGTATCCGGACGGCATGGCGCGCGAGACCCGCCGCATCGGAGCGGACATGGGGGTCGCGCTCGACGGCGACGCGGACCGCGCGATCTTCGCCGACGAGACGGGGAGACTCTTAGACGGCGACGACGTCCTCTGGATGGTCGCGCGGCGCTGGAAAAAAGAGGGGCGCTTGGGGAGAGGCGGCGTCGTCGGGACGGTGATGTCGAACTTCGGCCTCGAGAGAGCGCTCGCCCGCGAAGGCATCCCGTTTCACCGCGCGGCAGTCGGCGACCGCAACGTCGCGGGGCTCATGGAGGAAACCGGCTCGCAGCTCGGCGGGGAAACCTCCGGGCACATTCTTTTCGCCCCGCTCTCTCCGGCGGGTGACGGGATCCAGACCGCGCTCGTCGTGGCCTCGATCCTCTCGGACGCAGGGAAACCCCTTTCGAAGCTCGCAACCCTCGAGAAGAGTCCCCAGGCGCTGCGCAACGTGCGCGTTTCGCGCCGGGAGCCGCTTGAAGGCTCCCCCGCTCTGTCGCGCGCCGTGGCTCGGGCGAAGCAACGTCTTGGCGACCGCGGCCGCGTGTTCCTCCGCTACTCCGGAACGGAGCCACTTCTGCGCATCCTGGTGGAAGGAAGCGACGAGCGGGAAGTCCGGGAGATCGCGGACGCCCTCGAGACGGCCGCGCGCGAGTCGCTCCCCTCCGCGGGCTCCTGACTCCGGTGGGCCCCCGCTACCTCTCGATCTCGGGAATCGGCTCGCCGGTCACGTTGGGCTCCTGAAAAATGAGGCCGGTCCCGCCGATCGGAAGGAGCGCCGTGTGGTTGCGCTCGCCGATCTCGAGGCGCACTTCGTAGTAACCGTGGGGCGAGATCGCGACGAGCGTCGCCGGCCGGTTCTTGAGCTCGAGGATCGGGGAGTAGACGACGACGCGTGCGGGGATTTCCACGACTAGCTGCCTCCTTCGAGGATCTCGAGCATCTCGTCCCACGTCACCGTGGGTACGCCGAGCGCCCTCGCCTTTTCGAGCTTCGACCCGGCGGCCTCGCCGGCAAGGACGAAGCCCGTCTTCTTCGAAACGGAGCCCGAAATCTTCGCTCCCGCGGCCTCGAGCCTCCGCGCCGCCTCTTCCCGGGTCACACCGGGCAGCGTTCCCGTCACGACGACGGTCTTCCCGGCGAGCGGACCTTCGGCCGCCGGCCGGCTCTGCCTCGAGAGGAAGTTGACGCCCCGGCTCCGCAGCTTCTCGACGAGCTCGCGGTGGCGCGGGTGCGAGAACCAGGCCACGATCGCGGCAGCGGTGTTCGGGCCGACTTCGTCCACGTTCTGGAGCTCTTCCTCGCTCGCCGCCATCACGTCGTCCAACGACGCGAACCGCCGCGCCAGTGTCGCCGCCGCCTTCTCCCCGACGTGCCGGATACCCAGCGCAAAGAGGAGCCGCGAGAGATCGTTCTCCTTGCTGCGCTCGATCTCCCCGAGCAGGTTCGCCGCGGACTTCTCGCCCCAGCGCTCGAGACGAGACAGATCGTCGGCCGCGAGCGCATAGATCGAGGCGACGTCGGACAGCAGCCCCTCGCGCACGAGCTGATCGACTAGCTTCTCGCCGAGCCCTTCGATTTTCATCGCCCGCCGTGAGCAGAAGTGCCGCAGCGCTTCACGCACCATCGCGGGACAGGCGGGGTTGACGCACCGCGTCGCGACCTCGCCCTTCTCCCGGACGACCGGATCGCTGCAGACCGGACAGAGCGCGGGCATCGCAAAGGGCACGCTGTCCGGCGGCCGCTTCTCCGGCACGACGCGGACGACCTTCGGGATCACGTCGCCCCCTTTCTCGACGACGACCGCGTCTCCCACCCGAACGTCCTTCCGGGCGAGGTCCTCGTAGTTGTGCAGGGTCGCGCGCTTCACGGTGGTCCCGGCGAGAACGATCGGGTCGAAGTGGGCGACGGGCGTCAGCGTCCCCGTCCGTCCCACCTGCACCGAGATCCGGCGCACGACCGTCGTCGCCTCCTCGGCGGGGTACTTGAACGCGAGCGCCCAGCGCGGCGACTTGGCGGTCGAGCCGAGCTCCGCCTGGAGGCCCCGGTCGTCCACCTTGACCACGACGCCGTCGGTCTCGAAGTCGAGATCGGCGCGGTCGTTTTCCCACCGGTCGACGAAGCTCCGGACTTCCTCGAACGTGACGCACCGTTGCCAGTACGGATGTGTCGGAAGATTGAGCGCCCGGAGGCGGTCGAGCGTCTCGGCCTGTGTGGCCGGCGGGTTCCGGCTTTCGGCGATCGAATACATCCAGGCGGCGAGCCCCCTCTTCGCCGTGACCCGCGAGTCGAGCAGCCGGATCGTTCCCGCCGCCGCGTTGCGCGGGTTGGCGAGCATCGGCTCCCCCGCCGCCTCCCGGTCGGCGTTCAGCTTCCGAAACGCGGAGCGCGGATAGAACACCTCTCCACGCACCTCGAGCGGAGCGGACTCCGGGATACGCAGCGGGATCGCGCGGATCGTGCGGACGTTTTCCGTGACATCTTCGCCGCGGAAACCGTCACCGCGCGTGGCGCCCCGCACGAGCACGCCGTCCTCAAAGCGGAGCGATATCGACAGGCCGTCGATCTTGAGCTCCGCGACGTAGCCCGGGGGCTCCTCTCCCAGCACGCGGACGACCCGGGCGCGCCAGGCCTCCGCCTCCTCCCAGGAATACGCGTTCTCGAGAGAGAGCATCGGGATCGCATGCTCGACGGTCGCGAACCCCTCCGCCGGCTCGCCGCCCACCCGCCGCGTCGGCGAGTCGGCGGTCGCGAGATCGGGATGGAGGCTCTCGATGGTGGCGAGCTCCGACATCAGCCGGTCGAACTCGGCGTCGGTGACCTCGGGTCGCGCTTCGACGTAGTAGAGCCTCTCGTGGCGGAGAATTTCGGCGCGCAATTCTTCCGCGCGCCGCGCGGGGTCGAGAGTGCCGGAACCCGCGTCGAGAGCGGCTTTTCTCATCGGTCGCCCATGCTACAGTCTGGCGGATGCCGCCGGCAAAGGGGAGAAGCTCGCTTCTCGCTTTCGCCGGATATGCGTCGACCGCGCTCTCCGTCCTCTTCGGTACAGGCGGCTCTCTGACCGCCGCACCGCTCACCCGCCCGATCGCGTCGTACCAGATTTCGTGCCGACTCGACACCGAGAAAAAGACGGTCGAAGGCACGGAGCTCCTGACCTGGACGAACACGACCACGAAGGCGGCGCCGACGCTGCAGTTCCACCTCTATCTGAACGCGTTCCGCAACACGCTCTCGACGTTCTGGCGGGAGTCGGGAGGCGAGCATCGCGGAAACCGGCTGCGCGAGTCGTGGGGCTCGATCGAGCTCACGCGAATGACGCTCGCCGACGGAAGCGATCTCGCGCCGGCGCTGTCGTACATCTCGCCGGACGACGGCAACCCTTATGACCGCACGGTTGCCGAGGTCCAGCTCCCCCGCGCGGTCGCTCCCGGCGAGACGATTTCGGTCTCAATCGACTTTCGTTCGCGGCTGCCGCGCGTCTCGACGCGCACCGGCTGGAAAGGCGACTTCTTCCTGGTCGGCCAGTGGTTCCCGAAGATCGCGGTTCTCCAGGAAAAGGGGTGGAACTGCCACCAGTTTCACGCTTCGAGCGAGTTCTTCGCCGACTTCGGCGACTATGACGTCTCGATCGACGTGCCGGCGCGCTATCGCGGGAAGGTGGGCGCGACCGGGGTCCGGGTCGAGGAGCGGGACCTTCCCGGCGACCGCGTGCTCTACCGCTTCCGTCAGGAGAGCGTTCACGACTTCGCGTGGACGGCCGATCCGGACTACCTCGTCGTGGAAGACATTTTCCGGGAGCCCGGCGTCGCGGACACGCAGATCCATCTCTTTCTTCAGCCCGAGCACCGCAGTCAGCAGGGGCGATACCTCACGGCGACGAAGACTGCTCTCTCCGGCTACGGTCGGGTGCTCGGACCGTACCCGTACTCCACGCTGACGGTCGTCGATCCCCCGTGGGGCGCCGGCGGCGCGGGAGGAATGGAATATCCGACCTTCATCACCGGCGGCACCCATCGGATGGCGCCGGCGAACGTCCAGAGTCCCGAGGGCGTCACCATCCACGAGTTCGGGCATCAGTACTTCTATGGCCTGCTCGCGTCGAACGAGTTCGAGGAACCGTGGCTCGACGAGGGATTCAACGAGTACATGGAGGACCGCGTCGTCGGCGCCGCGTACGGATCGAGTCACCCGGTACTCACGGCCTTCGGATTCCGGTTCCCGATCGGAGTCGCCATCCACCGGCCGCTCGACACGAACCGGCGCTACTTCGCGGTCGCGACGGAAGACGTCCTGGCGTCTCCCGCGTGGAAGTTCCGGACGCGCGCGAGTTACGGGGCACACATCTACTCGAAGACGGCGCTCGCGATGGCGACGCTGGAGCGGCTCCTCGGAACTCCCACGATGAACCGGGCGCTGCGCCTCTACGCGGACCGCTGGCGCTTCCGGCATCCGGCGACGGCGGATTGGATCGCGGCGGTGCAGGACGCGACCGGGCGGGACTACCGCTGGTTTTTCGACCGCACGTTCTTCTCGTCCGGCTCGGTCGACTACGCGGTCGTGCAGGCGAAGTCGGAAAAGTGGACCCCGCCGAAAGGGCTCTTCGAGTCGGACGGCCGCCTGGTCGAGAAACCCCCGCCGGAGCTCGCGGCGGCGAAGGGCTGGGAGACGGTCGTCACGGTCGCACGCCGCGGAGAGGTCGCGATGCCGGTCGACATCGTTCTGCGGTTCGAAGGCGGCCACACGTACCGCTCGGCGTGGGACGGCGAGGCGCGGTGGAAGCGTTTCCGGGTCGACCGCGGCCCGCGCCTGATCGAAGCCATTGTGGACCCGAACGAGAAGATACTGCTCGACGTCGACCGGACCAACAACGGGCGGCTCGTCCAGGCGGACCCGCGCGCAGCGTCTCGCTGGACGGCGCGCGCGGTCTTCTGGATGCAGAATCTGATCGACTCGCTGACGATCGCGTGGTGAGAGGCCAAGTGTCGGCGGCCGGCTGCTTCGCGCGGGGCTTGAAGCTTTCGCTTTCGAGGCCTTACCTCGCCGCCTCGCTGTGGCTGATCCAGCTTCTGCTCGCGTCAGTTCTCGTGCTTCCGGTGTCGAACGCGCTCCATGCCCTCCTCGATCACTCTTCGAGCGGCGCTCGAATGGTCGCCGATCCAGACTTCGGTTGGTGGGAGACGGTCCGCCGCGTCCATCCGGACCTCCTCGGCAACTTCTCCGACGCCGTCGAGAACGCGACGAGCGTCGAGGGAGTGAAGTCGAGCGCGCTCGCGGACCTTCAGGGCATCGGCGCGACGGCAATTTCCCTCGTCCTTCTCGGAATCGTGCTGCACGCGTTTGCGCTCGGGGGAATCTTCGGCGCGTTGCGGGAGCCGCAAGGCTCTCTCGTCGTGTTCGGCCGCGAAGGAATGCGCCGGTTCCCCGCCTTCCTCGCATTCACACTGGCCGCGATGGCGTCGGCGCTCGCGGCGTATCGCTGGATCTATTTGGCCACGGGAGAAGCGTGGCGCGATCGGTTGAACGACCTCGACACGGAAGGCCAGGCGATGGCTTTGACCGCCGCGCGGCTGCTGGCGTTCCTGATGGTCCTCGCCGCGATCAAGCTCGTCGCCGACTCGGTCCGCGCGATTTGGGTCGCACGGCCCGATCTCCCCGCCTTTTCCCGTTTCTTCGCGGGCCTGGCGGCGGCGTTCTCCCGGCCCGCCCGGCTCTTTGGGGTCCTGCTCCTCTATCTGCTTTCGGGGGCTGCGCTGTACGTTCTCTGGATCGTTCTCGACCCGTCGGCCGGCGGCGAGGCGCGGTTCGCGCTCGTGCCGCTCATCCTGGCGCAGCAGGTATTCGTCTTCCTGCGGTCGCTGCTCAAAGTCGGTTACTACGCGGGCGTTTCCGAGGCGCTCATCCGGGTTCCCTCTCCCGAGTACTCCTACGTTCCGGCTCCGGCGGTCGACGCGCCGCTCCTCTCAGTCGATCGCGCTCCCGACGAAGCTCCCGTCGAGCCGTCTGCCGGCGCGATCTAGCCGGATCCTGTAGACGAACGGCTGGCGGCGAAACCGCATGCCACGGCCTCTCTCGCGTTCCCAGGGGCCCGAAAACCAGGGCAGGAACCGCAGGTCCTGGAACGAGACGGAGGTCGCGCCGTCCGGCTCCGCCCGCACGGTCGCCAGCGGAAACCGCGCGAAGTCGAGGTAGACGCGCACGTCCGGCAGATTCTCGGCCTCCGCGAGGGCGGCCGAGGCGACCGGCTTGGCATAGCGCCGGATCCGAGTACGTTCCGGGGGCGCGTAATAGTCCGACAGGCTCGAGAAGATCTGCGAGACCCGCTCGGGTGGACGCGGGAACGGCGTTCCCTTCGCGAAAGGTCCGATGTCGAAGAACGCGACGTGGATCTCTTCGGCCCGATCCGATATGCCCAGCCAACGGAACGGCGACAGGAACTGCGGGAGAACCGCAACCTTCATACCCGCCGGCGGAGCGTCGATCCGCTTCCACGCCCGGAGAGCCCGGCCGTGCATGACCGCGCAGAGGGCGACATAAGCGGCGAGGAGGAACGATCCGATCGTGGAGAGAAGGCGGCCCTTCGCGCGGAAGATCGTCGCCGCGAAGAGCGTGAGCGAAACGATCCCGGTGAAGAACGGATCCAGGATGAAAACCCAGTCGAGCGCGTAGCGCCGCCGGCTGAACGGAATCCAGAACATGATTCCGAACGACGTGATCCAGTCGAAGAAGATGTGGCTTACGATCCCGACCGCGGCGAAGAGAAAGAGCGTCCCAAGCGGCGCGTGCCGGGCAAACCGATAGACGACTTTCGCGAGGACAGCGAGGACGAGAGCAAACACCGGCAGGAGAACGAAGGAGTGCGTCCAGCCCCGGTGGCCCCGGAGGTACGCGATCCGGCCGTTCAGAAAGAACATGTCGACGTCCGGCAGCATCCCGCCGATCAAGCCGAGCAGCAGCGCCGCGCGCGCGGCGGGACGCTCCGTGAGCGTCCGAGCGAGGACGGAGCCCGCGATCCCGTGGGTCACCGTATCCATGCGGCGCGGATGATACATTTGGAAAACAGACCCTCCGCCGCACATGGCTGCACGATCTCTCGAAGGAAAAGTCGCACTGATCACCGGCGCGTCGTCAGGTCAGGGACGTGCATTCGCGCTCGAGCTCGCACGCTGCG
>DASXSX010000226.1:0-11215 GCA_036505815.1 Thermoanaerobaculia bacterium
TTCTCGGTCATCGTCTTCGTCGGCGCGTCGCTGTTCTCGAACATCCGGTCGATCGACGCGGCGACCCGCGGGAGGTCCTGCGTCGAAGCGACCTTCATGTAGTAGATCCCGGTCACACGGTTCGCGCCGAACCATTTCGACTGGTTCAGGTACTCGTTCTGGAAAAAGACGTTGGACTCGTCGCCGGCGTTGTACTTGCCGATGTAAACGAGATCGAGCGTGACGGGAATGTAGGTCCCGCGGAGCTGGATGTGATCCCCTTTCTTCCAGCCGAACTTCTTCACGAGATTCTCCCCCGCGACGAACCCGCTTCGCGTGGCCTTCCACTCCGTATTGACCGCCGGATCGATCGTCGCGTCGTCGAAGATCTTGTCGAAGAAATTCTCCGGATCGGCGGAGAGCTGTCCGAAGAAGTTCTCCGGCCGGTCGTCCTTGTACACGCCTCCGAACCAGATCTCCGGCGAGACCGCGACGACGCCGGGAATTTGCTCGATGCGCTGCCGCTGCGAGAGCGGCAGGAACGACGCGAGCCCCGTCGCGTGCTGGACGACCAGCCGGTTCGCCCCGCGACCCCCCGACGGGTCGGCTTCCATCGCGTTCAGCAGCGAAACCAGCACGACGATCAGGACGAGCACGAGGACGATCGAGCCGGTCGTCAGGACCGTCCGCGTCTTCTTCCGGAAGACGTTCTTCCAGATCAGGCGGAAGTACTTCATCGCCGCCCCCTCACACCCGCCGGAGGTGGCCCGTCTCGGTGAGCTCGTCCGACTCGAGCACCCCCTTGTCGAGGTGCACCATCCGGTGCGCGCGCGACGCCGCCTTCGGGTCGTGCGTGACCACGACGATCGTCTTGCCGAACTCCTCGTTCAGACGCTTCAACAGGACGAGGATTTCCTCTGCCGACTTCGCGTCGAGATCGCCGGTGGGCTCGTCCGCGACGAGGATGGACGGATCCGAGACGATCGCCCGCGCGATCGCGACCCGTTGCTCCTGGCCGCCGGAGAGCTGGCGCGGGTAGTGGTCCATCCGGTCGGAGAGCGCGACGATCGAGAGCGCGGTCTCGACGTGCCGACGCCTCTCGGCTCGGGAGAGCTTCGTCAAGAGGAGCGGCAGCTCGACGTTCTCGAAAGCCGTCAAGACCGGGATCAGGTTGTAGAGCTGGAAGATGAACCCGATCGTCTGAGACCGCCACCGCGCGAGCTGCGTCTGGGAGATCGTCGAGATGTCGACACCACTGACGAGGATGCGGCCGCGCGTGGGCTGATCGATGCCGGCGATCAAGTTGAGAAGCGTCGTCTTGCCGGAGCCGGAGGGACCCATGAGCGCCAGGAACTCGCCCTGCGGGACCATCAGGTGAATGTCCTTCAGGACCGGGATCTCGAGGGCATCCCGGTGATAGACCTTCTCGACGTGATCGACGACGATGATGTCGCTCATCTCTCTTCCTCCCCCTGCAGCGACCGGGCTCACGATTTTTCCCCCTCGACCCGGACCCGGTCGCCGTCGCGGATCTCGCCGGAAGAGGAGGAGACCAGCCGCTCCCCTCCCGAGAGCCCTTCGACGATTTCCACCTGATCCTCGATCTGCCCGCCCGCTTTCACCGCCTGGAATCGCGCGCGACCGTCGACGATCCGAAAAACGCCGGTCTTGCCATCGACGGTCCGGATCGCGGACTTCGGGACGAGCACGCGCGTGCGACCGGTTTTTCCCCGCGTCGGCTCCGCGGTGAACGAGACTCGCGCCGACAGATCCGGCAAGATTTTGTCATCCGCGTCGAGAAACGAAACCTTCACCCGAACCGTCGCCTTCTGCCGGTCGGCCGCCGGCACGATCTGCCTCAGGAACCCGTGGTAGGTCTTGTCCGGTACGGCGTCCAGCGTGATCTCCGCTGGCTGCTTCGGGCCCAGCTTCGACAGGTTTGCTTCGTTGACGTCCGCTCCGACGTAGAGCGTCGAGAATTCCACGAGGGTTACGATCGCGCCGCCCGAGCCGCCGCCCGAAGGCGAAGAGCCGAACGGCGAGACCGCTTCGCCCACGAACGCGCGCTTGGCGGTGACGACCCCCCCAAAGGGCGCCCGGATCACCGTGTAGTCGAGCAGAGCGCGGACGTATCGCACGGCGGCGCGGCTCGTCGCTTCGGCCGCCACGGCGGCGTCGAGCGACGCCTTCGGGGCGAGCCCCTGCTCGTGAAGGGAGTGCTGCCTGTCGAGCTCCGCCCGCGCGTTGACCCATGCGGCCTGTTTTTCCGCGAGCTGTGCGTCTAAGTCCGTGTGATCGAGCCGCGCGATGACGTCACCCGTCTTCACGCGCGAGCCTTCGGTGACGTTCAGCTCGGTGATCCGGGACGTGATCTTCGGGGAGAGGTCCGCCTTGCGCTCCGCCTCGACGTAGCCGGTGGACGTCAGGAGCGTGGTCGCCTGACCCTCGGTCAAAAGAGACGCGGTCACCGCCTCGACAGACCTCGGGCGCAACGATCGGCCGGCGAAAAAGTAGGCTGCGGCTCCGGCCGCGACCACCAGAATCGCGCCACCCAGCAGCACGCCCTTCGGGCGGCCGGACCTCTCCGGCTCCCTCCGGATGCGGAGGGCGGAGAGATCTGCGGCGGGACGGGGGTTCTCCTGGTTCATGTCTCGAAAGCCGCCCATTCTATTCATTCGCCAGACGGAATAAGGATGCGGGTGCAGGCCCGCGGGCCTGTCCCCGCGACTTGCTCCGGGCGGCGCGGAACGTGCAAGAATCTCCGGTATGCGGTTCGTGGCCCGTCTTCTGGTCGCTGCGGTATTCGTCGCAATTCTCGCCCCGCTGCGGGCGGGCGCGGCCGAGCCGATGGTCTACAAGATCGAGCTCGCGGGCGGGCAGGAGCTCCTGGCGCTCGCGCCGCCGGTTCCCCACGGAACCCGGCTCGTCTTCTCCCGCCACCCCGACGGCGCTCTCATGAGCTTGAGGCGCTCTGAGGTCCGGCGGGTGGTGACGATCCCGCTGGCGAAGACGGGAGTGCGCAAATTCCGGCCCGGAGAGCTCGTCGTCTTGGGGCCTACCGGTGAAGGAGCGGCCGGCACCACGGCTGCCGGCACTGCGAGCGCGACGCGCCCTGGAGAAGCGCCGGATGGAAAGGCTCTCTTGAACCCCATGCGCGACTATCGTCCCGACTGGGATGCGAAGCAGGTTCCGGGACAGACGCTGCCGTTTCCGGCGTCGCCCGGCGACTACCGCGAGGGCCGAAGCTTCGCGTATCCGCCGGGGACGGCGGTGCAATCGGCGCCGGGCCAGCCGCCGACCGGCGTTCCGAGCGGCGAGCCACCGAAGTCCCCTCAGTAGTCGCGGGGACAGGTCCTACGGACCTGCACCCGCATCCTGATTCGCCCCGGGGACAGGCCCCTGCGGACCTGCACCCGCCTCCTTGAAAACCAGTGATAGGTTTGCCGCGGGAGTGAAGTCATGCCGAAACGCCTCGCGATTGTCGTCACGATTCTTCTCGCTTCCACGTTCGCGCTCGGCGCGGAAGAAGTGCTCTACCAGATCGATCTCGTAGAGCACAAAGGTGACACGGGCAAGATCATCTCGCGCGATCTGCCGACGCTGAAGGGAACGGTCTATGTGTTCCACACTTACCCCACGGGCACTCTCACCAGCGTCCGCAAGTCGACCGTGAAACAGATCACCCGGATGTCTCCGGCCGCTGCGGCGGCTGTGCATCCGACCCGGATCGTGCCGATCCGTGATCTCGCCTTTCAGGGCCCCAGGACCTCGCCCGGAGGCAGGACCACTAACATCGATCGCGCTCGGAGCGCGGCCGCGGCCGCGAACGCGGGCACGGCTGGGCGGACCGCGTCCCCCGATTAGCAGGCGGCCTCAACCGGTAATCAACGCACGCGCGCGTTCGCTTCGCGCACGCCGCAGCTAGATGTGTATGGAGTGGCCGCCCACGGCCTCCGCAGCCTCGTGGATCGCTTCGGACAGCGTGGGGTGCGCGTGGATCGTGCGGACGAGCTCCTCGGAAGTCGCTTCCAGCTTCAACGCGGCGCCTGCCTCGGCGATCAACTCGGTCGCTTTCGGTCCGACGATGTGCACGCCCAAGACTTCGTCGTACTTCTTCTCGCCCACGATCTTCACGAACCCGGCGGTCTCGTTCACGATGCGGGCCTTTCCGCTCGCGGAGAACGGGAACTTCCCCACCGCGACGTCATAGCCCCGCTCGCGGGCCGCCGCCTCCGTCAGCCCGATCGAGGCGACCTCTGGCGCGCTGTACGTGCAGCCCGGGACCTGGTCGTAGTTCAACGGACGCGTCTCGCCCTTCGCCATGTGCTCCACGGCGACGACGCCTTCCGCCATTGCGACGTGCGCGAGCCAGGGAGTGGGGACGACGTCGCCGATCGCATAGAAGTTTGGCACGTTCGTCTGCATCCACCGGTCGACGCGGATGTAGCCGCGGTCCGTCGCGACTCCGAGGGCCTCGAGGCCGATCCCTTCGGACAGCGGCTTGCGCCCCACGGCGAGGAGGATCTTTTCCGCGCGGAAAGTCTCGGTCTTGCCTCCGGATGACCGCGCGATCACCTCGACTCCGGTATCGCTCCGGGTGACGCGCTCGACCCGGGTGTCCACGTAGACCGCGATACCCTGCCGCTTGAAGGACGCCGCGAGCTCGCGGGAGACGTCTTCGTCCTCGAGCGGAACGATCCGCGGCAGGATCTCGACCACCGTCGTCTTCGAGCCGAAGCGCGAGAACATCGAAGCGAACTCGACGCCGACCGCTCCCGAACCGATCACGACTAGGGATTTGGGTACCTCCGCGAGCTCGAGGATCGAGTCGGAGGAGAGCACGCCCTTGTGGTCGATCTCGATGTCGGGGAGCGACCGCGGCGTCGATCCGGTCGCAATCAGGATGTTCTTCGCCGAGTAGGCCGTTTCCACGCCGTCCGGGCCGGCGACGGAAACCTTCCCGGGTCCTGCGATCCGGCCGAAGCCGGTCACGACGTCGACCTTGTTCTTCTTCATGAGGTACGAGACGCCGTTCGTCGACTGGCGGACGACTTTCTCCTTGTGCTTCATGGCCGCTGGAAAGTCGAGCCGCACTTCGCGCGCGGCGACCCCGACTTCTCCGCCGTGCCGGGCTTCTTCGAGGAGGTCGGCCGTGTGGAGGAGCGCCTTCGTCGGAATGCACCCGCGCAAGGTGCAGACGCCTCCGAGCTTCGGCTCCCGCTCGATGATCAGGATCGACATGCCGAGCTGGGCCGCGCGGATCGCGGCGACGTAACCGCCCGGACCCGACCCGATGATCGCGACGTCGTAAGTTTTCGATCCGTTCATCCGCTTCTCTTAAGATGCGCGCGAAGCCTATCAGCGAGGTCCGATTCTCGCCCTCTATAATCCGCGCGTGTTCGGGCGCCGCTCGCCGATTTTCCTTCTGCTGGCGCTCGCCGGAATTCTTTCGCTCGCGGGCTGCGGAGGCGAGAAGACTCCCGGAGCCGAGGGGATCCAGGTCGGCTTCTTCGGCGCGCTGACGGGGCCCACCGCCACCTTCGCGCAGTCGGGCCGAAACGGCGCGACGCTCGCTGTCGCGGAGATCGACGGCGCCGGCGGGATCCTCGGAAAACGCATCGAGCTCCTAGTGGAAGACGATCGCGGGGAAGCGGCCGAGGCCGCGTCGGCGGTGTCCAAACTGATCACCCGCGATCACGTGATCGCCCTGATCGGCGAGAACGCATCGTCGCGCAGTCTCGCGGCGGCGCCGATCGCGCAGAGCTACGGAGTTCCGATGATCTCCCCCTCTTCGACGAACGTGGAAGTGACGAAGAAGGGGGACTACATTTTCCGCGTCTGCTTCATCGATTCGTACCAGGGCTCGGTGATCGCGACCTTTGCCCGAAGCAAGCTCGCGGCGAAGACCGCCGCGCTCCTCGTGGATGCCCGAAACGACTACAGCGTCGGCCTCGCGAAGGCTTTCCGGGAGGCTTTCGAGAAGCAGGGAGGCCGCATCGTCGGAGAGCTCAAGTACAGCGAGGGTGACAGCGACTTCTCGGCGCAGCTGACGGCCATCCGCTCCCTCGTCCCCGACGTTCTCGTCGTTCCCGGTTACTACACCGACGCAGGATTGATCGCCCGGCAGGCGAAGGCGCTCGGAGTGAACGCCGTGCTCCTCGGAGCGGACGGCTTCGACTCACCGAAGCTGACGGAGATCGGCGGCGAGGCGGTCGAGGGGGCGTACTTCTCGAACCACTACTCGGTGGAGGATCCCTCGCCCGCGGTGCGACGGTTCGTGTCGGCGTATCACAAGCGCTACGGCGCGGATCCCGACTCGATCGCCGCGCTCTCCTACGACGCCGTCCGCCTGCTCGCGGACGCGATCCGGCGCGCGGGCTCGACGGAGGGAAAGCGCGTCCGCGATGCGCTGGCCGAGACGAAGGACTTCGCCGGCGTGACCGGAACGATCACGATGGACGCCGATCGCAACCCGATCAAGCCGGCGGTTGTCCTGAAGGTCGAGGGCGGCCGGTTCCGGTTCGTGACGTCGATGGCGCCTCGAGTCTAAGGGGCGGCTTCCGATACCCGGTCGATCCTCTTCCCACTCCTGTTGCTCGCGGGCCGCCTTTCGACGGACCGTGATCACAGGAGTCAGGGTCATCGACGCAACGTGTGCGCCAGCACGGCGGAGACGAGCGACACACTGGCCCTGAAGCCAAGTGGAGACCTGACCCTCAATGTGGCAAGTGGAGACCTGACCCCGTCGACGCGGCCTCGAAAACGAACTCGTCGAACGAGACGGCGCCCGGTCCCATGGTCGCCAGCCCCGCGCGCCCGGCGATGGGATGAGGGTCGCTCGCCTTCAAGAGCGGCTTGTCGTTCCAGCGCGCGGCAACCGTCGGCCCCGACGCGGCGACCGAGAGAAATCCCCACTCGTGAGCCATCTCCGCTTTCCCGTGCTCGAGCTCCGTTCCCTTGCCGCCCCGATAAGACCAGAGGCGGGCGTCGCCGCTTCCGACGTCGACCAAGAGCAGGAGGAAATTCTTATCGCCGCCGGCGCGCAGTACGATCCCGCCCAGGCCGGAGCCCTTGCGCAGGCCCGCCGAGAGATACCCGTCCTCGAAGGTGTAGCTCCTTCGCAGTGCAACGGCAATCGAGCCGGCGGGTCGCGTTTCGAGCGTCTGCAGGAGCTTGTTGGGAGCGGAGGGAGGATTGAAATCCGCGAGCACCTTCCACTCGGCCGCGCCGGGGACGCCCCAGACCACTAGGTCGAAGAATCCCGGCTCGCGCATCGGGGCATCCGAGTCGAAGTGATTGCGGATCTTCTCGGCTCGCGCCGCGAAAGCGAAAAGAAGCGCGCCGAGCGCGAGAGACACGCCGATTCGAGTCCGGGACATCGAGCAGAACAAAGCGGCTCCGGGCCGGTAAAATTCCCCGGTGATGGCGCCCTCGGGAAGGAACGTCCGCAGCTATCGCGTCGAGCGGGAAGGTTTCGCGTTCGTGCTCGATCCCGAAGGGGTGCGGGCCGTCAAGGCGCTCCCGGACTTCGAGGGCCGTGAAGAGCCGGCAGTCGCGGAAGAATTTCTTCGAACGCGCGCGGAAGGTTGGGCGGACGCACTCGCGGCCGCCGGGGCTGAGCGGGGGGACTACTCGGTCCGCGTGGACGGCCGGCAGGGGAAGGCGCACCTGTCGCGGGCTGGGCTCCTGGTGTTCTCGGCGGACCTCTGAAGCCGCCTCGCCTCCTCAGAAGCTGACGATTCCGCGCACCCGATTCCCGAAGGCGAGGAAGGCCTGCCGGGAGAAGGGATCCACCAGGACCCGGATCGAGGCGGGCGCGGGCAGATCGTCGGCGATCGCGGCGACCAACCGATCGCCGTGAGCTTCGAGGAACTCGTTGCCGAGCTCCTCGTCGCTCTTGCCGCGCGCGTTGGGCAGCTCGCGCAGGTTGGCGAGGTCGGGCGGCTCGAGCTGAAACGAGTAGCCCGCCTGTTCCCGCGAGACGGAGGCCCGCTCAACGGAAAGTGTTGGACGCGAGGACAGTCGCCCGCCGGGAGCGGCCGCCTCCGACCGGGGCGCGGGGACGCTAGGTTCGGGCTCGGGCGGCGGCGGGACGCCGTCTTGCCGATCGCTCATCTTCCCGCCAGGATGTTCTTCGAGATCACGATGCGCTGGATCTCGCTCGTGCCCTCGTAGATCGTGGTCACGCGCGCATCGCGGTAATAGCGCTCGACCGGATACTCCCGCGAGTAACCGTACCCCCCGAAGATCGCCACCGCGCGCGCGGCGACCACGTTCGCCATCTCGGTCGCGAACACCTTCGCCATCGAGGACTCTTTGGAGTACCGCACGCCAGGCATCTCCGAGCGCACCGCCGCGCGGTAAGTCAGCCACTTCGCAGCCTCGATCTGCACCCGCATGTCTGCGATCTGGAAGGCGATCGCCTCGTGCTCGGCGATCTTTTTTCCGAAGGTCTCGCGCGTCTGCGCATACTCCACGGAGGCTTTGTACGCCGCTCGCGCGATGCCGACCCCCTGCGCCGCGATTCCAATCCTCGAATGGTCCAGCGTCGCCATCGCGATCGGAAATCCCTGCCCCTCCTCGCCCAGGCGACGCCAGACGGGAACCCGGACGTTCTCAAGATAGACTGCCGCGGTCTTGGAAGCGCGCAGCCCCATCTTCGCCTCGGGCGCGCCGAAGCGAACCCCGGGGTCCTCTGCGGAAACCAGGAATCCGGTGATGCCCCGCGTTCCCTGCTCCGGCTGGGTCATCGTCATCACCAGGTACCACCCCGCCTCTCCGGCGTTGGTGATCCAGGACTTGGCGCCGTCGAGAACGTATTCGTCGCCCTCTCGCCGCGCGCGCGTCTTCTGGTTCGCGGCGTCCGAGCCGGATTGCGGTTCGGAGAGGGCATAGGCGCCGAGAGCGCGGCCCGAGGCGACCTCCGAGAGGATCTCGCGCTTTTGCCGCTCCGAGCCGTACTTCCAGACCGGATAGCAGAAAACCGAGTTGTTGACCGACATGATCACGGCCGTCGAGGCGCATACGCGCGCGAGTTCCTCGACGGCGAGGATGTAGGAGAGCGCGTCCAGTCCCGCGCCGCCGTACTCTTCCGGGACCATCATCCCGAGGATCCCCATTTCGCCGAGCTTGCCGAGGATCTCGCGGGGGAAGCGTTCTTCTCGCTCCCTTTCCGCGACCCCCGGTGCGATTTCCTGCTCGGCGAACTCGCGGACCGCATCGCGGATGCGCCGCTGGTCCTCGGAGAGCTCGAAGTTCATGGGGAGGAGGGAGGCGGCTGACCTCCGCCCCCCGTCCCGCGGCCGCGGCGGCGGCGGCGGAATCGGCGGCGACGCCCTTCCGGCCGACCGGCTTCCGGGGAGGGCGCCGCCTGGGGCGGCGGCGCAGGAGGAGTTACCGTCCCCGGACGGGGGGGCCGAGCGAGCTTACCTGACGGAGGCGGTGGAGCGACGCGGGGACGCCCGGCAGATCTTTCGCCAGCTCCTCCTCTCGCTTCGCCGCGGCTTCTGCGGCGCCGCCGGCGATCGCGGCGCGGCTCGGGAGAGTCGATCCATCCCTCTTCGAGGTGGCGGAACGTCACGACGATTTCGGGCCGGCTCGCCTGCGCCCGCAGGTGAGCAACTATCTTTTCCCGGAGGAGGCTGCGCGGATCGCTCAAGAGGACCGGGATGCGCTCCGCGTCGAAGAGCACCATTCGCGTCCAGCCGACGAGCTTGCGGCGGCCATCCCGCCCGAGAAGCTCCATCACGAAGAGATCCCGCTCGTGGTCGAGCAAGTGCCCCGAGTACTCGAACTCCGGGATTGCCTCCCGGCAGAGTCCCTTCAGGAGCTCGAGGTGCTTTTCCCCGCCCTCGAGGGTCTGCTCCATCGAGACGACCCGGTCCCGGAACATTCTCGTCTGTGGCATTCGTAGGTCCTGAGTATCCTAAGTACTAAGTACGAATTCTGAAGTCTCGAGGCTGCGGCTCACTCGATCGTCAACCCGGCGTCTTTGAAAATCTCTCTCGCGATGATGAGCCGGTGGATCTCGCTCGTGCCTTCGTAGATCTCCGTGATCCGGGCGTCCCTGAAATTCCGTTCGACCGGATACTCCTTCGTATAACCGTAACCTCCGTGGATCTGCAGCGCGCGGGTGGTCACCCGCTGGGCCATCTCCGCCGCGAAGAGCTTCGCGATCGCCGCCTCGAGGGAAAACCTCCTTCCGCTCTGCCTGGCGCAGTCTTTCGCCGCCGCGGCCCGTCGCGTCAAGAGGCGCGCCGCGTCGACCTCGGTCGCCATGTCGGCGAGGTAGAACCGGATCACCTGGAACTCGGCGATCGCCCGGCCGAACGCGCGGCGTGCGCGCGCGTAGTTCAAGGCGGCCTCGTAAGCCTCGGTCGCGATCCCAACTGCCTGCGCCGCGATCCCGATCCGACCGCCGTCGAGCGTCGTCATCGCGATCTTGAAACCGTCCCCCTCTTTGCCCAGCCGGTTTTCCACGGGGACCCGGACGTCGGAAAGGAAGATCTCGACGGTGCCCGACGCGTTGACCCCCAACTTGATCTGATGGCGAGATCGGTCGAAGCCGGGGCTGTTCGCGTCGACGAGGAAAGCGGAGATCCCCCGCGGCCCCTTCTCCGGCTGGGTCATCGCGAAGAGGAGACACACGTCGGCGGCCTGCCCGCAGGTGATGAATACCTTCTGGCCGGAAATGCGGTAGAAGTCACCGTCGCGGACCGCCCGCGTCTTCTGGTTCGCGGCGTCCGACCCGGCGTCCGGCTCGGTCAGCGCAAAACAACCGAGCTTCTCGCCTCGCGCGAGCGGAAACAGGAACCGTTCTTTCTGATCCTCGCTTCCGAACTTCTCGATCGGGTCGCAAACCAGCGAGTTGTTGACCGAGAGAATGACCCCGGTGTTCGCGCAGACCCGGGAGATCTCTTCGATTACGATCGAGTAGGAAACCGTATCCATCCCTGAGCCGCCGTACTCCGGCGGCACCGAGACGCCGGCGAGCCCGAGCCGGCCCGCCCGGGCGAAGGTCTCCCGCGGGAACTCGCCCGTCTGGTCGATGCGCGCCGCGCACGGCCGGACGACGTCTTCGGCGAACTCCCGGACCGCGGAGAGGAGGAGCGATTGGTCCTCCGTCAGGTGGAAATCCATGTCCGTGCGGCAGTTTACCGCGCGTTCGCGCGGCGCTCCCCTCTCTCTGTTCGCGGCTCGACGGAGCCGAGAAATGCGAGAAGCCGGTCGACGTAAC
>DASXSX010000227.1:0-27613 GCA_036505815.1 Thermoanaerobaculia bacterium
GGAAAGCTCTTCGGCGACGCGGACTGCGAGCGGATGGCTCGCGAGAGCCTGCGCGCGTTGAACGGCCACCTCGCCGATGACTCGCCGAACGGGCTCTGGTTCGGCCAGGTGGACATGACGACGGGGGAGCGCACGGCCACGGAGTTTGGAGCGCTGCACGCTTTTCTCCCGGCTGTCCTCGTTCTCGCCGGCGACCGCGGCCGCGCCCGGCGGCTCCAGGACTCCTGCTTCAAGATGTGGAACCTCCAGGGGGTCGAGCCCGAAGTCCTCGACTATAAGACGATGCAGGTCACGTATCCCGGATATCCGTTACGGCCGGAGATCATCGAGTCGGCCTACTACCTGTACCGGTACACGAAGGACCCGAAGTACCTCGACATGGGCCGGACGTTCTTCGAGAGCCTCGTCGCCCGCTGCCGCACCGATGCGGGATACACGACGTTGAAGAACGTCGTGACCGGCGAGAAAGGCGACCTGATGCCGAGCTACTTCCTGGCCGAGACGCTCAAGTACCTCTACCTCCTCTTCGCGCCGGAGGCGACGCTCGATCTCGGCAAGGTCGTCTTCAACACCGAGGCGCATCCATTTCGCCGGCACCCGCCGTAGGATGCAGACAGGAGGAGCTCCTCACATGAAGCGGTCGCACTTCATCCTCTCGTTCCTCGCTTCGGTCGCGATCCTCGCGCTTGCGTCGGCGAGTCCGTCGCCGTCTTCCCGGGCAGGCCGCGGCACCGAGGTCGAGGTCCGGCGCGCGATCGACGCCGGGAACACGACGTGGCAGAAAGCGTTTCGAACGCTCGACGCGGCGGCGATCGCGGGGACGTTCGACGAGGAGGGGGTCAACGTCGGCGCCGACGGAACCTGCAGCAAGGGGCGCGCGGCCATCGAAGCCGGCATGCGATCCTTCTTCGAGCGCTCGGGGCCCGCGACGGCGACGAGAGTGGACGTCAAGCAGGTCGTCGTCGACGGCGATCTCACGTACGAGTGGGGGCACTCGGCGTTTCACTTCGCACCGAAGCCGGGCGGGCCGGCCGAGCGCGCGGGAAGGTATCTGGCCGTCTGGAAGCGGCAGGCCGACGGCGGGTGGAAGCTCTATCGCAACCTGGGTCTGCCGGATCGGCCCTAGTCGGGCGGCTCGAACGAGACGCTCTCGCTACTCCGAGCGGGCGAGAACGATCCAGCCCGACAGCGCGGCGAGCTTCTGGTCCTTCGTCCAGGGAGGCCCGAGGGTCTTCCCGATCGCGTTGACGAGTCGCTGGAGCTCGGCGATCGGAATGTCGAGGTCGGCCTCGGCGCGCTCCCAGATCTCCTTCTCGCGCACCCCGTCGACGGAAAGGCGGAAATGCGAGGCCGCGTCGGAGAGCGCGTCGCGGAAGTGCTCTCCGTCGGCGGCGTGGATCAACGCATGAGAGCGCAGAATGTCCGGGAGCGGCGGAAGAGCTCGCCCGGAGGAAAGCAGCAGGCCGCACCCGACCGCCTCGCGCCCGCTCGCGCGCAGCTTTTCCAAGGCTCCGTTCAGGCCTTCCCGTGCCCGGCGCTGTGCCCCCTCCTCGCAGCGCTCGAGGTATTTCCGCGCGCGGTCGAGTTCCAGCCCCTCGGCGGCGTGATAGGGCTGCATCGAACCGTCGATCCCGGGATCGGCGATCTCGATGCGCCGGCGGTCGAGCACCTCCGGCGCGCGCGGCGTTCCCGCGACGGCAACGAGCGCCGCCCAGCCCGAATGCGGGCGCAACCCGAGCGCGGCGCGGCCGCGATCAGTCGCGGACGACGTGGATCTCGTTGTCGACGGAGTGCACTCCGAGGACGCTGCGGGCGTCCATACCGGCCTTCGTCTTGTCGGCTTCGCTCGACACGGTTCCGTAAAGAGCGACGTCGCCGTGCTTCACGATGATGTGGATTCTCCCTTCTCGAAGGATCCCCTTCACGGGGATCAATTGCGAGGGAAAGGGAGAATTCCACCCGCGTCGGAGTCAAGTTTCTTCAGGGATTGGTCCCCAACGGTCGTTGAGCTGGACGGTTTCTTGACACTTTGCGCCGCAAAGTGGCAAGTGGAGACCTGACCCTCAGAGTGGCAAGTGGAGACCTGACCCTCAAAGTGGCAAGTGGAGACCTGACCCCTTTCACCGAAGCTTCTTCTCGAGCTCGCTCAACCGCCTCTCCAGCTCTTCCATTCGCTTGCGCATCCGAGAGAGGTCCTCCAGGTTCCCGAGAAGGGGATGTGCCTTGTCCAGATCGCGCATCACCCAGGCATGGCGGCGAAGGTGGTCCCCGAGGTCGCCGAGGTCGATCGACCGCTCGCGCGCGCTTCTCTCCTCGACCTCGACCGTCAGCCGGCGCGAAGCCCGGCCGCGGACGACGTCGATCTGCACGGTCTCGCCCCCCTTCTTGCGGCCGATGGCGCGCGAGACGTCCCCGGTCCATCCGACCCGCTCGCCATCCACCGCCGTGATGACGTCGCCGACCTCGAGCCCCGCCTTCGCCGCCGGCGCGCCGGCCTCGACGTCGGAGACGAGCACGCCCGCGTCCTTCGGGGCGCCGAAGTGAGCGCGCAGCTCCGGCGTGATCTCGAGCAGTCTCACCCCGAGGAAGCCGCGCCGGCCGACGTGGACGACGACGGGATCGTCGCTGTCGAGGTCCTCGTCGCCCAGGGAGACGACGACCTTCTCGTCGACGTCCTCCTTCCGGGCGTCGTCGGCATCGCGGTGCGATCCGGCGGCCGTCGGAAGAACGGTCAGAAGCGCGAGGAGAACGGCGTTGATGACGGATGCGATCATGCAGTGGTCCTCCGAAATGGGGGAGACGACCTACCCGGGCAAAGGTTTCGCTCGCCTCGCGTGCGGAACGGCTCGATAGAATTGCCTCGGACGAGACCCGGCGTCGGAGCCGGAGGAGGAACCATGAAATCGAAAACACTGCTGCTTGCCGTCTTTTCTGCCGCGGTCGCGGCCGGGATCTTCGCCGCCGAGGGGATGTGGATGCCGCAGCAGGTCCCGCAGCTCGCGCCGGAGCTCGCGAAGATGGGGTTGAAGCTCGATCCCGCCAGGCTCGCGGACTTGACCGGCGACCCGATGGGCGCGATCGTCTCGCTCGGGGGCTGCAGCGCGTCGTTCGTTTCGCCGCAGGGCCTGATCGTCACGAACCACCACTGCGTCTACAGCTACCTTCAGTACAACTCGACCCCCCAGAAGGACCTGATCGAGAACGGTTTCCTCGCGAAGACGACCGGCCAGGAGATCCCCGCCGCGCCCGATGCGCGGGTCTGGGTGACGACGTCGATCGAGGACGTCACCGATCAGGTGCTTCCGAAGCCGGGGGAGAAGCTTGCCGATCTCGACCGGTATACGCGGGTCGACCGGCGCCGGAAAGAGCTCGTGCGCGACTGCGAGAAGGAGGGGAACGTGCGGTGCACGGTCCCGGCGTTCTTCGAGGGCTCGAAGTACTGGCGGATCAAGCAGCTCGAGATTCGCGACGTCCGGCTCGTCTACGCGCCGCCGCGCGGGATCGGAAACTACGGCGGCGAAGTCGACAACTGGATGTGGCCGCGCCACACCGGCGATTTCGGCTTCCTGCGGGCTTACGTTGCGCCGGACGGGAAGCCGGCCGACTTCGCGAAAGAGAACGTGCCTTACCGGCCGAAGCACTTTCTCAAGGTGTCGACCGCGGACGTCGACCCCGGCGACATGATGATGACGATCGGCTACCCCGGGAAGACGTTCCGTTATGAGCTCGCCGACGAGGTTCGGGAAGCAGAGGCGTTCGACCTGCCCACGTCGATCCGCTATCGCAAAGAGCTGATCCGGATCCTCGACGACGCCGGCAAGACGAACAAGGACGTCGCCCTCCGCAACGCGGCGAGAGTCAGGAGTCTCGAAAACTACCTGAAGAAGTACGAGGGGACGCTCGAGGCCTTCGGGAAAGCGAAGCTCATCGAGAAGCGGAAGGCGGAAGAGAAGGAGCTGGCGGCGCTCGTCGCCAGCGACCCCGCCGCGCGGCGCCGGCACGAGGAGGCTCTCGCGGAGATCGCGCGCTGGGACTCCGTCCAGATGAAGACCCGCCAGCGAGACGCCGTCCTCGAATGGCTGTTCTCGGCCTCGCCGATGCTTTCCCAGGCGAATACGCTGTGGCGGCTCTCGGGCGAGCGGTCGAAGAGCGACATCGAGAGGACGACGGGATACCAGCAGCGCGACTGGAAGAGGTTGAAGGCCGGGGTCGCTCGCGCCCAGCGCACGATCGAGCCGGGAAGCGACCGCGCGGCATTGCGCTACTTCCTCCTGGAAGCCGCGAAGCTCCCGAAGGGGGAGCGCATTCCCGCGGTCGACGAAGCGCCGGCGTCGACCGGTGAGCGCGACACGGCCGCGGCCGTCGACAAGCTCCTCGAGCGCCTCTACGGGTCCACGAAGCTTGCGGACGTGAAGGAACGGTCGGCCATGTTCGAAGAGTCGCGCGCACAGCTCGAGGCGCGGAACGATGCGCTGCTCGGTTTCGCGAAGGCGCTGCGCTCGACCCTCGATGAAAAGGAGAGGCGGGACAACGAGATCGCAGGAGCGATGATGCGCCTGCGGCCGGAGTACGTCACGCTTCTCCAGAAGCTGCGGAAGGGGCGCGTTTACCCGGACGCCAACGGCACCCTGCGCGTGTCGTTCGGGCAGGTCCAGGGGTATTCCCCGCGCGACTCCATCCAGTACGCGGCGCAGACGACGCTCCGCGGGATCGTGGAGAAGGAGACGGGACAGGATCCGTTCGACAGCCCTTCCGTTCTGCTCGCCGCCTCGCGCGGAAAGAAGCTCGCTCCGTACGTGGACCCGGAGCTGAACGACGTGCCGGTGGATTTCCTGTCGAGCAGTGACATCACGAACGGGAGCTCCGGCTCCGCGACGCTGAACTCTTCGGGCGAGCTCGCCGGCCTCGCGTTCGACGGCAATTACGAGGCGATGGGCTCGGACTACCTCGTCATCCCCGAGGTCACCCGCGCGATCCACGTCGAGACGCGGTACATGCTCTGGGTGATGGACGCGGTCGACCGCGCCCACAACCTGATCCGCGAAATGGGGCTTCCGGTGCGCTTCTCGGGAAGCGAGATGGCGACGACCACGGGAGGGGGCCGGTAGGCGGCGCTAGGGTCGCGTCGGAACGGCGCACCGGTTCCCTAGACAATGTCCCCTATGAGCCTCACCTCCTGAAAAGTGGCACGTCCCCAGCATGAATGAGCGGGAGGTGGAAAATGCCTTACAAGAGCGTTTCGGATCTGCCGGCGGCGCAGGTCGATCAGTACTCACCGCACCAGAAGAAGGCGTTCCTCGAAGCCTTCAACAACGCGTACGAAGAGTACGGCGGCGATGAAAGCCGCGCCTTCGCGGTCGCGCACTCGGCGGCGAAGAAGGCCGGCGGAACGAGCGGCCGCAGCCTCGGGTCGAAATCGGAGAGCGCGAAGAGAGCCGAGCGCTAGACTGCGGCTTCGGCCTCCGCCCGCTCGGTCACGAGCGGGTGCTGGTTCAAGAGACGCGCGTAATACACGATGTTGCGCGCCATGTTCTTCGCCATGTGGGGAGTCGCCTGGTTGCGCAGCCGCCGGTCGCGGTCCTGGCTGGGTGGATTGCCGACCTCACCGACCCAGTAGGCGGCGCACTCCGGCGGCAGCGTGAAGCCCATGAACGTCAGGACCATCATGATCGACCCGAGGGTCGAGAGCGCCCCGTCCTCGCTGCCGGTGATCACGACGCCGGCGACCTTGTTGTAGAGCGCGCTGCGCCCGCTCGCGATGTACTCCTCGTCGAGCGAGTCGAGGCGCTCGATGACCCGCTGCATCAGGCTCGAGCGTCCCCCCCACCAGATCGGGGTCGCGAAGATCAGCGCCTCGGAAGCCTTGATCTTGCCGACGATCTCCGGCCAGTCGTCGTCGGGTCCCTCCCGGAAGCCGAGTCCGGTCGGGATCATGTGGTCCGCGAGCCGGATCATCTCTCCCTGGATGCCGTACGGCTTCATGAAGTCGAGGACGAGCTGGGCGACCTCTCCCGTGTTCGAGATCTCGGGCGAGCGTTTCAGCGACGCGTTCAGGACGAGGACCTTCAGAGGATCTGAGGCCGGGGGCATCTCGCATTCGCCGCACGGCTTGGTCTTGTACATGGAACCTCCTTCGTCTGGCAGGGCGGATTATCGTATCGGGGACGGGAGGATTCCATGGAGATCGGTCGACTTCCAGTGCCCAAGAGCGGCAGGATCCTGGTCGCGTTTCCCCTGTCGGAAGGCGCGACCGTCATCGACTTCGCCGGCCCGTGGGAAGCGTTCGAAGACGTCATGCTTTCGGGTCCCGACGACCTTCCGTTCCGGCTGTTCACGCTCGCCGAGACCCTGGAGCCCGTGACGTGCACCGGAGGCATGAAGGTCGTGCCGTCTTTCACGTTCGGCACCGCGCCGCAGCCGAACGTCATCGTCGTCGGCGCCCAGAGCGGCGGGCCGGCGCTGCACGACTGGCTGCGCGCGGCGAGCCGTCAGACGGACCTCTTGATGTCGGTCTGCACCGGCGCGTTCCAGCTCGCGCGCGCGGGGCTTCTCGCCGGACACACGGCCACCACGCACCACGAGTTCCTCGATCGCTTCGAGAAGGAGTTCCCCGATGTCCCGGTGAAGCGCGGCGTGAGGTTCGTCGAAGGGCACCGGATCGCCACGGCGGGCGGCCTGACCTCCGGCATCGATCTCGCGCTGCGCGTCGTGGAGCGGTATTTCGGTCGCGCGATCGCCGAAAAGACCGCCGCCTACATGGAGTACCCGTGCCGGGGCTGGATCGTGTAGCCCGCCGGAGCGGGCGAGAGGTTTCACAGCCGCGGGATAAACCGCCTAACGGATTTCGCCGAGCCTCCCGGTCTGGAAGTCCTCGACGGCCTGGAGAAGCTCCGCGCGCGTGTTCATGACGAAGGGACCATAACGGGCGACCGGCTCGTTCAGCGGAACGCCGCCGATGAGCAGGACCCGCAGAGCCGAGCGCGGCGACGCCTCGATGCGGACGGCGTCCCCGTCGCCGGCGAACTGCACCATCTCGTGCTTGCGCGCGGTGCGCCGGTTCGATCCGAAAGCGCCTTCACCCTCGACGACGTAAGCGAAGACGTTGTAGTCCGGCGGGGCCGGTTGTTCGAAGGACGCTCCGGGCGCGAGCTCGCAGTCGAGGTAGAAGATCGGCGTCCGGGTGTCGATCACGGCCTGACTGCCGAGCGCCTCTCCGGCGATGACGCGCGCGGTCACGCGACCGTCCTCGCTCCTCGCCACCGGGATTCCCGACCCCGGAATCTCCTGATAGCGCGGTCGGGACATCTTGTCGCGCGCCGGCAGATTCACCCAGAGCTGGAAGCCGTGCATGCGACCGCCGGTCGCCGCGAACAACGGTTCGGGCATCTCCGAGTGCACGACGCCCGAGCCGGCCGTCATCCACTGGACGTCTCCCGGACGGAGCTTCCCGCGGTTGCCTTGCGAGTCCTTGTGCTCCATCGCTCCGGAAAGCAGATACGTCACTGTCTCGAAGCCGCGATGGGGATGGTCGGGCGCGCCTTTGGCCTCTCCCGGACCGAGGTCGGATGGCCCCATCTCGTCGAGCAGAAGGAATGGGTCGAAATGGTCGAGCGAGGGCGACGGGAACGGGCGGTGGACGAGAAACCCGGCGCCCTCGTAGGTTGCCACGGCGGGAATGACGTTCTGGACGGATCGGATTTTCATGGCCCTTTCTCCAGACTTTGGCTGTCATCCCGAGGAGTGAAGCGACGAGGGATCCCTCGCGAAGCGTGTCCTGAGCGTAGCCGAAGAGCTCGGGATGACGGCGACAAGCCAAAATACTCCCCCAGTAGAGAGAACGATTCACGCCGTTTGGAACCGAGAACCGGTAACCCCTGATGGACAACCTCTGCCACACGCTCGTCGGCGCGGCGCTCGGTGAAGCGGGTCTGAAACGCCGGACGCCTCTCGGGATGGCGTCGCTTCTCGTGGGGGCGAACCTCCCGGACGTCGATGCCTTCACCTACGCGTTCTCCGACGGCGCGACAGCGCTCGAGCTCCGGCGCGGCTGGACTCACGGGATCTTCGCGATGGCCGTCCTGCCGGTCGTTCTCGCCGGGGCGATGGCCGCTTTCGACCGGGCCATCCGGCGGCGCCGACGGCCGGAAGCTGCGCCGGCCCGATTCGGTGCGCTGCTCTTCCTCTCATTCGTTTCGGTTTTCTCGCATCCGCTGCTCGACTTCTTGAACACCTACGGAGTGCGATTCCTCTATCCCTTCTCGAAGCGCTGGTTCTACGGCGACGCGCTCTTCATCGTGGATCCGTGGGTGTGGATCGCGCTCGCGCTCGGGATCGCGTTCTCGAGGATGCGGGCCGACCTCGGCCGCCCGCATTCGGAAGGACCCGCCCGCGCGTCCCTCGGGGCAGTTGCCGCATACGTGGTGGTCATGCTCCTCTCGAGCGGCGCCGGCCGCGATCTCGCCGAGCGCTCCGCGAGCAACGCAGGTCTCTCGCCGCGACGCGCGATGGTCTCTCCCACACCTCTCGATCCGTTCCGCCGGTTCGTCGTGATCGAGGTCCCGGGCGGATACCGTCTCGGAGGTCTTCGCTGGCTGTCCCGCCAGCCTGTCGTGCTCGCTCGAGATTTTCTGGCTCGCAACGATCGGGATCCGCTTGCGGTTGCCGCAGCGAGGACCCGCGACGGCGAGAAGTTTCTCGTGTGGGCTCGATTTCCGTACTACGAGATTCGCCGCGAGAAGAAGGTCGCTCTCGTGTCCATTCGGGACGCGCGGTATCCGGGCTCCTGGGCGTCTGTGACGGTTGGGGTCAACGCTGAAATGCTGCATTGAGGCACGAGTGCACGAATTCAGCGTTGACCCCTCTGCTACGATCCTCGTTGTGAGAACCGTTCGTTTCGCGGCGTTCGCTCTCTCGGGCGGCCTCGCACTCGTTTCCGCGGCAGCGGCGCGCGAGGCCCTCCCCTGGGTGGACGACTACTCCCGGGCCGTCGTGCAGGCACGCGCGAAAAACGTTCCGATCTTCGTCGAGGCCTGGGCCCCCTGGTGACACACGTGCCGCTCGATGAGGGCCTACGTCTTCACCGACAAAGCCCTCCAGCGGCACGCCGGACAGTTCGTCTGGCTCTCCCTGGACGTCGAAAAGACTGAAAACGCGCCGTACAAGAAACGGTACGGCGTCGACGCGCTCCCGATGTTCTTGGTGCTCGATCCGAAGACGGAGAAAGCGGCGCTGCGCTGGGTCGGGGGCGCGACGGCGCCGCAGCTCCAGAAGATCCTCGCCGACGGCCTCGCGGCGGTCCACGGCGGCGGGCGGGGGGTCGAAGCCGCGCTCGCGAGCGCCGATCGGCTCTACGGGGAGGGCAACTACGACAGGGCCGCCGCGGCGTACCAGAACGCGCTGTCGAGCCTGCCGCAGGACTCGAGCCGTTACCGCAGGGCGATCGAGTCACTCCTCTACGCGCAGTACCAGACCAAAGATTACGTCGGGTGCGCGAAGGTGGCGCGCGAGGCCTACCCGCGGCTTCGCTCGACGTCTTCCGCCGCCAACGTCGCCGCGAGCGGGCTCTCCTGCGTGCTGGAGCTCCCGAAAGAAGACGCTTCGCGCGCGGAGCTCGTGAGCTGGCTCGCCGCGGCGTCGCGCGAGATCATTGCGGGAGCTCGCAAGGACCTTGCGGCGGATGACGTCTCCACGGTGTTCGAGACGCTCGCCGCCGAACGCGAGGATGCGAAGGACGAGGCCGGGAAGAAGAAGGTTCTCGAGGAGCGTGCGGCGTTTCTCGAAGGGGCCGCAGCACGAGCCAGAACTCCTGACGCCCGCGCGGTCTTCGACTCACACCGCCTCGGGACGTACCTCGACCTGGGAGAACCGGAGCGCGCGATCGGGATGCTGCAGGCGTCCGAGCGCGATTTGCCGGACGACTACAACCCTCCGGCGCGTCTCGCGGTCGCGTACAGGGCGATGAAGAAGTACGACGAGGCGCTCGCGGCCTCCGACCGCGCGCTCGCGAAAGCGTACGGTCCGAGGAAGCTCGGCATCCTTCAGACGCGCGCCGACATCTACAAGGAGAAGGGGGACGCGGTGGCCGCCCGCAAGACGATGGAGGAAGCGGTCGAGCTCGCCGAGTCGCTGCCGGAGGGGCAGCGGTCGGAGAAGGCGATCGCGAGCTTGAAGAAGAAGCTCGAAGCGCTGCCGTAGCCCCGCTCTGTCATCCCGAGCCGCGAAGCGGCGAGGAATCGCTCGGATCCGCGATCCTCGGGATGGCAGGCGAAGCGCGAGAGATCCCTCGCTGCGCTCGGGATGACGGCCTAAGCGGCTGTCACTTCTTCCGCATGTAGTGGATTTCCATCCACTTGAACACTTTGCCGGACTGATCCGGTCCCCACATCTCGAAGACGTGGTGGTCGTTGTCCACGACCGTAATCGTCTCTTTGAAGGTCTTGGTCTTGCCGTCCGTGGGGTCGTCCATCTTTCCGGTCATCGTCATCGTCTTTCCGGAGGGGTCCGCCTTGCCGGTCGAAATCATGACGCTCGTTCCCATGCTGTCCATCCAGGTCCCGATGTACTGCTTCTTGTAGAGATCGTAGCCGGTGTAGCCCATCCCGGTGAACGGCTGGTCCATGAACTTGCCCTCGTAGTGCTGCTCGAGAAACCGTCCCCCGAGGGTCATCTTGTTTTCCGCGGTACCGGTGGTCTCCTGCGGTGGCGCCCCGGGCGCCATCCACATCTTGGCAGTCGTGTCCCACGAGCCGACGAACTGCTCCAGTGCTTTGTGCTCCGCGCCCGGAGTGGAGTACTTCGCCATCATTTCCATCATGGCCTTCTCGTCCATCTGGCCGCCCTTCGCGGGCGCGGTCTTCTTGGCCTTCTCGTCCGCTCCGATGGCGAGAGCGGCGATGACGACGAGGAGAGCGGCACCGGCCAGGATTCCCTTGGGTTTCATGCTGATTCCTCCTTTGGCTCCCGAACGGGAGCTCGAAGATTGGGAGTTCCGGCGCGGATTCTATCTGCAGCGAGGCAACAAAAGAAAAGAGGCCAGGGCTCGTGGGAACCCCTGGCCCTCCAGGCGAGTCATCGATCTGGCTCTAGCGTCCGGGCGAGCCCTGTCCCATCCGGTCCCGGAAGTGTTCCCGGTGCTCCTCTTTCATCGTATCGAGCTTTTCCTTCTGCTCGGTCGTCAGGAGCGAGCGGATCTCCTTCATCATGCTCTCCCGTTCGGCGCGCAGCGCTTCCCGGTCCGACCGGACCTTCAGGAACGCTGCGCCGACGGCGGCCGTGTCAGGAGCGGAACCCTCGGAGACGGCGCGGAGAGCTTCCCAGTCGGCGCGCGCCCGCTCGTGCAGCGACTCGAACGTCGCCTTGCGCGAGTCCATGATCCGGCGGACGTCGTTCTTCTGCGACTCCGTCAGATCGAGTTGCGAAAGTCCCCTCATGATTCCGAAGCCGCCCGTCTTCCGGTGTCCGGAAGGAGCGTCCTGCGCGGAGGCCACCGTGACCCCCAGAGTGAACAGCAGCGCCATCGCCGGCACGAGCTGTCGAGTTGCGAACCTCTTCATTTCTTCTGTCTCCTTTGCGTCCAGAAAGACGATCGAGAACGTTCGATCGTTTACACGGGAGATCGAACACGAGAGACGGCCCGACGATTCCCGGACGGATGCGCGCGGCCTCTGAATTATTCTTCGCCGCACTCGACGTGACGCTTCTCGGTTATCGCAATCCCGTTACATCCTTTACAAAGAGGATCGAGCTCGGCGCGGATGCGATCGGGGTGCTCCGAAGGATCGCCGGAGAACGGACGAAGACCGCGTGAACCGGCGCCGGATCACGATCGAGCCGCCCGGGCCGTACTCGCTGGCACTGACCGGAGAGCGCTACGCGCGTTTTCCCGATCCGGTCGACCGGTTCGACGGCGCGGCGTACCGCCGCCTCCTCGAGGCGGGTCGCGGCACCGTTCTCCTCACCGTCGAGCAGACCGGCGCTCCCTCCCCGGGGAAGTTGCAGGTCACCCTCGAGGGGTCCAGCACATCGTCCAGAACGGCGGACGCCCCCGCACGCCGCCTCGTGGAGGGCGCACTCGGAGCGGGAACGGACGTCCTCCTTTTCTATCGCGCCGCCCGCATGGACCCGCTGCTCGCGCCTCTCGTGCGGCGCTTCCGGGGTCTTCGCGTCGCCGGTTATCCCTCGCTGTGAGAGGCGCTGGTGACGGCCGTCCTGTCCCAGCAGGTCACGCTGTCCCTCGCTTTCGGGATCCGCGCGCACCTGGCGACGGCGTTCGGACGACGTCTGCGCCTGCGCGGCGAGACGTTCCTCGCATTTCCGTCGCCGAAGCGGATCGCGCAAGCGGGGGAGCGCGGCCTCGCAGGATTTCGCATGTCGTCGAACAAAATCGGCACGGTCGCGCGGCTCGCGCGGGCATTCTCGACCGGTGAGCTTTCCGAAGACGAAATCGCGGCTCTGCCCGACGATCTCGCGGTCGAGCGGCTGATTGCGATCAAGGGCGTCGGACGATGGACGGCGGAGACCGCTCTCCTGCGCGGGCTCTCGCGAGCCGACGCGTTTCCGGCGGGCGACCTCGGCATCGTGAAGTACCTCGCGGAAGGTCTGTTCGAGCATGGCCGGCGAGGAACCGAGGCGGAAATGCGTTCCTATGCCGAGCGCTGGAAGCCGTGGCGCGGACTCGCGCTCGTGTACCTCTGGGCGGAGCTCGCCAGACGACAGCGTTGAGGCTCCGGGCCCTGGTTTAGACTCTCTCGGCTGCCGGTCGCGAAGCGACCGCCGCAGCCGAAAGTACAGATGAACCGGACGATTCAGCTCGCGGAGGAGGAAGCCGAGGTCCTGCGTTCGGTTCTCGAGGAGTACATCTCCGAGCTCCGCATGGAAGTCGCGAACACCGACAGCATGGATTTCCGGGAAAACCTGAAGCGCAAAGAGGAGATCCTGAAGGCCCTCGTCAATCAGCTTCGGTAGATCATCGGTGACCTCGCGCGCCTGGTTCGTCGATCGTTACGGCGGACCGGAGCGACTGACACTTCGCGAACGTGCAGATCCCGCGCCCGGCGCCGGCGAGGTCGCGATCCGAACGGCTGCGATTGCTCTCAACTTCGCCGACCTCTTCGCGCGCGCCGGCGTCTATCCGAATACGCCGCGCCCGCCGTTCGTGCCTGGCATGGAGATCTCGGGCGTCGTCGAATCGGTTGGACTCGGGGTCGGCGACCTCTCTCCGGGGCGGTCCGTCGTGGCGGTCCCGATTTTCGGTGGTTACGCCGAGCGGGTCGTCTGCCGCGAATCGAGCGTGTTTGCGATTCCCGACGGCGTCGATCTCGTCGAGGCCGCCGCGATGCCGGTTGCGTTCCTGACCGCGCGGTATGCCATCGACCAGGCGCAGGTCCGGACCGGCGAGACCGTCGTCGTCACCGCCGCGGCGGGCGGCGTCGGGACGGCGCTGCTCCAGCTCCTTTCACTGCGCGGCGCGAAGACGGTCGCACTGGTCGGCTCGGAGAAAAAGTTCGCGCTCTGCCGCCAGCTCGGGGCGGAACGGGTCGGGCTCTATGCCGCCGCCGGCCGTCGTGACGCGCTCGCGAGCGACCGTCCGGACGTCGTCATCGACGCCATCGGCGGCGCGACGTTCCGGGCTCTGTGGCGGCGTCTCCCGCGCGGAGGACGATACGTGCTGTACGGCTTTGCCGCAGCATCCGGAAAGAAGGGAGTCGCGCGGTTGCGGGCGCTCTCCGAGCTGTCCGCGATGGGACTTCTCGTGCCGTACTCCTTCGTGTCTTCCTGCCGGACGCTCACCGGGTTCAACCTCTCTCTGCTTCCGAGCCGCCTGGACGAGCTTCGCCGGGTGGCGGCGGAGATCTTCGAGGAATGGCGCTCCGGCCGGATCCATCCCGTCGTCGGAGTCCGGTTTCCGTTCGAGCGGCTGCCGGACGCGCACCGCGCGCTCGCGAGCCGCAAGACCCAGGGGAAGATCGTGGTGTCGGTCTGAATAGGGTCAGGTCTCCACTTGCCACACTGGAAAAGAAATTTTGACAAGAACCTCAGAGAGGTCGGAAGAACAACCTTTCCAGGTATTTGTCTGCCAAGAGAACTGGACAAAGTGGCAGGTGGAGACCTGACCCCTTCTAAGATTCGATGCCCGTGACCGGCTCGAGCTCCGACTTCCTCTTCGACGGGCCGGACGACGCCGGGACGACCGTCGTCCTCGCCCACGGCGCCGGCGCGCCCATGAACACCCCTTTCATGAACACCATCGCGCGGGAGCTCGCCGCCGGCGGCGTGCGTGTCGCCCGATTCGAGTTCCCGTACATGCGCGCGCGCCGCAAGACCGGGAAGCGGGGCGGTGCCCCGGACCGCGAGCCGGTTCTGCGCGATTCGTGGAAGGACGCCGTCGAGAAGCTGCGCGGAGGCGGCCGCCTCGTCATCGGCGGCAAGTCTCTCGGCGGCCGGATCGCGAGCATGGTGGCCGACGAGGTGGGCGCGCGCGGGCTCGTCTGTCTCGGCTATCCCTTTCATCCTCCGGGGCGCCCGGAAAAGCTCCGCACGAAGCATCTCGAGACGCTTCGCACGCCCGCGCTCGTCCTGCAGGGGACCCGCGACCCGTTCGGCACCCCGGACGACGTCGCCGGCTACCGGCTCTCTCCCGCGATCCGCGTCGTCTGGATCGAGGACGGCGACCACTCCTGGAAGCCGCGCGCGAGCTCCGGCCGCACGCTCGAGCAGAACATGGTGGAGGCGATCGAGGCGATGGGCAAGTTCCTGGCGGCCCTTTGAGCGACGTTGGCGTCGACGGCGTCTCCGACCTTGGTCGCCGGAAGTCGCTTCGGCTCGCGAGCGACAGCCGGAAGGGGCCGCGTCGAGACCGAGGTGACTCGATAGAATTGTTCCTGCAGCGATAGAGTCTGCTCGCAATAAGCCATGAAAGTGGTCAGCGGAGACCTGGCCCCGTTAACTCGGCGGAAGTTCATCGGGATGGGAGCGGTGACTCTGGCGTCGACCGCTCTCGGCCTGCCGCGGCCGGAGCGCCGCCTCCTCCAGATGAACGCGTACGCTCCGGACGCTGAGACACCGCTCGATCTCCTCACAACTTACATCACACCGAACGATCTCTTCTTCGTGCGCCACCACTGGAACGCCACGGCGCCGGACCCACGGACGTGGAAGTTGACGGTCGACGGCGAGGTCGCGCTGCCCCTCGAGCTCTCGCTCGCCGATCTGAAGCGCTTTCCGCGCACGACCGTGACCTGCGTCCTCCAGTGTGCGGGCAACGGGCGCAGCCTCTACACGCCGCCGGTCCCGGGCATTCAGTGGAGGTACGGGGCGGTCGGCAATGCCCGGTGGACCGGTGCCAAGGTCCGCGACCTGCTCGCGAAAGCAGGCGTGAAAGGGACGGCGAAGCATCTCCACACCGCCGGAACCGATGACCCGCCGAGCAAGACGCCGCCGTTCCATCGGAGCCTCGAGATCGTGAAGGCGCTCGAAGACGCGATCGTCGCCTGGGAGATGAACGGAGAGCCCCTTCCGCCGCTCCACGGCGCTCCCGCCCGTCTGGTCGTCCCGGGCTGGGCCGGCGACCACTGGATGAAGTGGCTCGCAAAGCTGTCTCCCCAGCCAGATCCGGAGAAGGGCTTCTACATGGACGTCGGTTACAGATACCCGGCGAAACCCGGCGAGCCGGGCGTGACGTTCAAGCCCGAGGAGATGCGTCCGATCACGGAGCTCTTCGTCAAGTCGAACATCACCGGCGCGCCGGCGCGCGCACGCGTCGGTTCTCCCGCCACGATCCGCGGCGTCGCGTTCTCCGGCGCTCCGGACATCGCGAAAGTCGAACTGACCGACGACGACGGGAAGAACTGGAAGACGGCCGACCTGGGCCGTGAGCACGACCCGTATGCGTGGCGTCTGTGGTCGTTGCCCTGGACGCCGAAGTCGCCGGGGAAGGTCCGACTCGCCGCTCGCGCGACCGACAGCCGCGGAAGCGTTCAGCCGCGGGAGGCCGTCTGGAATCAGAGCGGCTACCTCTGGAATGGATGGCACTCGGTCGAAATCGAGGTCACGGCGTGACGGCGAAAGCTTCGTTGGCCGTCGTCGCGGCCCTTGCGATCTTCTTCGCCGCCCTCGCCGGCCTTGGCATGCCGAAACCGTCGGCGGATCTTCCGCAGTTGGGAACCCTCATCGCGCCGCTCCCCGAGGGTCCCGCCAAAGGCGTCGCCGACCGGGCGTGCTTGAACTGCCATTCGGGAGACGTGCTCCGGCAGCAGAGGCTGACCGAGAAGCAGTGGACGGCGAACGTCACGAAGATGATCGGGTGGGGCGCGGAGGTGCCCGAGGACCGACGGGAAGAGCTCGTCCGCTATCTTGCGAAGAACTTCGGTCCCGGCAACGTCGCCTTCCGGCCGGTCGCGGTGAGCCCGATTCGGGCGAACCGATAGAATCGCGCCTCCCTGCGAGGCATTCATGGAGAAAGTCCTGAAGACCGAAGAGGAGTGGAAGCGCGAGCTCACTCCCGAGCAGTACCACGTCACGCGGGAGAAAGGCACCGAGCGCCCGTTCTCCGGCGAGTACAACAAGACGAAGGAGAAGGGGACTTACGTCTGCGTCGCGTGCGGCAACCCCCTCTTCACTTCGGAGACCAAGTTCGACTCCGGCACGGGGTGGCCCAGCTTCTACGAGCCGCTCTCGAAGGAAAGCGTCCGCACGGAAGACGACGACGGCATGTTCATGCGGCGTACGGAGGTCCTCTGCAACCGCTGCGATGCACACCTGGGGCACGTCTTCGACGACGGCCCGCAGCCGACGGGGGAGCGCTACTGCATGAACTCCGTAGCGTTGAAGCTCGAGAAGGAAGGGGAGAAGAAATGAAGAAGATCGCGATCGCGGCCGGACTGCTTTTCCTGGCGGCGACCGTCCGGGCGGCCCAGCCGAACGCAGACGTCGAGACCGCGAAGCGGGAGATCCGGATCGCCGATCTCGAGCTCGCCAAGGCGGTCGCGGACCGCAGCCTCGAGACCTTTGTCTCGATGATCGACGAGGACGCCGTGTTTTTCGGGCGCGACGTCGCGCGCGGGAAAGATGCGGTGTCGAAGGCATGGCTGCCGTTCTTCACCGACCGGTCGCTGTTCCTGAAATGGCACCCGACGCAGGTCGAGGTCTCGTCCTCGGGCGACCTCGGCTACTCGATCGGCGAATACGAGCGGATCGGCAAGGAGCCATCCGGGAGGCCGGAGTCCGCCACGGGCAGCTACGTCTCGATCTGGCGCCGTGAGAAGGGCGGCAAGTGGAAGGTCGTCGTCGACATCGGAACGCCCGCGTCGCCTCTGAAGCCCTGACGCCGCTGAAAATCGCCACCTGGAACGTCAACGGGATCCGCGCCCGCGAGACCCAGTATCTGGAGCTGGTCGATCGCGACCACCCGGACGTCGTCTGTCTCCAGGAGATCAAGGCCGCGACGGCGCAGGTCCCGCCCGCGCTCTGCGAGATGCAGGGGTACTGGTGCTACTGGCACGGCGAGCGTGCTTACTCGGGCGTCGGCCTGCACGTCCGCCGCGATGCGTTCCCCGACGAGCCGAAGTTCGGACATCCGCCGTTCGACCACGAGAACCGAATCGTCGCGGCGGAGATGGGGAACCTGATCGTCGCGTCGATCTACGTTCCGAACGGCGGCAAGGACTTCCCCGCGAAGATGCGCTTTCTCGAGGCGATGGACCAGTGGGTCGCCGATGCACACGCGCAGGAGAGAGAGCTCGTGCTCTGCGGCGACATGAACGTGGCGCGAACCGATCGCGACGTGCACCCGAAAGAGAGGAAGCCCAACTGCATCGGCCAGCTTCCCGAGGAGCGCGAGCTGATCGAGCGAATCCTGTCGCGCGGCCTGGTAGACGTCGGCCGCGCTCTCGACCCGGACAACGACGGCCTCTTCACGTGGTGGGCGCCGTGGCGGAACCTGCGGCAGCGGAACATCGGCTGGCGGCTGGACTACGTGATGGCGAGCGAGGCGCTGGCCGCGCGGGCGGCTTCGTGCGAGGTGCTGGCGCAGTTCGGCACGAGCGACCACGCGCCCGTGGTGGCGACGTTCGGAGAGCCGCCGATTGCACCGGCGGCGGCAGCCGAATCGATCTCGTAAGGGAGGGCGGAAATGGAAGACCAACTAACCTGTGGAAAGGGCCTGGCGGAGCAGTCCGCTTTGCAGGCAAACCTAGGAGAGCTGACCGACTCGATGGCCGAGATCCTCGAGATCCACATGGGAGCGCTCGACCTCCAGGACAACGACTCTCGGCGGGAGCACGAGGCGTACCGCGAGCTCGTTAGCGACCATCGGCGAATCGCAGCCGCGTTGCGGGAGACCGCGAGACGGATGGCGGGTTATCGGGATCTGCCGATGGGCCGGCATGACACGAGCGTGATGTCCTCGCCGAGAGCCGTCGAAGCGTTCGAAAAGTTCGTGAAGCTGGAACAGGAGCTCATGTCGATGCTTCAGAAACGGCTGGAAGCGGATCGCAAGATGCTTTCAGAGATGCGCGGCATAAGGAGTTGATGTGGCGGCGCGGCGGCGGATGGCCCTCAGACACGTCGCGTTGATACGCGGGATCAACGTCGGGCGCGCGAAACGGGTGGCAATGGCCGACTTGCGCGTGCTCGTCGGGGATCTCGGCTACGGCGAGGTGCGCACGCTGCTCAACAGCGGAAACGTCGTCTTCACGGTTCCCGCGTCCGCACGGAGCGACCCCGCCTCCCGCATCGAGCAGGCAATGACCGCGCGTCTCGGTATTTCCGCCCGAGTTACGGTCCTCACCGCGGCGGAGCTCGCCGCCATCGTCGCCGAAAACCCGCTCGGCGAGGTTTCAACCGACCCGTCTCGTCTGCTCGTCACGGTCCTGACCAATCCGGCGGATCGGAAACGCCTTCACCCCCTGGCGCGGCAGGACTGGGCGCCGGACGTTCTCGCCGTGGGTGCGCGCGTCGCCTACCTCTGGTGCCCGCGCGGGATGCTCGAGAGCCGGCTCGCCGAGGCCGTCAGCCGCTTGCTGGGCGCCGCCGCGACCACCCGCAACTGGACAACGATGACGAAGCTCCACGCTCTCGTCGGCGAATCGTGAGGACGGACGGCGTTCCCGGGATGAAGGAGTCCGTCTTCTATGCCGCGGTTTTCTTCCGCCAATCCTCTTCGGTCAGCGGCTGGATGGGCGGGAGCTTGCGCTTCTCGAGCTCCTCGTTCAAAGGCGTGAGCTTCAGCAGCGAGCCGTCGTACTTCGCGCGCGCGGCGTCGAGGTCCTTGGCGAGAACCTTCGTGCGCGAAAGCTGCGACGCCGTCGGGCGCTCTTCCGAGCCGTTCACGTTGCCGTAGAGCATTCCGAGCTCCTCGCGCAGCTTCTCCTCGCCTGAGATCCCTTCGCCCTGCGCCGTCGAGACGAGCGCGGTTCGCTGCGCTTCCAGCTCGTCGGAGAAAGCTTCGAGCTTCCCGCGCAGCGCGTCGCCGGCGGGCAGCCCCTCCGCCCGCGCCTTCGACTGGTCGCGCGCGTCGGTGATCTGAGCGACGAGGACGGTCAAACGCTCGACCAAACCGTGCAGCTTCCAGGCAGTGTCGCTCTGGACCTTGCGGTCCGCGTCCTTCACCTTGCTGCGCAGGTCGTAGACGAGCTTCAGGTCGGTCGAGTACGTGTCCTTGCCCTTGATCATCTTCACCTTGTAGTTCCCGGCGAGAACTCGCGGGCCCTGGATCGAGCCGAAGCTCGGGATCTGTCCGGTGCCCGGCGCGTAACGGGGCGGGGCTCCGCGCATGGCCCACGTGACCCGGTTGATCCCCTTACGCTTCCCTCCCGGGATCGTCGAGACGAGCTTTCCGTTCGGGTCGGAGATCTCGAGCTTCAGGTCGCCGATGATGTGGCGCTTCTTCAGGTAGTAGGTGATCGTGGCGAGCTCCGGCAGCGAGCGGCCCGCGAAGTTGCCGTCGCCGCTCCAGCCGGCTTCCGGCGACGCGGGAATCGTGAGAGAGGCGGGGCGCGAGGGAAGGAACGCGACCTCCGAGTCGAGCACCTTCGGGGTGAGCGCGCGCAAAGGCTCGAGGTCGTCGAGGATGTAGATCCCGCGGCCGTGCGTCGCGATCAGGAGGTCGCCTTCGCGGCGCTGGATCTCGAGGTCGCGAACGGCGACCGCGGGCATCCCCCCGCGAAACGCCGCCCAGGAGGCACCCCCGTCGAGGGAGACGAAGAGCCCGGCCTCGGTTCCGAGAAAAAGAAGACCCGTATTGATCGGGTCCGGCTTGACGACGTGCGCGTATCCCTTGAGATCCGGTGTCGCGAGCGACTTCCACGTCTTTCCGAGATCCGTCGTCTTGAAGACATAGGTCTTCATGTCGCCCGTCATGTGCCCGTCGAACGTGGCGAAGGCCGTGGCCCCGTCGAACGGCGAAGCCTCGACGCGGGAGACCCACGTCCCCTTCGGAAGGCCGGCGACGTTGCCGGCCACGTTGGTCCAGCCCTTGCCGCCGTCCCGGGTGACCTGCAGGTTGCCGTCGTCGGTGCCGGCCCAGATCACGTTCTTGTTCTTGGGCGACTCGCTGATCGTGAAGATCGTGCAATGGTTCTCGGCCGTGGAGTTGTCGCGTGTGAGGCCTCCGGACTCCTCCTGTTTCTGCTTCTCAGGGTCATTGGTCGTCAGGTCGGGCGAGATGCGCTCCCAGCTCTCTCCCTGGTTGCGCGACCGGAACAGGAACTGGCTGCCGACGTACATCGTCCCCCGCTGCGTCGGGGAAAGGTGGATCGGCGCGTTCCAGTTGAAGCGGTACTTCGGCTCGCCCTCTTTCGGAGCGGGCTTCACGTCCTTGATCTCTCGCGTCGACTTGCGCGTCCGAAAGACCCAGCCACCCTGGCATTCACAGTAGACAATGTCCTCGTCGGTCGGATCGACGAAGGTCCAGAATCCGTCGCAGAAGAGGAGCGACGTCCAGCGCGAGGGAGGAATTCCGCCGGGGTAGCGCGAGGGACCGTACCAGACGAGGTTGTCCTGTAGGCCTCCGTAGACGTTGTACGGATCCGCCGAGTCCGAGCTGACATGGTAGAACTGCGCGACCGGCAGGGACGCGACGAAACGCCAGTGCGCGCCGCGGTCGGTCGAGTGATAGACCCCGCCGTCGGTGCCGACCAGAAGCTCCTCGGTATTCTTCGGGTTGATCCAGACGGCGTGCGTGTCGCCGTGGTAGTCGCCGCCGAGCGCGCTCCAGCTCTTGCCCGAGTCGTCGGTGACGTGAAGGCTGTAGGTCGTCTTGTAGACGCGGTCCAAGTTCTTCGGGTCGGCCGCCATGTTGGAAAAGTAAAAAGGCCGGCCCGTCGTGGGGCTCGCCGTCGACTGGCGCACCCAGGTCTCGCCCCGGTCCCCCGACCGGTAGAAGCTCGAGTCTTCCGATCCGGGCACGTTTCGGTCGCGCCGGGACTCGACGGCCGCGAACACGACCTCGGGCCGGACCGGAGAAACCGTCAGAGCGATCCGGCCGAGGTCGCCCGGCGGAAGTCCCTTTGAAATCTTCTTCCACGTCGTTCCGCCGTCCGTGGACTTGAAAAGACCGCTCTTCGGACCGCCCGAGGTGAAGAAGTACGGCTTGCGGCGGAACTGCCACATACCGGCGTAGAGTGTCTTTCCGTCGGCCGGGTCGACGGCGAGGTCGGAACAGCCGGTGTCGTCCGCGACGAAGAGCACCTTGTCCCACGTCTTGCCGCCGTCTTTCGTCCGGTAGACGCCGCGGTCCGGATGGTCGTCGAAGAGGTGTCCGGTCGCGCAGACGAAAACGACGTTGGAGTCCTTCGGGTCGACGGCAATCCGGGCGATGCGCTCGGTGTTCTCGAGACCGAGGCGGGTCCAGCTGTCACCGCCGTCGGCTGTCTTGTAGACGCCGTCGCCCACCGAAACGCTGTTGCGGGTCCAGGTCTCGCCGGTGCCGACCCAGACGGTCTTCGGGTCTTTCGGGTCGATTCTCACGGCGCCGATCGACTGACTCTTGCCGTCCGTGTCGAAGACGGGTTTGAAGGTCAAAGCGCCGTCGACCGACTTCCAGACGCCGCCCGAAGCGGCGCCGACCCAGACGGTCAAGCGGTCGCCCGGGACCGCGTCCAGCGCGGCGATCCGGCCGCTCATCACTGCGGGGCCGATCTGGCGCGCCTCGAGGCCGCCCAGGGCATCGGAATCGATCTTCGTCTCTTCGCCGGCGGCGACCGCCGTCCAGGCGCCGGAGAGCGCGATCAGAACGGAGGCCAGGCGGCGGGCCGGCCGGGCGATCATCTTCGAGCGCCCGGCTTCTTCACGGCCGGCTCGTCCTTCTTCGCCGGCATCGAGAAGCGGGCGTCTTCAATCGGAACGTCCAGCTCGATCTTTTCGACCGTGATCTTCTGCTTCTCGGGCTTGCCTTTGGCGCCGCCTTCGAAGGAGTGCGGAATCATCAGGCCGCCGACGTCTTTGTAGTCGCCGATCGTCTGCTCGGTTTCGACCTCCGTCCCGCGGACGGAGCGCTTCGCCTCCCCCTTGATGTTGAGATAGGAGTCGGCGTCGAGGAAGGCGTAGTGCACGTTGCCGTCTTTCAGCGTCACCTTCAGCTTGTAGACGTCGGTCCCTTCGACCTTCTCCTTGCCGACGAGCTCGACCTTGTGCCCCTTCGCTTTCCAGTCCACCAATGGACCGTCCATGTCGGCCTGTTCCGCGGCGTCCTTCATCTCTTCGGCCGACATCGGCTCGGGATTCTTGCTGCCTCCGAAGGGATTGAGCTGCCAACCTGATTTGCCGTCGTAGGCCTGCGTGAGCGTCATCCCCTGGATGGTGACGTCGAGGCGCAGCTTGTCCGGGCGCTTCATCTCGATCAGCATCGGGGCTTCCGTCCCGGGCCCGACCGTCATGTGCCCGGTCAGCCGAATGCTCTTGACGGCCTTGAGCTTCTCGAGTCCGCCTCGGGCCTGGATGTTCTTCGCGACGATGTCGTCGACGGTTAGCGCGGGGGTCTGCGCGGGGGTCTGCGCGGGCGATGGTCCGGTGAGGGCGAGGCTGGCCGTCAGGCCCAGCACGAGGGATCGCAGCATCGGAGTCCTCCTTCTTGGATGGCAGAAGATATCAAGCCTGCATGATGACCCACGCGATCACGAGGGCCGTGGGGACCTCTCTAGGCGACTGCGCGTTGACCTTCGTCGACAGAGCGCCGATCGATCTCGTGAAGGCGGAGGCGCAACACGCCGCCTACAACGAAAGTCTCCGGCGGGCAGGGGCCATCGCGGAGGTCCTTCCCGCGGACGCGGCGCTTCCGGATTCGGTCTTCGTGGAGGACACGGCCGTGGTGCTCGAAGAGGTGGCTGTCATCACGCGTCCCGGTGCTCTACTGCGGCAACTAGAGGTCCCTGCGATCACGGCGGCGCTCTTCGCCTACCGAAAACTGCTACGAATCGTGGCACCGGCCACGCTCGAGGGCGGGGACGTTCTGAGGGTCGGCCGGGACTTCTCCGTCGGTCTCTCATCCCGAACGAACGGCGAGGGGTTCTCCCAGTTCGCTTCCATCGTCAGAGCGTTCGGGTATCGCGCGACGCCGATCGAGGTGAAGAGATGCCTGCACCTGAAAACGGCGGTCACCGCCCTGGATGCGGAGACTCTTCTCGTCAATCCCTCGTGGATCGACGCCGCCGCACTCCCCCGAGTCCGGCAGCTGGTCGTGCCGCCCGATGAGCCATTCGGCGCGAATGCACTCGTGGTGAACGGCGTCGTCCATCTGTCGGCCCGGTGGAAGCGGACGAAGGAGCTCGTCGAGAAAGCGGGATTCTCCGTGGACGCACTGGACGTGTCCGAATTCGAGAAGGCGGAGGCGGGGCTGACGTGTCTGAGCTTGATCTTCTCGGGTCAGAGCGAGACGGTCCCGCCCGTTGCGTGATGCGGAGAAGAGGTAGAGCCCAATCGGGGCCGACGTCCGTCAGTCATTCCCGCGTACGTCACGCAGGCGGCGTTCCAGATAGCGGCGCTCGGCTGGGTGTGTCACGAGGGAAAGCGCTCGGTCGTACGCAGCGGCGGCTTCGGTATGGCGGCCGAGGCGGCGGAGCACGTCGGCCTTCGCGGCGGGCAGAAGGTGGTACCCGTCTAGGTCGCCGGTCGCCTCAAGCAGCTCGATCAGGCGCAGGCCGCGGTCCAGGCGCTCGCCCATGGCCACTGCCGCCGCATGGTTCAACGCCACGACGGGCGACGGGTGCAGCCGCAGTAGCAGCGCATACAGCGCCGCGATCTGCGGCCAATCCGTATCTTCCGCCCGCGCGGCCTGGGCGTGGAGGGCCGCGATTGCTGCCTGCAGAGCATAAAAACCTGCGCCGCCGCGGCGGAGCGCGGTCTCCGCGAGCGTCACTCCCTCGGCGATCTCGGCCTGATCCCACAGCGAGCGGTCCTGCTCCTCCAGTGTCACGAGTTCGCCGTTTCCGTCCACCCGCGCGGACCGACGGGAGTCCTGAATCAGCATCAGGCCGAGGAGCCCCGCCACCTCGCTCTCGGCGGGGAAGAGCACCCCCACGAGGCGTCCCAGCCGGATCGCCTCGCTGCACAGCTCGCGCCGCACGAGAGTATCGCCCGACGTCGCCACGTAGCCCTCGTTGAAGACGAGATACACGACGCGCAGCACGCCCTCGAGCCGCTCGGCGAGTTCCTCGTTCGTCGGAACGGCGTAAGGGATCCGCGCCGCTCGGATCTTCGCCTTCGCGCGGACCAGCCGTTGCGCCATCGTGGCGGAGGAGACCAGGAACGCGCGCGCGATCTCCTCGACCGAGAGGCCGCAGAGCGTCTTCAGCGTCAGGGCGACCTGCGCCTCGACCGCGAGCGCGGGGTGGCAGCACGTGAAGATCAGGCGCATGAGGTCGTCGGAGAAAGGCTCCTCGTCGAGCTCGGGCGGGAGAGCCGCCGACGGGGTCTCGTAGGCGATCTGGTCGCGCTTCGCGGCGGAGCTCTTCTCGCGTCGGAGCCGGTCGATCGCCTTGTGCCGCGCGGCGGAGACGAGCCACGCGCGGGGGTTTCGCGGAACTCCGCTCGACGCCCACTGCTCGAGCGCCGCTGCGAAAGCCTCCTGAAGGGCGTCCTCGGCGAGGTCGAAGTCGCCGACGAGCCGGATGAGGGTCGCGAGAGCCCGCGGGCGCTCCTCGCGATAGACGGACTCGAATTCCATGAAGCCGGCCGCGAGTCTAGACCTCCGGACAGCTTCCAACGCGGCCGCCTCACTCCGGACGCCGGTCTTTCACCGGCGCGCCGGCTGGGGCGGAAATCGATCGTGGCGGCGGAGCGGCGTCGCGTCGAGGGGTTTATATGTGCCGAGGAGGACGTCGAGGCCGCGCCGATAAGTCGAGTAGGCGTGAAAGACGTCTTCGCCGTCGCGAACGAAGACGGAGAGCCCCGGCCGCTCGCCGTCCGCGTCGCAGTCCGTCCCGTCGTGCAGTGTGACGTGGAAGTCCTCGTTGAACGTGTTCCCGCGCGACGAGAGCCAGGGGAAAGTCCACCCCATCCGCTTCCTGCACGACTCGATCTTCGCGATTGGCGCGCGGGAGACGGCCGCGAAGGACGTGTCGCGCGCGGGGAGGTGCACGACGGCGCCGGCGAGGTGGTCCGCCAGGTGCGAGCAGCTCGCGCAGCCTTCGTCCCAGGCCGGGTCGAACGGGAAGTGGTAGACGACGAGCCGGCAGCGACTTTCGAAGAGCTCGCGCAGGTCCGCGCGGCCGCTCGGTCCCTCGAAGACGTACTCGTTCTGGATCCGCACCATATGTCCTCCTGCTGGTTAGTCGAACGAGTGGGCGTCAGATCGACACGGGAGCTTTGAGGCAGCGCTCCAGCAGACGAGGGTCCCCCAGGAGCTCCGCACATTCGGCGAACGCGTGGGTGGGGCCGCGCCACTTGAGCTCCTCCACGTCATCGAAGAGGCGCGCGTCCGTCCGGAGCGTCGCCAGATCCTTGAACAGCAGCGCCAGGTCGCGACTGTCCTCGAGCACGGAAGGCGGGAAACCCTCGATCGAGCCGTGACGGTTCAGGAGCCGCGCGGCGGTGATCCGACCGATCCCCGGAATGCCCGGATATCCGTCTGCGGCGTCGCCGACGAGGGCGAGAAAGTCGGGGATCAGAGTGGGCTCCACCCCGAACTTCTCGCGAACTCCTTCGGCATCGCGGACTCTCTGCGCCCGGCGGTCGACCTGCACGACCCGATCGGCCCGGACGCACTGCGCCAGGTCTTTGTCGGGAGTCCAGATGCAGACTCTCTCCGCGCGCTCGTCTCCGAAGGAGATCCGCGCCGCGGAGGCCAGCCCGTCGTCCGCCTCCAGCTCGGTCATGGGCCAGACGGCAACGCCCATCGCGGCGAGCGCCGCTTCGAGCGGGTGGAACTGCGCGAGCAGCGCCGGCTCCATGCCGTCCGACGTCTTGTAACCCGGCCAGACGCCGTTTCGAAAAGACTCGATGATGTGATCGGTCGCCACCCCGACGTGCGTCGCTCCCGCCTCGATCATCTGCAAGACTGTGTGGAGCACCCCGGCCACGGCCCCGAAAGGACGATCTTCGCCGTCGGTAAAACGGCGAAGACCGTAGAAGTGGCGGAACAGCTCGTACGTGCCGTCGACGAGATGAACGATCACGCGTTCGTCACCGCGCGCCGAGACTACCGCCTCGCGGCCACCCCCGCGGGCTGGCTGTGCTCCGCCTCGAAGCCCGGCACGTCCTGCATGAGGCGAACCTCGCACTCGCCTTCGCCCATCAGGGACAGGAAGCGCTTGGTCAGCTCGATCGCCTCCTCTTTCGACTTCGCGTTCAAGATCGCATAGCCGCCGATCAGCTCCTTCGTCTCGGCGAAGGGTCCGTCGGTCACGGTGAGCTTGCCATTGTCGATCCGGACCCGCGCGCCCTTCGAGCTCGGTTGGAGCCCGTCGGTCGCGATCAGCACGCCCGCCTTCGCCATGTCTTCGATCAGCTGCCCGAGCGCGGCGATCACTTGCTCGCTGGGAGGCGTGTCCGATTCCCTGCCCGGTTTGTAAAGCGACATGAATCTCATCGTCGTGTCTCCTTCTAATTTTGGCTTTCGATTACTTCTTCTTGGCCGCCTGCGCGCGGATTCGCTCCTCCTGCTCGCGGAGCTCCGGCGTGAATGCCTCACCGAAGTCCTCCGTCTCGAACACCTGCCGGATCTCGACCTCGGTTCCGCCGTCGAACGGGGCGCGCTTCAACCACTCGATCGCCTCTTCCCTCGACTTCACCTGCCACAGCCAGAAGCCGGCGATGAGCTCCTTCGTCTCCGCGAAGGGTCCGTCGATCACGGTCCGCTTGCTTCCGTCGAATCGGACCCGCACGCCTTTCGAGCTCGGCTGGAGTCCCTCGCCCGCGAGCATCACGCCGGCTTTCGCCAGCTGCTCGTTGAATTTCCCCATCTCGGTCAGGATCTTTTCGTCCGGGAGGGCGCCCGCCTCCGAGTCCTTGTTCGCTTTGACGATCACCATGAATCTCATCTCGAGTCTCCTTCTGGTTCCGAGCCGGGCTCCGGACGGTCTCGGCCGGATCTCAACCCTGGCTCTACTCTGACGACGAACGAAGACTACCGGGATCGACACGGCGGACGAATTTTTTCGGCGATGCCGCCAAATGCCGGAGC
>DASXSX010000228.1:0-23929 GCA_036505815.1 Thermoanaerobaculia bacterium
AGCGGGTGACCGCCGACGAGCGCGCGGCGAATGCGCTCGATCGCTTTCTGGGGGGCGGCCACGGTTGCTTTCATCCCGACGATTTTACGCCGGAAGCCGCGCGAGCCCCGGCGGTTACAATCGCTCGCCATGGCAAACCCCGAGCACCTGCGCCTCGTTCTCTCGGCCGACTGGAACGATTGGCGCAATCGCAACCCCGGAGTGACGCCCGACCTGACCGGCGCCGACCTCTCCGGAAGAGACGTGTCGGGCAGGGATCTGAGGCGGGCGGATCTGACGCGCGCCAATCTCGCCGGAGCGACCTTGGCCGGCACCGACCTGACCCGCGCCACCGTGACCATGGCGCGGTTCGAGGGCGCCTCGGCGCCCGGAGCGATCCTGGAGCACTGCGATCTCGACTTCCTCGATTTGACCGGCATTTTTCTGGCGGGAGCGCGCCTGCGGGGGGCGTCGCTCCAGAGCTGCACGCTCCTGCAGACAAACTTCGCCGGCGCGGACCTGACGCTGACGAAGCTCGAGGGCTCGGATCTGAACGGGGCCAACTTCGCCGGTGCGACGCTCTGCGACGTGAACTTCCGCGGGGTCAAGCTCTTCGGAGCGCACTTCGACGGCGCGGACCTCTCGCGTTCCTTCTTCGAAGGGGTCGCGGCGCCACAGGGCTCTTTCCCCAACGCGATCTTCGCCCGCGCGAACCTGAAGTCCGTCGACTTCACCGGCGCAGATCTTCGCCGGGCGAAGTTCGTCGGTGCGGTGCTCCGCCAGGCGGCGCTGAACGCGGCGGACTGCGAGCGCGCCGATTTCGCCGAGGCCGACATGGAGCTCGTCTCCGCCGTGGAAGCCAACTTCAGTGGCGCCCAGTTCGATCGGGCTCGCCTGCGCAAGGCGGATCTGCGCGGCGCGCTCTTCCTGGATGCCGGCGGCGAGGACGTCAGCTTCTCGGAGGCGAAGCTCGTCGGCGTCGACCTTCGAACGGCGCGCTTCGAGCGGGCCAACTTCCGCGCGGCCGACCTCTCCAAGGCGGTCTTGCGGAGAATCAATCTGAAGCCTTATTCGTTCCCGGGAGCGAAGTTCGCCCAGGCGGACCTCTCGGAGGCCCAGGCGGAGGGCGTCGACTTCTCGCGGGCGGACCTTTCCTTCGGCAACTTCCGCCAGGCGAACCTGAAACGCGCCAATCTGTCCCACGTGATGGCGCTGGAAGCGGACCTTTCCGGCACGCTTCTGATCGGGGCGAACTTCCAGGGGGCGAACCTCGAGGAGGCGGATTTCCGTTTTTCCCGCGCGATCGGCGCCGATTTCTCGAAAGCGCGACTTTCTGGAGCCGACTTCGGGAACTCGGACCTCTCGGAGGCGAAGTTCCGGGGGACCAAGTTCTGGGGGGCCTCGGCGCGCCGCGCGAAGATCCCCAAGGGCGCCGGGACGATGCTGTGGGTGTCGACGCTCTTTTCGAAGGCGAAGGAAAAGCAGGTCGAGGTCGAAGACGTCAAGGAGAAGGCGCGGCAGAAGAGGATCGAGGAGCTGGCCGCCCGCGCGGAGAAGCGGCCTCCGCACGTCACGGGGAAAAGGTAGCCACTTCAGATAGCGGGGTCAGGTCTTCACTGATCGCCGACGATCTGAACGACAAGAGCCGTCCTTGTCATCTTCGCGAAGCGAAGTGGCAAGTGGAGACCTGACCCCGTCTACTCAGCGGGCTACTTGGACGTGGTCGGCTTCGGCGCGGACGTCACCGGCGGCGCCGCGGCCTTCTCGATGGCTTCGCGCAGACGGTCGGTCGCGTCCTTCGCGACCGCGAAGGCCCCGGGGCGCCCCGAGACGGTCGCCGCAAATTCACCCCGGAACGGGAAGAGCTTCACCGTCCACCCCGGTCCCCGCGCCATTTTCAGATCGATCGTCCAGTCCGCCGGTCTCTCCGCGTGGGCCTGCACAGCCGCGTCATCGAGGAAGGACTTGCTCTCCACGTCCAGGATCACCGTCATGAAGTCGTCCGCCGCCGACGCGAGAAGCGCGCGGCCGTCGATCGACCAGCCCGCCTGCTTTCGCGCGAACGAGTGCCGAACGGGACCGATCGCCGTTTCGATCCCTCCGACGTCTCCCCTTTCGAACCGGACGAGCCGCTTGTCGCGGAAAGCCGTCGCTTCCTTCGAGAGGTCTTCGACCGTCGAATTGCCGACCGTGAAGACCTGGCCCTGGCGGGACGCGTAAACCGAATTCCCGTCGGAGCGCGTGGATCCCAGGTCGAGGGCGTTTTTGCTCCCCTTCGAGTCCGTCACGGTGACCCGGAAGAGAGGCGGCGAGAGCCCGAGGGACGGAAGATCGGCGGCCTGCGCCTTCGGCACGAACTCGGTCACGCGCAGCGAGGACAGATCGCCGGCGAGGCGGTCGGCGACGTCCCGATCCGCGAGGTCGGAGATCGGCTGCTCGATCCACCAGATCCCGTTCTTCTTGGCGAGAACGAGCCGTCCGCGTCCCCGCGCCACGTCGATTCCGGTCGGGTCGAGCGAGGCGCCGCCGAAGACGTCTTTACTCTTGAAGTCGTCCGCTCCCTTGCGCACGGTCGCCGCCACGCTCGCCGGCACGAAGAGGATCCCGGGCTCCCCGGCGACTCGCGCGGCGGTCACGTCGGTCCCGGGAATGTCGAGCCCGAACTCGAGAGTGCGCGAGTACTTGCGTCCCGGCTTCCCGCGCTCGGTCCACACGAAGGTCGCTTTCACAGACGGCTTCGCGAGCCCGTAGTCCTCCGGCTTCCCTTCGGCCCGCGATTCGCCCGCCGGCTTCTTCAGGTCCGCGAGCTGGGAAGAGAGATCCGACGCCGCGAAGGTGTCGGCCGGATACGACTCCGGCTTCACGAGCTTCCACGATTCTCCGGACTTTGCGAGCTCTACGATCTCGCCGCCGTGCTCGAGCCGGATGCTCTCGACGCGATCCTCGGGAAGGTCCCAGTAGAGCTCTCCCTTCTGTTCGCGCTCCGACGTCGTGGGCATCTTGCGCTCGAAGAAGAAAATGAAAGCAAAGAGGACAACGACGACCCCGGTCAGAACGAGGAGCTTCCGCGAGGACATGTCGTTCGACTAATCGCGGCGGCGGTACCAGACCCACACGCCGAGGACGACCGCAAAGGCGGGAAGACCGAGGATCGAGAAGAGCCCGATCCGCCGGACCTGCGCCCCGGTCAGCGAGAGAGAAGCCTGTTCCGGAGTTTTCGGCGCGATCCCGATCTGCTTCTCGGATCCGGTCAACCAGTGGATCGAGTTCAGAAACAGATTCGCATTGCCCGCGGTCCCCAGGCCGAGGCTGCCGCTGGCCGCAAAGCGGGAGTTTCCGACGACGACCAGCCTCCCTTTTTTCGCCGACTCCTTCTCCTCCGTCGTCGGACCGACCGCCACCGCCACGGAAACCGGCCCCGGCGTGTCCTCCCGATCTTTCTTGACCTGCTCCTCCAGGTGGGCGAGCGAAATCTCGCCCCATCCGTCCGGTGAGGTTTCGACGAGCGTCACGACGGACGACGTCGCCGCGGCCTCCCCCGACTTGCCCACGGAGCGCGCGAGCGGAAAGATGACTGGGAGACCTTCCGCCGAAAGCGAGCGCACGATCGGATGGCTCCCATAGTGGTTCGCGAAAACGGTCTCCGCGCCGACGAGAGGCAGCGCGTTCGCGGGATCGATGACGATGTCGTTTCCGAGCCTGATGCCGTTGCCCGACAGGAGCTTCCCCAGAGCAAAGTCGGCCGGGGGCGCACCGGCCGCCGGAAGGACGGGATCGAGAAGCAGCAGGAGGTGTCCCCCGCCGGCGAGATATTTCGCGAGCGCGCCGGCCTCCGGCTCGAGGAAGGCCGTGCGCGGGCCGGCCACGACGACCGCATCGGCGTCGGCGGGGACGGAATCCTTTCCGAGAGACTCCCACTTCGCCACCGTCAGGTTGTCGCGCTCGAGGAGTTGCTTCGCGTCGGCGAAGCCCTGCCCGCGCTCCGCCGAGTCGATGGATGCCTCCCCGTGTCCGGACGAGAAGTAAACGTGCGGGGTGCGCGACTCCGTCACCGCCAGGATCGCCGAGGTGAACGCCTCCTCCCCTTTGAAGTTCTTGATCTCGGGGGCCCCGCGGCCCATCTGCGCTCCGGCGAAATCGAAATCGGCGAGCTTGTCCTCCTCGACGTATTTCTTGCGATCCCCCGACCGGACGACGACCGTGCTCTGGCGGATCCCGAACTCCCGCACCAGCGCTTCCGCGCGGGCCGGATTCCGCTTCGGGTCGAGCTCTTCGACCTCGATCTTCGGAGAGAGCGCCCGATAGCGGGAGAGCAGCTCGGTGACCGGCGTGTAAAGACGGGAGTCCCGGTCCATGAAAACCGTGATGCGCACCGGTTTCGAAAGCCCCCCCACGAGCTTCTTCGTTGTCGCCGACAAGCTGTACAAATGGGTCTTCGTCCAGTCGCCGCGCGACCAGTGGCGGGCGCCGAGCCAGTTGACGCCCACGAGAATCGCCGCGGCGAGCGCGATGGCCGCCGCGGAGACTCCGGCGCGCGCCGCGCTGCCGCGGCTCACGGCGTCTCCTTCTTCGCGGAGAGCGTCACCGTGGTCAGGAAGAGGAAGAACGCGGTCGCCGAGAGGTAGTAAACGATGCGGCGCGTGTCGACGACCCCCCGCGAAAACTCCTCCATGTGGTCCCAGAGGTTGAAGTAGCCGAGCGTGTCGCGCTTGCCGGGGTCGTTGGAGAGCGACTCGAGAAGTCCCGCGGAGAAGACCGGGATCAGCATCGCGAACCCGAGGATCGCTGCCACGATCTGGTTCTTGGTCAGGGTGGACGCGAACGTCCCGATCGAGAGGAAGTAGGCCCCGATGAGCGCGATCGCGAGATAACCGGCCGCCACAGGGCCCAGGTCGATCGGCGTCTGCGAGCGGAGGATCAGCACGTAGACGAGCGTCGGCGCCCAGAGCGTCAGGAAAAAGCCGAGCGCCCCGGTGAACTTGCCGAGCACGACGGTCGTCTCGGAGATCGGCGACGTCAGCAGCGTCTCGATCGTGCCGCTCTTCCTCTCCTCTGCGAAGAGCCGCATGGTGATGATCGGGACGACGAACAGGTTGAAGATCCAGAAATACGTGTTGGTGAAGAGAAACGGCAGGGCCTGCCCTTTCGGCGCGCCCGGCGTGTTCAGGAACGCCACGATCGCCGAAAAGATCATCCCGTTCATGAGAAGAAAAGCCGCGAGGATGACGTAGGCGAGCGGAGAGAAGAAGTATGCCCGCCACTCCCGCCCGACGATCGCCAGGAACTTCCTCACGACGGGTTCTCCATCGACTGTTCCTCGGCCGCCGCGGCTTCCTCCGGCCGCGAAAGCGCCGCCGCCTCAGGCGCGATCTCTTCGTGACGGGTCAGGCGCACGAAGACGTCTTCGAGCGAGACGACCTCGCGGACGAGCTCGCGAAGGACCCAGCCGCGCGCGACCGCGGTCCGGAAGACGTCCTCGCGGGGATCGGCGCCCGCGGCGCACTCGAGCCGAACGCGGGTCTCGCCGTCCGCCGCCTCCTCGGAGACCGAGGTGACGCCCGGCAGGGCGGCCAGGGGTTCGCGCGCTTCGACCGACCCGGCGAAGGACGCGCGAACGATCGGGGAACCGGCCAGGCGGCTGCGCAGCTCCGCGGCGGTCCCTTCGGCCACGATCGAGCCCCGGTCGATGATGAGAACCCGGTCGCACACCGCGTCCACCTCGGGAAGGATGTGCGTCGAGAGGAGGACCGCGCGCTCGCGTCCGAGGAGGCGGATCATCTCGCGGATCTTGATGACCTGCATCGGATCGAGCCCGACGGTCGGCTCGTCGAGAATGAGAACCGGCGGCTGGTGAACGAGGGCCCCGGCGAGAGCCGCCCGCTGGCGAAAACCCTTCGAGAGGTTGTCGACCTTCCGATCCGCCACCTCTTCGAGCAGGCAGTTCTCGATCGCTTGACGCACGCGCCGGGCGACCTCCGCGCCACGGACGCCTTCCAGCCGCGCGCGGTAGGCGAGGTACTCGCGCACGCGCATTTCCGGGTACAGCGCCGCCGATTCCGGCAGGTAGCCGAGGCTCGCGCGCGCCTCCTCGGAGCGGGTGACGACGTCGTAGCCGGCGACGCGCGCGGTGCCCGACGTCGGAGGAAGGAATCCCGTGAGAACGCGCATCGCCGTCGTCTTGCCGGCGCCGTTCGGTCCGAGAAAACCGACGATTTCCCCCTCCCGGACGGAGAAGGAAACGTCGGAAACTGCAACCTGGGTCGGGAAGCGCTTGGTGAGGTTCTCGACTTCGATCATTCAGCTTGTCAAAAAGCGCGCGGAATCTAGCATGTATTCCCGCTCACGTAAGATCAACCAAAGATGATCGCCGTCGCCGGCGTGTCCAAAACGTTCGGGCGTTTCGGCGCCCGCCGCGTGCAGGCGCTCGACGCGGTCACACTCCAAGTCCGGCGCGGAGAGACGCTCGGGCTCATCGGACCCAACGGCGCGGGAAAGACGACGTTGCTCTCCTGTCTTCTCGGTTTTCTCAAGCCGGACCGGGGCGTGATCACCGTTGACGGAAAACAGCCCGACGACCTCTCGGTCCGGGCGCGGACCGGCTATCTTCCCGAGCGGCTCGGCTTCGATCGGGACCTGCCCGGCAAGGCTTTTCTGGCGTTCCACTGGCGTCTCGCCGGCGGCGCTCCGCGTCGCGCGGCGGCCGAGGTGGAGGCGGCAGCGGATCGGGTCGGGTTGGAAAGGCCCGCGCTCGCCCGGCCGCTTCGAGGCTATTCGCGGGGGATGCTCCAGCGGATCGGGCTCGCCCAGGCGCTGTTCCACGACCCGGAGCTCCTCTTCTTGGACGAACCGGCGTCCGGCACCGACCCGCGCGGCGTCGCGCTCGTTCGCGAGCGGATTCTCGAAGCGAAAGCGCGGGGTGCGACGATCGTCCTGAACTCTCACCAGCTCGCGGAGGTCGAGAAGGTCTGCGATCGCGTCGTCTTCATCGACAGCGGCCGCTTGACGAAGAGCGAGACCCTTCGCGGCGACTCGGCGACCCGGCGCCGCGGGCTCGTCCGGGTGCCGGCAACCGACCTCGCGGACGCCGCGTCGGTTCTCTCCCGGGAAGGCTTCGAGTCGCGCGCCGACGCCAACGGCTCGCTCCGATTTCCGGTCGGCTCGGACGACGACATGGCGCGCGCCGTCTCTGCGCTCGCTGTCGCGGGAGTGCCGGTGTACGAAGCGAAGATTTCCGCGGAGCTCGAGGAGCTCTTTTCCGGAGGGGCCGGCGCGTGATCGAAATGATCCGTCGCTTCGTCCGGCAGAAGTTCGGCTCTCCCGGTCTTGCCGCGGCCCTGGCGATCTTCGCGATCATCGAGATCTTCACTTTCGCCAACGGAGCAGGCCGGGGGGGATTCGTCATCGTGCACTGGGCGATCTTCGTGCTGGCCGCGGGGTCGGTCTCGCGGGACATTTCGAGCGGCGCCCTTCAAATGATCCTTTCGCGGCCGATCCGCCGGACGGAATACCTGTTCGGCCGCTACCTCGGCATCCTCGCGTCGTATGGGTTGTTCCTCGCCGTGACGAGCGCTCTCATCTTTTTCGTCGTCCACCTCGCCGGTCGCTCCGCCGCCGCGGATACCTCGCCGCTCTCCCTTGTGTTGCTCGCAGCAGACGTCTTCCTGACCGGCGCCTTCCAGGCCGCGATTCTCCTGATGTTCTCGACGTTTCTCCCGGGAATCGCGGATCTGCTCGGCCTGCTCGTCCTGTTCATCGTCCTGAACCTGCCGCCGTGGCAGAAGACCTGGCTGCGCAACGCGGCCGAGGCGGCGCGCGAGAACATCCTCCCGACCGTGTCGTGGAACGAGGCGTTGCGCGGGCAGGGTATTCTGGGAGCGGCGACGGGACGCTGGGTCTTCGCCCTGACCGTCTACCTGGTGCTCGCTGCCTTGATCTTCAGCCGAAGGGAGCTGCCATATGGACAGGACTGACGCCGCCGGAGTCGCGAAGAGCGAGCCGCTCGCTCCCGCCCCGGCCGATCGGCGCCGCGTTTCCTCGGGCTCCCAGTCGAAGCTGTCCTCGGTCGTTCTCTGGGTCCTTCTCGCGGCGGCGCTCTTCCGGATCGTCACGGTGGTGACGTCCAAGAAAGACGTGGGCTCCGGCGCAGGTCTCGTCCACTGGATGGCTCCCGCGGCGGCAGCGACCGCCGCGCGAGCCTCCGGTAAACCGATTCTCTATGACTTCACCGCCGAGTGGTGCGGACCGTGCCACGTGCTCGACACGGAAGGCTGGAGCGACGCGAAAGTCGCGGCGATGGTGAACGAGTCGTACATGCCCGCGCTCGTCGTGGACCGGATGCGCGAGGAGGGAACGAATCCCGGGTGGTTGGACGAGCTGCAGCACCGTTATCGCGTCAGTGCCTTCCCCACGCTCGTCGTGGCCGCGCCCGACGGCCGCGAGATTGCGATCTCTCAGGGCTACGCCGGCAAGCAGAAGCTGATCGCATTTCTCGAAGGGTCTCGCCCAAGGACGACCGCGTCTCCCTAGTCTCTCGCGCGGCTTCTGTCGGTACGCTCCTGGCGCTCCTCGGGAGGTTCTCGCGGTCCCGTTTCCGCGAGGAAGCGGCCGGTAAGGCTCGTCGCGCAACGGCGGATCTCCTCGGGAGGTCCTTCGGCAACCACGCGACCCCCCTCGTCGCCGCCGCCCGGCCCGAGGTCGATGATCCAGTCGGAGGCCGACAGGAACTCCAGGTGGTGCTCGACCGCGACCACCGAGTGCCCGCGGGAGATCAGCCGGCGGAACGTCCCGAGCAGCCGGTCGACGTCGCAGGCGTGCAGCCCCGTCGTCGGCTCGTCGAATAAGAAGAGAACGCCGCGCGCGGCCGCCGGGCGGATCTCGAGAAACGACGCGAGCTTCAGGCGCTGTGCTTCCCCGCCGGAGAGCGTCGCCGTGGGCTGACCGAGCGTGAGATAGCCCAGACCGGTCTCGGCGAGCGGCGCCAGCCGCCGGACGATGGCCGGCTCGTCCGAGAAGAACGACATCGCTTCATTGACGGTCATCGAGAGGACGTCCCCGATATTTTTGCCTCGGTGGCGCACCGCGAGGACGCGCCCCTGGAACCGCCGCCCGTCGCAGGCGTCGCACCGGACCGTCACGTCGGCCAAGAACTGCATGTCGATGGTCTGCCAGCCCGTCCCCTTGCACACCTCGCAGCGGCCGCCCGGCGAGTTGAACGAGAACTCGCGCGCGGTGATTCGGCGCGACACGGCGCGCGCGGTGCGCGCGAAGACCTGCCGGATCTCGTCCCACGCTTTGGCGTAGGTGACGGGGTTGGACCGCGCGGATCTCCCGAGCGGGCTCTGGTCGACGAGCAGGATGTCGGCGACGAGCTCCAATCCTTCGATGCGGTCATGGGCGCCGACGTCGAGAGCAACGGTCCCCTTGTAACGGCGGGCGTAGGAGTTGTGGAGGATGTCGCGCACCAGGGTCGACTTGCCCGACCCCGAGACTCCGGAGACCGAGACCAGCCGGCCGAGCGGAAAACGGACGGTCAGGTTCTTCAGGTTGTGCTCTCGCGCGCCGACGACCGTCACCGCCCCCTCCGCGCGACGGAAGGCGACCACTCGTCCGCCGCGCGGCGTCTTCGGGGGCGCCGCCGGCGGCACCGAACCGCCTCGGACAGTGCCGGGGAGTCCGCGGCGCCGCAGCAGCTCGCCCGTCGCCGAAGATTTCACCCGCGCGAGCGCTCGCGGCGTGCCCTCGAAAAGGAGCTGTCCGCCGAGGCTGCCGGCGCCGGGACCGAGATCGATGATGTGGTCCGCCGCCTCGATCACCTCCGGATCGTGCTCGACGACGACCACGGTGTTTCCGCGGTCTGCGAGCCGCCGCAGGATGGCGAGCAGCCGCCGCGTGTCCACCGCATGGAGGCCGATCGTCGGCTCATCGAGCACGTAGAGAGTTCCGGTCAACGAGCCGCCCAGCGCCGATGCGAGCCCGATTCTCTGCGACTCTCCGCCGGAGAGGGTGCGCGCCGCGCGGGAGAGCGTCAGATACTCGAGCCCGACGTCGTTCATGTACCGGACGCGGGAGCGGATTTCGGCCACGACCGAGCCGAGCCGCTCCTCCTCGGTGGGATCGAGCGAGAGCTCGTCGAACCAGGTCTTGAGATCTCGCAGAGAGAGATCCACGAGCTCCGAGATCGTGCGCCCGCGAAACCGGACCCAGAGGGAAGGCGGCCCCAGGCGGGCACCGCGACACTCGGGACACAGCCGGTAGGCGCGATAGCGGGCGAGGAGAACGCGCACGTGGATCTTGTAGCGCTTCGTCTCCAGCCACTCGAAGAACCCGTTGATGCCGTAGAACTCGCCGCGCCCCTTGATCAAGACCTCCCGCTCGTGCGCCGACAGTCTCTCGACCGGCACGTCTGTGCGGACCGAGTAGCGGCGGCACGCGCGAAAGAGATCGTCGTAGGCCGACTCGTACGCCGGCGTGTTCCAGGTGGCGACCGGGCGCTCGTCCAGCCTCAAGCTCGGGTTGGGAATGACCTTCTCCAAGTCCACGCCGATGACGCGTCCGAAACCCTGGCAGGTCGGGCAGGCGCCGAGTGGCGAGTTGAACGCGAACAGCGGCGGCGTGGGGTCGCGGAAGTCGCAGCCGCACTTGCTGCAGTGGAGTCCTCGCCGGAAGGTCCGGGTCCCCTGCTCGGTCCGGGCGAGGAGGGAACCGGACATCGAAAACGCCGCTTCCGCCGCGGTCGCGATCTCCGTCCGCGACTCCTCGCGGATGAGGAAACGTCCGACGACGACGGGGAGCCTCCCCTCGGCGTCCAGAAGCGGCTCGATTCCGGCGGGATCGTCGGGGATCTCGACGGTCTCGCCGGAGGGCGAGAGAGCGCGGAAGAAGCCCGCGCGTTTCAGCTCCGCCACCCGAAGCCCTTCCTCGCGCTCGCGGCGTTTCCGGCCGCGCCGCTTCTCCGGCCGTCCGTTGCCTTTCCAGTCGACCGGAGCCGCAAGAACGACGCGCGAACCCTCCTCGAAGGCGGCGAGCTCCTCGACCGCCCGATCCACGCCTCCCGGCACCGCCGGGAGATCGCAGTCGGGACAGAACGTCGTGCCGCCGTGGGCGAAGAGGAGGCGCAGCGAGTCGTAGATCTCCGTTTGCGTGCCGACCGTGGAGCGGGCGTTTCGGACGCCGTTCTTCTGCTCGAGCGCGATCGCGGGCGGGACCGGCTCAATTGAGTCCACGTCGGGACGGTCGAGCCTCTCCAAGAACTGCCGCGCGTAGGTCGAGAGCGACTCGGCGTACCGGCGCTGCCCTTCCGCGTAGAGCGTGTCGAAGGCGAGCGAAGACTTGCCCGACCCGGAGACGCCGGTGACGACGGTCAGGCGCGCGAGCGGGATCGAGACCGAGACGTTCTTCAGGTTGTGCGTCCGCGCGCCGAGGATGCGAATCACAGGAGCGGGGCGAGGGGATCGGCTCATCGAACCGCCCAATCTACCAGATGGAGCGGAGTCTTTTATCCCGGCGGCCGATCCTCTTCGCCCTCTTCCGGAAACTCTTCGGGCGGCGGAGTCGGATACGGCTCGGGCCCCAAGGTGAATCCTTGATGATCGGGGCAGAGCGCGGTCGGAGCGGTGCCCGCGATGAACACTTCCATCATGCGCCGCGGACAGCCGGGCGTGGCCAGAAATCCGGTATCCGGATCGATCTCGGCCGTCACGATGTCCGACGGTACCGGGAAACCCTCCGTGAAGAGCTGCGGAGGAAGCGACCGCGAGTAGTCGGCGAAGATCGGAACCGCAGCCTGGGAGCCGGAGAGGTTCAATCCCCGATTGTCGTCGTATCCCACCCAGATCGTCGCGAGAAAGCGCGGGGAAAAACCGACGAACCACGCGTCGCGGCCGTCGTTGGTGGTCCCGGTCTTCCCGGCCAGCACCCCCCGGAGCCCCCCTGCGCGGGCTCCCGCGGCCGTCCCCCGATCGACTGCGCCGCGCAGGATCGAGTCGATCAGAAACACGGCGTCCGCGGGCAGGGCCTGCTTCAACGGGGTCTCTTTGCGGTCGAGGATGCGGCCGTCGGAGGTGAGGACACCGACGATGGCGTTCGGCTCGACTCGCACGCCCCCGTTGGCGAGCACGGCATAGGCGGCCGCGATCTCCATGGGCGAGATCTCGAACGCGCCGAGCGCGACGGAGGGGTACGGCTCCATCCGGGAGCTGATTCCCGCCGCCCGCGACGCGGCAAGCACCGTGGAAAGGTCGGCGGCGAGCGCCGCCCGGACCGTCGGGATGTTGATCGAAAGCTCGACGGCGCGGCGCACCGAGATCGGCCCGCGGTAGCCTCCGTCGTAGTTGCGCGGTGTCCAGCGCTCGGACGCGCGGCGGCGGCCCCACTCGACCGTGATCGGGGAGTCCGAGAGGATCGTCGCGGGGGTCACGGGCGGCGAGAGGTCCCGGCGCGCGAACGCCGCCAGCATGACGAAGGGCTTGAAGAGCGAGCCGGGCTGGCGGTGAGCCTGCGTCACGCGGTTGAACTGCGAAAGGCGGTAGTCGCGGCCGCCCACGAGCACCTTGACGGCTCCGGTCTGCGGCTCGAGCTGGATGAGCGCCCCCTGGAGCGGCGCATGGCGCGCCGCGACCGCCAGCCGCCGGTAGCGGCTCTCCAGCGCCGCGAGACCGGACGTCACCGCCCGCTGCGCCGCCTGCTGGAGGTCCACGTCGAGCGTCGTGAAGATCTGGAGTCCCTGCGTGCGGAGCTTGCCGCCGTACGCCTCCGTGAGCTCCGCCTTGACGAAGTCCACGAAGTGCGGCGCGATGATCTTCTGCGCCCGGCGCACGCGCGGAACGAGCGGCGAAGCCGCGGCTGCTTCCATCTCCGCCCGGCTGATCTTCTTCTGCTCGAGCATCTGCGCCAGCACGAGATTGCGCCGGTCCCGCGACCGCTCCGGGCTGCGGAACGGAGAGTAGGAGTTCGGGGCCTTGATCATCCCCGCGATCGTCGCGGACTCGGCGAGGTCGAGATCGGAAACCTGCTTGCCGAAGTAGAACCGGGCCGCCTCGCCGACCCCCTTGATGGCGATTGAACCGTGCTGCCCGAGGTAGATCTCGTTCAAATATGCGTGGAGGATCTGGTCCTTCGAATACCGCGCGTCGAGCACGACCGCCATCACCGCCTCGACCGCCTTGCGGCGCAGCGTGCGCTCCGGCGTCAGGTAGACGTTCTTGACGAGCTGCTGCGTCAGCGTCGAGCCGCCCTGGACGGTCCCGCCGCGCATCGTGGCGAGGATCGCGCCGAACGTCCTCTTGATCGAGACCCCGGAGTGCCGATAGAAGTCGCGGTCTTCCGTCACGAGAATCGCGTCCGTCAGCGAACGCGGGACCTCCTCGAGCCGGACGAGCGTGCGGTCTTCGAACTCTTCGCCGAAGACCGAACCGAGCCGCTCGGGCTCGACGACGAGAGCGGGCAGCGGGTCGCCGCGCTCGTCCACGACCGAGCGCACGACGTCGCCCGCGAACGCGATCCGCGCCCGGTAGCCGTGAAACTGCCGCCCCGGGTAGAAGAAGTCGCGCGTGTAGACCTCGATGGCATCCCCCGCGCGCCGGTAATGCCCCGGCTTCTCGGGCGAGTCCCGGCCTGCCTCGTAGAAGAGCCGCTCGAGCTTGGCGGTGAGCCGATCCGCGGAGCCGGGGCTGCCCGGCTCGAGTACCGTCACGTCGGAGTAAATGCGCGAGGGAAGGTTCCAGTGGCGGCTGTCGAATCGCGCGGAGACCGCGGATCCGATGAACCCCACGAGCGCGGCGGCAAGGAGCACGAATGCCGCCCCTCCGAGGAAAACCTCGATCCGATGCCGCATCACCCAGATGGGGAGGGATACGTGACGCGGATGCGGCGCCGGCGAACTCAAAACCTCGAAAGCATACCGTCATAACATCGCGCGCGATGGCGAAGAGGCGACCCGCGCCGAAGTCCGCTCGCCCTCGGAGCACACAAGCCGTCACGCGCCGCTTGCCGGACACTCCCGCCGTCACTTTCGGCGATGGCGTGGCGGTGGTTGCTCTCGTCTTCGTCGTCCTCGGAAGCTCTCTCCTCGTCGATCCGGGCGCGTACGCATCCTTCGACGCACCCAAACGCCTCGTCGCTCTCGGCGGCGCTTGCGTCGCCGTCTTCGCGGCCTTCGGCCTCGGCCGACGGCGCGTGAGACTTCCGGAGACGTGGCGGGCCATGCCTTCCGCCGCTCGGATCGCGCTCCTCGCTCTCTCCTTCGGCCTCTCGTGGTGCGGGGTTTCCGCACTCCTCTCGCCGCTGCGCTCGATGTCTCTCGACGGGTTTCGGACGATCGTTCTCTACTCCCTTCTCCTTCCGGTCGGCGCTTCGCGGGCCGTCGCACGGGGAAAGGGCCTCCTCGTCGCCGCTCTCCTCGCGGGGACCGCGGTCAACGCGGCGATCTCGATCGCGCAGAGTCGCGGCGTCTCCCTTTTCCGGCTCCAGACATTCGGCACCCGCAACGAGACGGGCGCGCTCGTCGGCAACGTCGGTTATCTCGCGCTCGCCCTCGCATTCGGCGGTGTGCTCGCGCTCGGCCTCGCGCTGTCCGTTCGATCGATCGCCGCGCGCGCCGCCGCGATCGGCGTTCTCCTGCTCTTCCTGGCCGGCCTCGTCGTCAACCCGAACCTGACGGCGCTCGTCTCGCTCGCGGCGGGCGGCACCGTCCTCGTCGCGGCGCGCTTCGGACGGCGCTCGATCCTCGCGATCGTGGCCGTCGTGGCGGCGCTCGGCGCGGCGGCGACTCTCGCCGCACCGCTACGCCAGCGCGTGGCGAAAGCGGTCGGAATGGCCCGCACCGGCGACTGGGATCGCCTGACGACCTACCGCACGGGTGCGTGGGCGGCGGCTCTGGAAATGGCCCGTGAGCGGCCCCTCGTCGGATGGGGGCCGGGGACGTACGCGACGGAGTTCGTCCCGCACCGGCTGCAGGCGGAAATCCGCGCGAGGCGACGGTATGTCAACCCGCTGCTCACGAGCTCCTATTCGGAGGCGCACTGCGACTACCTGCAGGCGTTCGCGGAAACGGGGATTCCCGGAGGGCTCGCGGCAATCGCCGCCTTCGGAGCGCTCGTGGCGGCTCTCGCGCGGCGAGTCAGGGCGCTTCCCGTCCTGCGCCCCGAGGGGGCGATTCTTCTCGGCATTCTCGCCGCCGGCGCCGCCGCGGCTCTGACCTGGTTTCCCCTGCAGCGGCCGATCTCCGCCGCGCCGCTTCTGCTCGCGGCGGGTCGCGGCTGGAGAATCGCAGCGGGGTTTCGGGAAGAGACCGTCGTCCCATGAGGGTCGCTCGCGCGGTCGGGCTCGCGCTCCTGCTCGCGTTCCTGTTCGGGCCGGAAATCCCGCGGTACCGCGCCGAGCGCCGGCTCGGGTCGGCGAGCGCGGCGTTCCGGTACCTTCTCGACCGGCCGACCGAGGTCCATGACACCCCCGCGATCCTCGACCGGATCACCGACGCGGCCGTCGCGGCGGCCGCCGATCTTCCTGGCGATTCGCGCGCCTGGGTTCTCGCCGGCTCGTGCCAGCTCGTCAACCGCCACGCCGACCGCGCGCTCGATCTCTACCGGGAAGCGCTCGGCGTCGAAGAGAGAGCCGAAATCCACCTGAACGTCGGCCGGGTGCACGCGCTTTCCGGAAAGCCGGACGCAGCGGAGGCCGCATTCCTCCGCGCCGTCTGGATCAGCCCCGCTCTGCTCTCCGCCGTTCCCCAGGAATTCGCCGGAGGCGTCTCGACCGAGCTGCGCCGGATGGAGGCGGAGCTCTCCGCCGGAAGGCTGGCGGCGCCTCCCGCGAGAGCGGATTGAATGGGGTCAGGCAGGTATTTAGGTCTTTCGGACGGTAATACCAAAGTGCCTGCCTGACCCCGAGGAATTCCGGAAGATCCGACTCGACCAGATTCCCCACTCGTGGAGCTTGAAGAGACCCATCGTCTTCACAATCGCGAGTCCGTAGCGAACCGAGGGCCCGAACGCGATCTGGGACGCCTCGTCGAAGTACCGGGTCTCGATCGGGATCTCGCGGATCGTCAAGCCGCGCGCCATGCCTTGCGCGATGATCTCCGTGTCGAAGACGAAACCGTCGGAGTTGGCTTCGAAATTGACCGCCTCGAGGTAGCGGCGCGTGTAGGCGCGGAATCCACTGTGGTACTCGGTCAGATAGATCAGGAACGTCGAATTCTCGATCGCCGTCAAGAGGATGTTTCCGAGGTACTTCCATTTCGGCATCCCGCCCTGGATCGGCCGCCCCCCCAGCATGCGGCTTCCGAAGACCGCGTCGCACCCGGAACGCTGAAGTGTCTCCAGCAGGTCGGGAATCACGAGCGGGTCGTACTGGTGGTCGGGGTGGACCATGACGACGATGTCGGCTCCCCGATCGAGCGCCGTGCGGTAACACGTCTTCTGGTTGGCGCCGTAGCCGCGGTTCTCCGGGTGGACGACGACGTGCAGGCCGAGCTGTCGCGCGATCTCGACGGTCCGGTCGCGCGAGGCGTCGTCCACGAGGATGATGTCGTCGACGGATTCCCGCGGGATGTCGGAGAAGGTCTTCTCGAGCGTCCGCTCCGCGTTGTAGGCGGGCATCACGACAGCAATCTTTCCGTGCTGGGCCACGCCTAGACGCCCCGCCTCGTCAGGATCACGCGCAGAGTGCGCAGCAGGATCGAGAGATCCAGCCCGAAGGACCAGTTGTTCAAGTAAGCGAGATCGTACCGCAGCTTGATCTCCGGCTCGGTCGAGTACTCGCCGGAGACCTGCGCGAGGCCGGTCAGTCCCGGCCGGACCGAGTGACGCAGCGCCCAGCCGGGGACGGTCTTCGTGAACTCGCGAGTGAACTCGGGGCGCTCCGGGCGCGGACCGACGAGGCTCATGTCGCCGGCGAGGACGTTCCAGAGCTGTGGGATCTCGTCGATTCGCGCGGATCGCAGCGCGCGGCCGATCGAGGTCATGCGCGGATCGCCGGGCGACGCCAGGACCGCCCCGGTCTCGATCTCCGCCCCCTTTCGCATCGTGCGGAGCTTCCAGAGCTCGAAAGGGCGGCCGACTTTTCCGACGCGCGTCTGGCGATAGAAGACGCCGCCGGTCGAAGTTCCGAGAACGGCGAGCGCGGCCACCGCGAGCACCGGCGAGAGGAGAACGAGGCTCGCGGCGGAAACCAAAACGTCGAAGGCGCGCTTGACGAACGCGCCGAGTGGCCGGAAGGGTTGCCGACGCGCCTCGAGCAAGGGGAGGTCGCCCACGATTCGGAAGCGCAGGCGTCCGATCATCGTCTCGAACGGCGAAGGCCAGACGAGGAGATCGGCGCGCCAGCCTTCCGGAATCCTCTCGGAGATCCGGTCCCGCCAGGAGGATCCCTCGGGCGTCAGGATGACTTCGTCCACCCTCTCGTTTTCCACGATCTCCGCCAGGCGGTCGACGGTGCCGAGAAAAGGCAGCGCGCGAATCTCCTCCAACGCCTTCGCAACCGCGGAACCCGGACCATCCGAAGTCTTCTCGGCCACGACGCCGACGATCTCGACGCCGCTCCAGGGATGACGCCGGACGGTCTCCGCGATGCGGTCCGCGGCGGGGCCGATCCCGACGATGAGCGCTCGCCGGCGCGGCAGAGGAAACAGCCGGTCGAGCGCCGCGCGCCAGGCCGCGAGCAGGATGCCGTCCGCCGCCACGTACGCCACCAGGACGGATCGCGGGAAGGAGTACGCGGGCGCGAGGAAGTAGACCGACGCCAGCGTGAGGAGCTGGAGAAAGAGCGCCGGCAGCAGAAGCCGCGCGAGAGGCTCTCGGAAGCGCTCGTGCTCTCCGTAGAGGCCGATGAAGGACAGCGAGAACACCTGAACGCCGACGATCAGGGCCACGTTGAAGAGCCCGAATCGCACGTTGCCGGGCGGAAGAAGGGCTTCGGTGCCCGGGAGCGGGACGCGCGTGCGCAGGAAAAAAGCTCCATAGAGGGCGACGAGCGAGATCGTCGTGTCGCCCGCCAGCGCGCAGAGCCGGAACGCGGAATGCGACCGCTTCACGGACCCGACTTTCGGCTGCGCGACCGGCAGCCGAGAGAATTGAAAGAGTTTCCGGGTGCTCGGCTCGGCTTCAAATCTCTCGTCCGCCCTTCGCGATGCGTCCGCGTCAGTCATGCGCGACGCCCGCATCTTTTTCCAGCAGCCCTAACGCTCGGTCCGTTTCCAGGCGGGCCTTCGGTAACCGGCCAGTCCGGCGACGACTCCCACTCCGAGCGCGAGGTTGATCACACCGAAATAATAGAACCTGCCCGGCCATCCCGCGAGACGCGGCCGGAACCGGACCGAGACGGCGAGAAGGGCGAGCGCGGCGAGAACGGCGAGCGCAAGCGGGCGGAGCGCGGAAGAGACGAGCGCGCACGCCAGCGCCCCGAGCGCCGCCACGGGCGCGAGCCAGCGCGCGGCCTTGCGCGAGAGAAACGCGACGGCGAGGAGCGGCCGCCGCCGGAAGTCGAAGAGCCACGTCTCGTTTCGCAACACGTCGCCGGCGCCGACCCCGATCCGGAATCGGCGCGACGTTTCGAGGGCGACGTCTGCCGGGATCGTTTCACGCGCGATCGCGTCGCCGGCGAAGACCACTTTCCGCCCCGCCGCGGCGATGCGTGCCGGGATCAGGAAATCATCGAGGACGGCGGTGTCGGAAAGAGGCGCCACGAGCTCCCGGCGGGCGGCATAGATCGCGCCGTTGGCGCCAAGGCAGATTCCGAGTGCTCCCTCGGTCTCCTTCAACCGAGTCTCGCGGTCCCAGAACTCCGTTTCGGGAGTCGGTTCGCGTCCCGCGGGCGCGGAGAGGATCAGGCGGCCGCACGCGGCTCCGACGTCCGGCGCGGAGAACCGCACAGCAAGATGCGCGACGGCATCCGGCTCGAATTCCGAGTTCGCGTCGGTGAAGACGAGGACCTCCGCGCGAGAAGCTCCGACCAGATCGTTGACGACCGCAGCCTTCCCGCGGCGGCGGTCGAACTCCTCGACTCGGAGCCGTCCATCGCCCGCGGCGCGCGCGCGATCCGCCGTCGCGTCGTCGCAGCCGTCGCAGCCGATCGAGACGGCGAGGCTTCCGCCGTACCGCTGCGCGAGAAGATTCGCGACGCGCGGGCCGATTGACGCCTCTTCGTCGTGCGCCGAAACCAGGACCTCGACGGAGGGAAGCGCAATCAATTGGTTGCTCTTCGCGGGCGGCCTGTTGCGGGCGAGACTCCGGAGGAGAGCCGGATAGCCCAGATAGGACCAGGCGAGCAGAACGAACGCGAGCGCCGCGAGGACGGCCGCGGCGGCGGTCAACCGTTCGACTCCACGAGCCGCCGGAGGAGCTCCCGGGAGAAGATTCGGCCGATGAAGTCCCACGCGTAGAGCTGCTCGACCCGATGACGGGCGGCGACCGCTTGCCGCCGCCGGGCATCCACGTCGGCGAGCAGCTCCGCGACGGCGCGGGCGAATCCTTCCGGATCGTCCGCGATCCGGATCTCGCTCGGATCCGAGAGCTCCAGACCTTCGGCGCCGACGGACGTCGAGACAACCGGCACGCCGCACGCCGCCGCCTCCAGGATCTTCAGTCTCGTGCCGGCCGCGGCCCGGAGCGGCACGACTGCCACCGCGGCGCGTGCCCAGTGCGGACGCGTATCGCCGCCTTCGCCGAGGAACGCGAAACGTTCCTCGTCGTTCGCGGCGACGGGAGCGCCGCGGCCGAGCACTTCGGCGCGGGCCGAGGGCCTCGACCGAAGGACCAGCGGCCAGACGTCGCGCCGGAACCAGGCCATTCCCTCCGCGTGCGGAGGCCAGGCGAGGTCCCCCACATAGAACACGATTTCGTCGCGCGCCGGCTCGCTGCGGAACGCGTACCGCTCGAGGTCGACGCCGTTCGGGACGAGCAGACGGGGAATGTTGGGCGCGAGGCGCGCGAGGAGCGACGCTTCGCGCTGCGAAACGCACGAGAGACCCGCCGCGCGCGCGACGAGGCCCGCCTCGACCCGCGAGACCCGCGGCGCCTGCGACCGCGCGAACGCCCGCGCCAGACGCGACGAGGCGGTCTCCCCCATCCGGCGCCAGAGCTCCGAATCGAGGTTGTGGAAGTCGATCCACAGCGGCCCGAATGCGTCGGGAGCGAGCGGCGCGACGTGGTACGAGTGCGCGATGATCCAGGCGGGTTTCTCCCGAGACGCCAGGGTCCGCAGGCGCGCGGCGAGCGGCCGCGAGCGGTAGAGAAACGGCGAATAGGCGCGACCAATCGCGCTGACCGCCAGCGCAGCCGCGCGCCGCACGGGCGCAGGAGATTGGGGGAACCGCTCGCCCTCGACGCCCGCAGGGAGTTCTTGAGGCAGCTCCCGCAAGTGCGCCGGCAGCAGGACGAAGGCCCTCACGCGGAAGTCGTCTGCCAGGGATCGAAGCAGGTGGAAGTTGCGGATCGAGGAGCCGTCGCGCGTGGGGTGGGGAGGACGGGGGCAGATCGCGTAGACGAGCGGCTTCATGCTCGGCGGGGCGCTCCCGCGAGAGCCGCGCGATACCGCGCGCGGCGGACCCGTCCGCGCTCCCCCGGGGTCAGGAGGGAGATCGCGTAACGGGCAGCGGCGCCGGCCTTGAGCACGAATCGCGCGAGCCGCGCCGCGGTCGGGCCCTGGTGCCGGGCGACGTATCGCGTGAGACCCTCGTGGAGCTGCCCGAAGAGCGCGTCGCCTCCCGAGGCACCTCCCCGGTGAACGACGCGGGCGGACGGCTCGAAGAGAACCCGCCAGCCGTGACGGCGCAGGCGAGTGGCGAGATCGCTCTCTTCCGCGTAGAGAAAGAAGGCCTCGTCGAAGCCTCCCACCTGGTCGAACGCGGATCGGCGGACGAGCATCGCCGCGCCTTTCACGGACTCGACCTCGCGCGCAGTCGAATGGTCCTCCCGCGTCGCCGAGTGGCCACGAAACGGACCGCGGCCGCCCGCGAGAAACGCCAGGCCCGAGCTCTCGCAGAAGATTCGCCAGAGCGTCGGCAGCCGCAGAATCGATGGCTGGAGCGTTCCGTCCGGGTTCGTGAGAAGTGGCCCGACCGCGGCCGCGTGCGGATCGCGATCGAGCGCCCCGACGAGCACGTTCACTGCTCCGGGCTGAACGAAAGTATCGGAGTTCAGCAACAGAACAAACGGTCTGCTTGTCTCTCGCGCACCGCGATTACAGGCGGCCCCGTAGCCGCGGTTCTCCTTTTCGGTAAGGACGCGCGCGGCGGGAGCTTCCGCGGAGAGGATCCGGTGGATCGAGTCGCCCGAGGCGTTGTCCACGACGACGACCTGGGCCTCCGGAGCCGTGTCGGCAAGGGCGCGGGCCGCGGCCACCGTTTCCCGCAGTGTCTTGTAGTGAACGATCACCGCGGAGACCCGTGCGGCCGCCGTGTCACTCACGAGTCCAGTATAGGTTCCAAAAAAAAGCCCCGGCGGTTGCCGGGGCTCTCCGTAATCCGATTTCCGTTTGACGTCCTAGTACATCCCGCCCATGCCGCCACCGCCCGGCATCCCGGCCGGCGCCTTCTCCTTCTCCTTGATCTCGGAGACCATGGCCTCGGTCGTCAGCATCAGGCCGGCAATGGAAGCCGCGTTCTGCAGGGCGTTCTTGGTGACCTTCGTCGGATCGATGATGCCCGCCTTTAACATGTCCTCGATCTTCTCGGTGTTCGCGTTGAATCCCCAGCTGCCGCCCTTCGACTTGAGCTCGTTGATGACGACCGAGCCCTCGGCTCCGGCGTTGCTGACGATCTGACGGGTGGGCTCCTCGAGCGCGCGGACCACGATGCGGGCGCCGATCTTCTCGTCGCCGGTCAGCTCCTTGGCGGTCTTCTCGAGGGAGTCCTGCGCCCGCAGGAAAGCCACGCCGCCGCCGGGCACGATGCCCTCTTCGACGGCCGCCTTGGTGGCGTGCATCGCGTCCTCGACGCGGGCCTTCTTCTCCTTCATCTCGGTCTCGGTGGAAGCGCCGACCTTGATGAGCGCCACGCCGCCGACCAGCTTTGCCAGCCGCTCCTGGAGCTTCTCCCGGTCGTAGTCGGATGTCGTCTCCTCGATCTGGAGTCGGATCTGCTTGATGCGGCCCGCGATCGCTTCCTGCTTCTTCTTCGAGCGGTCGTCGACCACGACCGTGGTGTTGTCCTTGTCGATGGTGACTTTCTTCGCGTCCCCGAGGTCTTCCCACTTGACGCTCTCGAGCTTGATCCCGAGGTCCTCGGAGATCAGCTTGCCGCCCGTCAGGATGGCGATGTCTTCGAGCATCGCCTTGCGGCGATCGCCGAAGCCCGGCGCCTTGACGGCCGCGCACTGCAGAGTGCCGCGGAGCTTGTTGACGACGAGCGTCGCCAGCGCCTCTCCTTCGACGTCCTCGGCCACGATCAGCAGGGGCTTGCCCTGCTTGGCGATCTGCTCGAGGATCGGCAGGAGGTCTTTCATGTTGGAGATCTTCTTCTCGTAGAGCAGGACTTTCGCGTTCTCGAGCACGCACTCCATCCGCTCCGAGTCGGTGATGAAGTAGGGCGAGAGATAACCGCGATCGAACTGCATTCCCTCGACGACCTCCAGCGTGGTCTCGAGGCCCTTCGCCTCCTCGACCGTGATGACGCCGTCCTTGCCGACCTTGTCCATCGCCTCGGCGATGATCTTCCCGATCTCCGCATCGTTGTTCGCCGAGATCGTTCCGACGTGGGCGATGTCCTTGCCTTCGACCGGCTTCGAGAGCTTGTCGAGCGCCTCGACGGCGGCCCGGACGGCCCGGTCGATCCCGCGCTTCAGCTCCATCGGGTTGGCGCCCGCCGTGACGTTCTTGATGCCTTCGCGGTAGATCGCCTGGGCGAGGACCGTTGCGGTCGTCGTTCCGTCGCCAGCGACGTCGGAGGTCTTCGACGCGACCTCGCGCACCATCTGGGCGCCCATGTTCTCCAGCGAGTCCTGGAGCTCGATCTCCTTGGCGACGGTGACGCCGTCCTTGGTGATCGTTGGAGATCCGAACTTCTTCTCGATGACCACGTTGCGGCCCTTCGGGCCCAGCGTGACCTTGACGGCGTCCGCGAGCTTGTTGACGCCGTGGAGGATGCGCTGCCGCGCCTCCTCGCCGTATGAAATCGTCTTCGCTGCCATGCTTTCTCTTCTCCTTCCGAACTACTTCTCGATGACGGCGAGCACTTCGTCCTCGCGGAGGATCAGGTGCTCTTGGTCTTCGATTTTGATTTCCGTGCCGGCGTACTTGCCGATCAGGACGCGGTCCCCCTTCTTGACGTCGAGCGGTAACTGCTTACCGTCTTCGTTGATCTTGCCCTTCCCGACGGCGACGACTTCTGCCTCCATCGGCTTTTCCTTGGCGGTGTCGGGGATGATGATGCCCCCGCGGCGCGTCTCTTTGTCTTCGACGCGCTTGACGAGGATTCGATCGTAGAGCGGACGAATCTTCATTCCTTTCCTCCTGTCTGGTTCCTTCTGAATGCCCCGAGGGCGTCTCGTGACGGCCGGGACGCCCCGATGTTAGCACTCCTCATCGTCGAGTGCTAGTAGCAATCGAAAGCGGAACGGGGGCGCCGGCCGAGAACCTGAGAGGACAGGTAAACTACTGAGCCGCCGTTGCTTCGCCCGCAACATCAGATCGGTCACTGTCGGGAGATCCGGCCGACGCCGGCCCCACGGTGGCGAACGCTCGGGCGACGTCGCCGTGGGCAGTCATCCGACGAGCGCCGCGGATGGAGTCAGAGCAACCGGGGCATTTTTCGGAGGCGCGGCCCGCGCGGGCGCGGATCGCCTGGGCAGGGAGCGGGAGCGAGACGGAAGCGTTCGTCGGAGTCGGCGAACCGCGCCCGTATACTCCGCGGCCACCGCAATCAGGAGACGAGGATGAAGACGGCTCTCATCACTGGAATCAACGGCCAGGACGGCTCGTATCTCGCCGAGCACCTGCTCGACCAGGGTTATCGAGTCTA
>DASXSX010000229.1:0-45602 GCA_036505815.1 Thermoanaerobaculia bacterium
CCTCCGAAACCTCATGGTCCGGAAGGTGTCGACCGGCATGACGGTCTTCGTCATCTGCCTCGTCGTGACCGTCTTCCTCTTCGTGCTCTCACTCTGGAGCGGCGTCACGCGGACGCTCTCGACCAACGCGTCGGATCGCAACGTCGTCACGATGCGCGTCGGGGCGCAGGCGGAGATGCAGAGCGTCGTGACCCGGGACTCCGCGGATCTCATCCGCTCGCTGCCCGGGATCGAGCGCGACGCCGGCGGGCAGCCGCTCGTATCCGCCGAGCTCCTGACCCTGGTCAACATTCCGAAGACGGACGGCAAGAACACCAACGTCCAGGTGCGCGGAACGTCTCCGGCCGGGATGGCGCTGCGGCCGTCGATCCGGATCGTCGAAGGGCAGATGTTCCGGCCCGGGACGAACGAGGCGATCGTTTCGAAAGTCCTTCCGTCGCGGATGGCAGGCGTCTCGATCGGCGACACGCTGAAGTCCGGGAGCTACCGCTGGAAGATCGTCGGCTACTTCGACGCCTCGGGCTCCGCGTACGATTCCGAGATCTGGACCGACGTCGCGGACCTTCAGGCGCAGAGCAAGCGGCCGATCTTTTCGATCGTGTACGTCCGCACGACGGACGCCGAGAGCGCGCAGCGTTACATCGAGGCGGTCAAGGGAGACCAGCGCCTGAAGCTCGAAGGCAAGACCGAGAAGAAGTACTTCGAGGAGCAGATGGTCACCGGGGCGCCGATCAAGATCCTCGCGATTCTCGTAGGTGTCTTCACCGCGATCGGGGCGTCCTTCGGGGCCATGAACACGATGTACGCTCAGGTCTCCGCGCGCATCCGCGAGATCGGCACGCTGCGCGCGATCGGCTTCTCGCGCCGCTCGGTGCTCGTCTCCTTCGTGATGGAGGCGCTGCTGCTCTGCCTGATCGGAGGGGTCCTCGGGACCGCACTCGCGTTCGTCCTTTTCAACCTCGTCATCACGAAGCCGACCGGGACGATGAACTTCCGGACGTTCTCAGAAATCCTCTTCAATTTCCGCCTGACGCCGCCCCTGATCGCCGGCGGTCTCGCTTTCTCGCTCGCAATGGGCCTCGTCGGCGGTTTCTTTCCGGCGGCCCGGGCGGCGAGGCTGAAGATCACGACGGCTCTCCGGGAGATCTGACAGGGCGATATACTTAGACATATCGTTTCGATGTCTAATAAGATATCGAACTGATATACTTTCCGACGTGGACGCCGCAACCTTGGTTCGCTACGCACGAGGGAAGGCCAACCTGAGCCAGCGGGAACTTGGCCGTCGCGCGGGCGTTACGCAGGCTTCCATCGCGCGCATCGAGAGCGGAGAAACGTCGCCGCGGTTCGAGACGCTCGACCGGCTCCTGTCGACCTGCGGATTCGAGCTCGAGCCCGTTCCGAAGCGGGGACTGGGCATCGACCGGAGCGGCATCGGTCAGTTGCTCCGGCTCTCACCCGGCGAGCGCGCGCACCGGGCGGTCGAGGAGGCCCGCAATCTCGAGCGGATTCCCCGAAGGCCGGTTCGCTAGGTTGCGATGTTCGATCCGATTCGAGCACTCAAGGTACTCGTGGGCGGGGGAGTCCGCTTCGTCGTCATCGGCGGCTTCGCAGGCCGCTTCTGGGGATCGAACTCGATCACCAATGACCTCGACATCTGCTACGCGCGGGACAAGAAGAATTTCGAATCTCTGGCTTCGGCTCTCCGGGACCTTGACGCACGGCTGCGAGGCGCGCCGACCGACGCACCGTTCCTCCTCGACGCCAGGACACTTGAGGCGGGCGACCACTTCACGTTCGAGACGAACGCGGGAAATCTCGATTGCCTCGGCACTCCGGCGGGGTCGCAGGGCTACCTCGATCTGATCCAGGGAGCGACTCTGATGGACGTCAACGGGATCCGAGTCCAGGTCGCGGCGCTCGAAGACGTGATTCGTTTGAAGAAAGCCGCAGGTCGCCCGAAAGATCGAGTCGAGCTCGAGATCCTCGGAGCTCTTCTTGAAGAAATCGAGCGTTCGCGACGTAAGAGCTAATCGCTCGCGGGCTCGACCCTTCTCTTGCCGTCTCTGTCTTCCACGATCCGGCCCCACGGCACGCCCGGGCCGTGCTCGAAGACGCACAGCCACGCTTCCGTGACCGCACGCTCGAGCAGCCGCTTCTTGTTCTCGATCAGATCCACGGGATAGAGGTCATATCCCATGATCCAGGGAATCGGGACGTGCGCGGTCGTCGGCAGCGCGTCGGCGAAGTAGAACGCGGTCTGTCCCTCGGAATCGATCCGAATCGCCTGCATCCCCGTGTTGTGGCCGCGCACGGGAACGACCGTCAGTCCCGGCCGGACTTCGACTTCACCGGAGACCGTCTCGATCCGTCCCGCGGCGGCGCAGGGCTCCCAGTCCTCCGGCCGATACGACGCGCGGTCGCGCTCGTTCGGCGCGCGGGCGTGCGAGAGCTCCTCGGCCTGTGTATAGAGGGTCGCGCGCGGAAACGGAGATGCGAGAGGACCAGGGCGTCGACGTCATCGCACCGCGGGATCTTGTCATTCCGAGGAGCGAGGCGACGAGGAATCTCTCCTGACCCCGGAAGAGATCCCTCGCTTCGCTCGGGATGACAATAGGGCTCGTGCGGCTCCACTTCTACGGCACGAAGGGCTACGTCGAGGAGTCTTCCCGCGCGCACGCCGGGCACTCTGCCTTCACCATCGAGGCGGACGGGTTCCGACTCCTCTGCGACTTCGGCGAGAACCGCAAGGGGCTGCTCGAGAAGATCCGCCCCGACGCGGTCTTCGTCTCCCACGCGCACCCGGACCACTCCTGGGGCCTGGAAGAGGGAGCTTCCGCCGCCGTCTACGCGTCGGAGATCACGCACTCACTCACGGAGAAGTTTCCGATCGAGAAGCGCGTCGTGCTCGAGCCCGGAAAACGAGTCCGCATGGGTCCGTTCCGGTTGACCGCGTTTCCCGTCGTTCATTCCGTCCGCTGCCCCTGCATCGCGGCGCGGCTCGAGATTTCCGGACGCGCCCTCGTCTACTCCGGCGACATCGTTTCGTTCGAGAACCCGGAGCGAACGCTTTCCGGCGCCGACGTCTACATCGGTGACGGCTCGACGCTGAAGGGCTCGCTCGTCCGGCGCCATCCGAGCGGCACGCTCATCGGACATACGACGGTCCGCGCGCAGCTCGGCTGGCTCGAGAAGTACGGGATCCGGCGAGCGGTCTTCTCCCATTTTGGAAAGGGGCCGATCGAAATGGGGGAGGAAGGGCTCGCGGAAGCGCTCGGAAAGCTCGTTTCCGAGCGCTTCCCCGATTGCGAGGTCACGCCCGCGAGCGACGGAATGGCGATCGAGATCTGATCCGCCCGTCAGCGCGGCGAGGGCGGCCATCGCCGTCATGTCGCCGTGTTCGCCGTCGCCGAGGCGGCGGAGCCGCCCGTCTTTGGGCCCGAAGGGTTCCGGATGGATGAGCGCGGAGAAGCGTCCCGCGCACTCGAGATCAGGCTTCGGTGGGAAGGCTCGAGCCGGCGGCGGAGACGGGCCGGGTCGCGGGCGGCAACGGCCGCGTCTCCCGCGACGCCTCGGCGACGACGACGGCGCGGCGCGCCTCGCGCGCGCGCTTGACGAGTGCGAGAAGGCCTCCGGCCATCATCACGTAGAAGCCGCCCCAGACGAGGTTGATGAGCGGTTTGCGTGTCACTTCGACGGAGAGCGACTCGCGCGTAGCAGCCTGGTGCTCCGCGGCAGGATCCTTCGACAGACCCCGCAGGCGCAGGACGACGGAGCCGTCGGAGGGCGAGACTGCCGTCACCTTCATGAAGGCTCCCGGGTGTCCGGGGATCTCGAGCTCCGGCGCCTGCGGCTCGGCGCCATCCATATGGTAGACGTAGCGCAGAGTCGCGTCGTGCTTCGAGCCGTCGGGCGGCGTGATCGTGAGCTCGGTCAGCACGAGAATCTCCTTGCCCCCTCGCAGCATCGCGGAGCGGTCGGCGTTGAACTCCCGGAACGTGAACCCGGTTCCCTCGACGTTCGACGTCGTTCCTTTCGCGAGAGAGACGTCGCGACCGATCCGCTCGGGCTGGCCCGGGTCGTACTGCTGCGGCGAAACGTAGTCGTCGAGGACCGCCGAGCGGCGGATCGCCGGGTTCGCCATGAGCTGCCCGGTCTTCGAGTTCACGTACATCTTCGGATAGGCGTATCCGACTTTTCCGGCCGCCGTCTCGACGCGAATCTCCATCGCCTGCTTGCGGCTCGCGGTGCCCGGCACCACGCGCACGAACGTCAAAGTCTTGTCGCCCACTTTCGTCGGCCGGTCGCGGACGAGCGTGATCCTCTGCGAGCGGGCGTACACGCCGGAGACCACGATTCCAGCGAGCATGATGCCGACGCCCACGTGGGCAAGATACCCGCCGGCTCCGCCGAGCTTCGCGTTCTTCGCCTTGCGCAGAACCGCGCGCAGGTTCATGTCCGCCGCGAAGCCGCAGACGAAGAGGAGCAGCAGGCTCGGTGCCTCGCGGGCGCCGAGCGCCAGAGCGAGCATCACCACTCCCGCGCCGATGGCGAGCGAGCGCCGGGCGTTGCCGAGGAGCTCGCGGACGGGCTCGGCCTTCCACGACACGAATGGCACCAACCCGGACAGGACGAGCAGCAGGAGCGCCGCCGGTGCCGCCGTTTTTCCGTAGAAAGAGGTCTGCACCTGCGACGGGTTCCCCGAGAGCCGCGTCAGGAGCGGCGCGGAGGTTCCCAGCAGGATCACGAACGCGAGCGCGCAGAAGACGGCGATTCCGAGAATGAAGAGGACGCTGCGGGAGAGCAACCCCGGCTCCTCTTCCACGAGAACGGGAATCGACCTCCACCGGATCGCGATCAATCCGATCGAGAGAACGACGAAGGCCAGCAGGATGCCGACGAGCCATCCCGTGATTCCGAGGTCGATGAACGAGTGGACCGAGAAGTCCGCGAGAACGCCCGAGCGCGTCAGGAACGTCCCGTAGAGAATCGTCGCGAACGCGGAAGAGGCGAGGATCAGGTTGATCTTTCGGTGACGCTGCCGGACCCTTTGAAGGAACATCCCGTGAACGAGCGCGGCGGTGAAGAGCCACGGAACGAGACTCGTGTTCTCGACCGGATCCCAGCCCCAGTAGCCTCCCCAGCCGAGCGTCTTGTAGGCCCAGTAGCCGCCCATCAGGATCGCCGTCCCGAGCGTCACGAAGGTCAGGAGCGCCCAGGGGATCGCCCGCGTCACCCAGCCGTCCCAGCGCTTCTTCCAGAGCGCGGCGATCGCGAACGAGAAGGGGACCGACAGAGACGCGAAGCCCAGGAACATCACGGGCGGGTGAATCACCATCCAGGGATCCTGGAGGAGCGGATTCAGCCCGACCCCGTCCTCCGGAACGGGGGGCGGCAGGAGCTTGAATGGCGACTGCTTGCAGAGGATCGCGACTAGCCCGAGAAAGGTCGCGAGATAGACGATCATCACCGGAGCTTCCTGCTCTTTCGCGCTCCGCCAGACGACCAGCCCGATGAGCGCTCCCCAGAAGCACCACAGCAGGAAGGAGCCCTCCTGTCCCGCCCAGAGGGTCGAGATCAGGAAGTGGAGCGGGAGATCGCGGCTCGAGTAGGAGTTGACATAAGAGACGTCGAACCGATGCTGCAGCAGGAGGACGAGGAGGACCGCGCTCGACGCGACGATCGAGGTCGCGAAAGCGGCATAGGCGCTGCGAGCGAAAGCGAGGAGGTCGGCTCGACCCCGGTCGACACGGACGTAGGCGACGAGAGAGACGAGACCGAAGAGAAGCGCGGCCCAGATGGCGGCGACGCCCGGCCAGAAAAACATCGAAAGGCGCTCCTCAGGACTTCGACGGCGCCCGGCCGGAGGGATACGCCCTCTCGACCTCGGCGCCCTGGTACTTGGAAGGACACTTCACGAGCAGCTTCTCCGCCTCGATGCGGCCTTCCCGGTACCGTCCGATGGCGACGATCGAGATCGCGTCCTTGAAGTTCGCGGGACGGATGCCCCCATAGACGACCGGCATCCTCCGGCCCTTGTCGTCCACGAGATCGAAGGAGAGCCGTTGCGTGGCCGTGTCGTACCGATCGCTCGTCTTGTCGAGCCCTCCCATGACCTGGACGACCCCTCGCGCCTTGCGCGCCTCGTCGAAAGTCAGGTAGGGCGTCAGCGTCTTCGTGAAGGACGTCACGCCCAAGAGGACAAAGACGACCGCGAGGCCGGCCGCGATCCAGTATCCCTTCTTCATCGGTTTCGTTCCCGCTCGGTCAGGCGCCGGTCGAGCCGCCAGACGTAGAAGAACAGACCCACCCAGACGACGATGTTGACCGCGGCGAGATAGGCGAGGCTGCTCACCGAACGATTCTTTCTTCCAAACCCGAGAAAATCAACGTTGTCGGCTGCCTCCGTGATGCAAACGCATCAGCGCGCGGGACATTCCCTCTCGGGATCTCACCCCCTTCGGGGATCAGACCCCGGCCCGCGCGCCAGCCGCGCCTCGAGCTGAAGCAGCCAGAAGAAGATTCCACTGAATCCGGCGAGGCCGGCGAAGAAGACCGTCTTGGTCGGAGCGTCCATCAGGATCTTCCCCTGCGGGTTGATCACAGTCTGGGGATGGAGCGATCGAGTGACGCGGGGCGCGACGAAGACGAGGAAGGGCATCAGCACCATCGCGAAAAGGGCATATGCCGCCGCGATTCGCGCGCGGAGCTCGGGGTCGTCGACGGCGGCGCGGAGAAAGAGGTACGCGCCGTACAGGAACACGAGGAGGAGATATGAAGACTCCCGTGGGTCCCAGTTCCAGAACGAGCCCCACATGATGCGCGCGAAGAGAGACCCGGTCAGAAGCGTGAGGACCGCGAAGAGAAGTCCGAGCCGGACCGCCGCATGGGCGACCTGGTCGAGGCGCGGGTTCTTGGAGAGCAGATAGGCGAGCGAGTATCCGGCGGCGACTAAGAACGCGAGCGCCGCCGTCCAGGCGCAGGGGACGTGGAAGAAAACGATCCGCGAGGACTCGCCCAGGAATCCCTGCGCCGGCTCGACCCAGAGGAACGCGCCGGCGATAACGGCCGCCATGTAGGGGAGGAGCAGAAGTTTCAGAAGTTTCATCGTTCCCGTGAACTGCGGCGGGTGCAGGCCCCCTGGGGGCCTGTCCCCGTCAATCCTCCCACGCCGCCGCCGCCAGCAGATACGCGGCGCAGGTCGCCGCGCCGTCGTAGGCCACGAGCACCCGGAGGGGCGTCGCTAAGAAGGAGCCTTGGGCCGCGCCGATGGTGGCCGCGATCGCCGGGAGGAGAAGCGGCACCAGCAGGGGAAAGGAGACGACGAGGAAGAGAACGTTGCGCTGTCCCGCTCGGGCCACGAGCGCCGAGAGAAACGTCGAGACGATCGAGAGCCCCCAGCCTCCCAGGAGGATGACCGCGGCGAGAGCTGCCGGCGACGCGACGCGCCACTCGAGCAGCAGGGCGAACACCGGGACCGCGAGCACGGCGATCGCGAGAAAAAGAAGGAGGTTGAAGAGCGCCTTCCCGGCGAGGACGACGATTCCCGAAGCGACCTTGCGAAGAGCGATGCCGGTGCCCGTCTCCTCCTCCCTCACGAACGCGCGCGGAAGCCCGGTCGCGGCGGAGAAGAAGAGGACGATCCAGAGTAGCGACGCGTCGAGCCCCGCCCGCGCGTCGGCGGGCAGCCCGAAGGGTCCCACCGCGTACGAAACGAGCGCGAGCGCGGTCGCCGCGAAAAAGAAGATCGAGCCGAGCGCGATGCGGCGGCGCAGCTCCTGCGCAGCGTCCTTGGCGCAAACAGCCCAGGCACGCGGAACGAACCCGCTCCGGGTGCCGGGAACCATCACGCGTCCCGCCTCCCGTGTCCCGTGTTCCGGCTCCCGAGCTTCAACTCCATGCCGGCCGGCGGCAGGTCTTCCAGATCAGTCGCCGCCACCACCACGGGACTCCGCTCGGCAGCCGACGCGATGAGCCGCCGGACGGCCGCTCGCCCGTCCGCGTCGAGTCCCGCCATCGGCTCGTCCACGAGCAGGACCTCCGGGTCGAGCAGGAAGGAGAACGCGATCCGCAGCCTCTGCCTCATCCCAGTGGAGAAGTGCTCGACAGGCCCGCGGGCGCCCTCGAGGCCGACGGAGAGGAGACGAGCCTGGAGGTCGCCGGACGCGGAATCGAAGCCCGCGACTCTCCGGAAGAAGGCGAGGTTCTCCTGCGCCGTGAGCTCGGAGTAGAACGCGAGATCGGGTCCGGACCATCCGACGCCGGAGCGGCGCTCCTCGCGCGAGAGCTCTCTCCCGTCGCGCTCCACATGCACCGCGCCGCCCGAGGGGCGCAGCAGTCCCGCGAGGATTTTGAGCAGCGTCGTCTTCCCGGTCCCGTTCGCCCCCGTGACGGCGAGAACTCCCCGTTCGAGAGCGAAGGAAACGCCGTCGAAGAGCGGGACCCCCGCGAACGACTTCGAGAGGTTCATCGCCTCGATTCGCGGAGAAGCCACGACTCCCCGGCACGATACCAGAGCGCCCGCCGGCGCTCGGCTTGAAATGCGGTCCGCGCTTCTCCTATGATCCGCCCGGTTTTGGGACAGATTTATTTTCCCGGCGTTCTCTGGGATCCGCCCGGTTTTGGAGAGCGACCTGCTGCGCCCCTGGAAGGCAGAAAATAAATCTGTCCCTCGAAGGAGAACCGATGTCGAAGCGCGCGCTCGTTCTGCTCCTGACGCTCGCCGTCCCCGTTTCGTTCATCGCCTGCGGCGGTGGCAAGGACGAGGACGCTCTGCTCCAAGAGGAAGCGACTCCCGCCCCGGCCCCGGCCGCCGGAGCTCCGGCCGCCGCTCCCGCTTCGGGCGCTCCGGCTGCCGGCAGCGCGACGCTGACCGGCAAAGTCGCCTTCCAGGGCACCGCGCCCACGATGGAAAAGATCAAGATGGACGCGGATGCCTTCTGCAAGTCGGCGCACGCCACTCCGGTCTACTCGCAGGAAGTCGTGGTGAACCCGAACAACACGCTGCAGTGGGTCTTCGTCTACGTCAAGGAGGGGATCAACGGCTCGTACCCCGCTCCCACAACCCCGGTCACGATCGATCAGCAGGGCTGCCAGTATCACCCGCACATCTTCGGAATCCAGGCCGGCCAGCCGCTCCGGATCTTGAACAGTGACTCGACACTGCACAATATTCACGCGCTCCCGAAGAAGAACCCGGAGTTCAACATCGGCCAGCCGTTCAAGGGGATGGAGACGCTCAAGAAGTTCGACACGGTCGAGATGCCGGTGCGCTTCAAGTGCGACGTCCACAAGTGGATGGGGGCTTACGCGGGCGTTCTCAACCACCCTTTCTTCGCGGTCACCAACGATCAGGGAACCTTCGAAATCAAGAACCTTCCGCCGGGCACCTACGTGATCGAGGCCTGGCACGAGAAGTACGGCGCGCAGACGCAGAACGTGACGATCACCGGATCGGAGTCCAAGACGGTCGACTTCAGCTTCAAAGGCTAAGGCCGGCTCCGTGGCGAGCGTCGCGCCGCGAGGCCGGAGCTACCGGGTCGCTTTGAGCGCTCTCGGCGCGGCGGCGGTCCCGTCGCTCGCGTCCGCCCTGCCTTTCTGGCTGCACTTGCCCGAGAACGTCTCGACGTTCGGCGGAAAGATCGACGGGCTTTTCACGCTCATCCTCTGGATCACGGGGACGATTTTCGTCCTGGTCGAAGCCTTACTGCTCTTCTTCCTTTTCCGCTATCGCCACCGCGAGGGAAGGCCCGCGCATTACACACACGGTTCGAACCGGCTCGAGGTCATCTGGACCATCGTCCCGGCCGTCATCTGCGTGATTCTCGCTCTGCTCTCCCGGCGCAGCTGGGCGGAGATCAAGCAGAACATGCCGCACGGGGCGATGAACGTCGAAGTGACGGCGGAGCAGTTCGCCTGGAACATCCGTTATCCCGGTCCCGACGGGAAGCTCAATACTGCCGACGACCTGGTGACCCTGAATCAGCTGCACTTTCCGGTCGGGCGGCCGCTCATCGTCACACTTCATTCGAAGGACGTCATCCACTCGTTCTTCCTCCCCGAATTCCGCGTGAAGCAGGATGCGGTGCCCGGAATGACGACGCACATCTGGCTCGAAGCGACCCGGGTCGGGCACTGGGAGATCGCCTGCGCCGAGCTGTGCGGCCTCGGTCACTTCCGGATGAAGGGCTTCGTCACGGTCGAGACGCCCGAGGAGTTCGAGCGGTGGATGGCGGAGACCGCCAAGGAGGCTGCCTCATGAGCACGATTGCCGTCGCCCGGGAGCTCCCGCCGGGAGTCCACCCCGAGCCGACATCGTTCTGGCGCAAGTACATCTTCTCGCTCGACCACAAGGTCATCGGAAAGCAGTACCTCTCGTACGCGCTGTTCATGCTCGTGATCGGCGGCCTGCTCGCGATGCTCGTACGCTGGCAGCTCGCGTGGCCCGGACGACCGATCGCGTTCATGGGCAAGCTCGCGCCGGAGGGGATGCCGAACGGCATGATGCTTCCCGAGTTCTACAACTCGCTCTTCACGATGCACGCGACGATCATGATCTTTTTCGCGATCATGCCGATCCTGATCGGCGCGTTCGGCAACTTCGTCGTCCCGCTGCAGATCGGCGCGCGCGACATGGCGTTTCCGACGCTCAACATGTTCTCGTTCTGGACGGCTGTGCCCGGAGCCGTCCTCATCATCTGGTCGTTCTTCGTGACCGGCGGGGCCGCCCAGGCGGGCTGGACCTCCTATGCCCCGCTCTCGGCCGTTATGCCGAGGGGACAGACGCTCTGGCTCCTGTCGCTCCTCGTGCTGGGCATTTCGTCTCTCCTGACCGCGGTCAACCTCATCACCACGATCATCAACCTGCGCGCGCCCGGGTTGACCTTCTTCCGCCTGCCGCTCACGGTCTGGGCGCTCTTCGTGACCGCGGTGCTGCTGCTCCTGGCGCTGCCGGTTCTCTCCGGCGCGATGATCATGCTGCTCTTCGATCGCGTTCTGGGGACGACCTTCTTCCTGCCAAAGGGCCTGATCATCTCGGGACAGCCGCTGACGAACGCGGGAGGGGGGCAGGCGCTGCTCTGGCAGCACCTCTTCTGGTTCTTCGGGCACCCCGAGGTCTACATCATGATCCTGCCGGCGATGGGGATCACATCCGAGATCCTCCCGGTCTTCTCCCGAAAGCCGATCTTCGGGTACCGCGCGATGGCGTACTCGATCCTAGGCATCGCCGGCCTCGGCTGGATCGTGTGGGGACACCACATGTTCCAGAGCGGAATGAACCCCATCCTCGGCACGACCTTCATGATCTCGACGATGGTGATCGCCGTCCCTTCGGCCATCAAGGTCTTCAACTGGCTCGGGACGTTGTGGGGAGGCTCGATCCGCTTCACCACGCCGATGCTGAACGCGCTCGCGTTCGTCTCGATGTTCGTCATCGGCGGACTGTCCGGGATCTTCATGGCGTCGACGCCCGTAGACATCTACATCCACGACACGTACTTCATCGTCGGACACATCCATTACGTGCTCTTCGGCGGATCTCTCTTCGGCGCTTTCGCCGGGCTCTATTTCTGGTACCCGAAGATGTTCGGGCGGAAGATGAGCGACAAGTGGGGGAGGATCCACTTTGCGATCACCTTCATCACGTTCAACTGTGTGTTCTTCCCGATGCACTTCCTCGGGATGCGCGGAATGCAGCGGCGCATCTACGACTACTCGCAGTACGCACACCTGAAGGGCCTCCAGCCGATGAATCAGTTCATGACGATCTCGCTCTTCGTTCTCGGCGCGGCCCAGCTCATCCTGGTCTTGAACTTCTTCCTTTCGATGCGGCGCGGGGAGCCCGCTGGCGACAACCCGTGGCGATCCAATACGCTCGAGTGGCAGACCTCCTCGCCCCCGCCCCACGAGAACTTCCACGACATCCCCACGGTCTACCGGGGCCCGTACGAGTACAGCGCGCCGGAGCGCGGCTCCGACGACCACTGGCCCCAGAACGAACCACCGTCGGGCAGGCCCGTCACCGCGCATGGGTGAGATCGTCCCCCCGGAGAGCGTCGCCTTGCACCGGTTCGCGGTCGTCACGGCGGTCGCGACGCTCGCGCTGATCGTCGCCGGCGGTTTCGTGACGTCCACAGAGTCCGGCCTGTCCGTCCCGGACTGGCCGCTCTCCTACGGGCGCCTCATGCCTCCGATGGTGGGAGGGGTCCGGTACGAGCACGGGCACCGCATGGTCGCGACAGCCGTCGGGGTCCTGACGGTCATTCTCGCAATCTGGCTCGGGCGGAAGGAGCCGCGCCGCTGGGTGCGGCGCCTCGGACTCCTCGCGGTCGCCGCGGTCGTCGCGCAGGGAGTGCTCGGCGGGCTCACGGTGATCTTCCTCCTGCCGACGGCGGTATCCGTGGCGCACGCCTGTCTTGCGCAGACGTTTTTCTGCCTGACGGTCGCGATCGCCGTCGTCACTTCGCCGCGCTGGGATCCGGCGGGAGGCAGAAGGGAACCGCTCACGCAGCTCGCAGGGCTCACGGCCGGTGCAGTTTTTCTACAGCTCGCAATCGGCGCCGTCATGCGGCACACGAAAGCGGGGCTTGCGATCCCCGACTTCCCGCTGTCGCTCGGACGGATCGTTCCGCCGATCGACTCCTTTCCAGTCGCGATCGCCTTCGTGCACCGCGCCTGGGCGCTCGTCGTCGCTGGCCTCGTTCTCGCGACGGTCTCGGCAGCGTTGCGCTCGGGACCTCGCCGGACCGGTCTCTTTCTCGGCGCACTCGTTCTCGCGCAGATCGCGCTTGGGGCGCTGACGGTGCTCTCCCGCAAGAACGTGGCGATCACGACAGCGCACGTCGCCACCGGCGCACTCCTGCTCGGGACGTCGGTAGCGCTGTCCCTAGGAAGCTCCCGTTTGAGATCTCTCAGCCGCCATTCGCGCAGCGAACGCCGCGGCGCAGTCCCGATCTTGCTTTCCGAACCGTGACATGCAAATAGTCGACACTGCGATCGTGGCAGCGCCTGCGCGCGTCGCCGACTTCGTGGAGCTGACGAAGCCGCGGATCACGTTCCTCGTCCTGGTGACGACGGCGGTCGGATACGCGCTGGGAGTCGGGCCTTCGTTCCATCCGGCGGTTTTCCTCTCGCTTCTGGTGGGAACCGCTTTCGTGTCGGGCGGCGCTTCGGCGCTCAACCAGTGGGCCGAGCGCGACGCAGACGCGCGGATGGCGCGGACCTGCTCGAGGCCGCTCCCCTCCGGCCGACTCGCGCCGGCCGACGCTCTCGCGTTCGGGCTCTCCCTTTCGGCGGCGGGAATTGCATTGATCGCGGGCGCCGTCAGCGGGCTGACCGCGCTCCTCGCCGCGGTCTCGCTCGCGAGCTACGTCCTCGCCTACACTCCTCTGAAGCGCGTGACGTCGCTCTGCACGCTCGTGGGCGCCGTGCCGGGCGCCATCCCGCCGATGATGGGATGGGCCGCCGCGCGCGGGACGCTCGATCGCGAGGCCTGGGCGCTGTTCGCGGTCCTGTTCCTCTGGCAGCTCCCGCACTTTCTCTCGATCGCGTGGATCTATCGCGACGATTACGCCCGCGGGGGCTTCCCAATGCTGCCGGTGACCGATCCCGACGGAAAATCCACCGCGCGTCAGACGGTCGCCTACGCCGCGGCGCTCGTTCCCGTCACGCTCCTCGCGGGCGCCCTTTCCGCGGCGGGGGAGGGTTACCTCTGGAGCGCGGTGGGACTCGGTGTAGTTTTCGTGGGTTGCGCGATCGTCTTCGCCGTGAAGCGCTCCGTCAAGGCGGCGCGGGTCGTCTTCCTGGTTTCGGTCCTCTATCTCCCGGCGGTTCTCGGGCTCATGGTGCTCGACCGATGAGTGCGGCCGCGCGGGCCCAAGCGAACCGGCGAATCCTTCTGTTTCTCGTCCTGGTCGCGGCGATCCTCTTTCTCGGGTCGATCCTGTTCATCATTTCGCGGGCGCAGACGTAGGCGGCGACGGGAAGGAGCGAACGGTGACCGAGCACAAACACCCGAACTACATGGGGATCTTCTGGATTCTTCTGACCGTGACGGTCATCGAGGTCGGGTACTCGTTCTTGAAGATCCCGCGGCCGATCCTGATCTTCGGGCTCGTTTCGCTCGCGAGTTTCAAGGCGCTGCTGGTCGCCCTCTACTTCATGCACTTGAAGTTCGAACGCAAGAGCCTCGGCGTGATCGTCGCTTCGACTCTGATCCTCGGAGCCATCCTGGTCTCCGTGGGAATCGGCGAGCACGTGCTTCCGAGGCCCTGAGGTAACCATGGCGAATCACGCGATCGCCCACGAGCACGCCCTCGAGCCTCCGTCGGCCACCGGAATTGCCCACGACAAGATGGGGATGTGGGTCTTCCTCTGCTCGGAGGTGATGTTCTTCACCGGGCTCATCGGGTCGTACATCGTGCTGCGGTTCGCGAGCCCCACCTGGCCGCACCCCGGCAACACGCTCAACATCTGGCTGACCGCGTTGAACACGTTCATCCTGATCTGCTCGTCTGTGACGATGGTCAAGGCCCTCGCCTCCGTCCGCGACGGCGACCTCCGGAAGCTGAAGCTCTTTCTGTCGCTGACCCTGCTCTTCGGCGCGACGTTTCTCTCGATCCAGGCCTACGAGTACCGCCACCTGCTCCATGAGGGCTTCAACCCCCACGTCTCCCTCTTCGGGTCCGTCTTCTACACGACGACCGGCTTCCACGGCTTCCACGTGTTCTGCGGCGTCGTCTGCATGTCGTTCGTCACCGGAAAGGCGTTTCTCGGCAAATACACGCAGGCGCACCACCAGGGGGTCGAGACCATCGGCCTCTACTGGCATTTCGTGGATCTCGTCTGGATCATCCTGTTCACGATCATCTATTTGTTCTGAGAATCCCCCTGTCAATCCGAGGCGCGCAGCTCCGAGGAATCTCGAGATCCCTCGCCGCCTGGGGCGGCTCGGGATGACAACAGAATGGAACTCCTGCACCCTACTCTCAACGCGATCCTGAATGCTCTGAGCGCCGTCTTCCTCCTCGTCGCATATCGGGCGATCCGGCGCCTGGAAATCGAGCGGCACCGGCGGTGGATGCTCATGGCGGCTTCGACATCCGCCGCGTTTCTGGTCTCGTATCTCGCCTACCACGCGCGCGTCGGGTCCGTGCGGTTCGCCGGCGTCGGTCCCGTCCGCACCGTCTACTTCGCCATCCTCGGATCCCACACGCTGCTGGCGATCCTCGTCCTTCCGCTCGTCCTGCGGACCCTGTACCTGGGCCTGAAGCGCCGCGACGACACGCACCGGCGGATCGCGAAATGGACTTTTCCCGTCTGGCTGTACGTGTCGGTGACTGGCGTGGTGGTTTACCTGATGCTCTACCACCTTTACGCCCGCGGGCCGATTCGGTAGCATCGTGTCCGTGAGCTCGAGCGCGCGCGTCGCGGCCGTTCTTTTGCTCGTCGCCCTCGTCCTGCCGGCGGCGCTCTCCGCGTGCCCTCTCTGCAAGGACGCGACTTCCGACGCCGAATACCCGGGCGGGTCCGCCTCGCTCGGCCGCGGGTTCTACTACTCGATCCTGCTCCTGATCGCCGTGCCGTGGACGGCGGTCGGCACGGTCGCCTTCCTGATCTTCCGGCGGAGGCGCCGCGAGCGCGCGGCGCTGTCGACCGGCGTCCCGCGCCTCGTTCCGGACTCGCGCGGAGCGCGGTCCTGACGCGGGCCGTCCCCCTCGTTCTCGCCTTTCTGCTCTCGACTTCTCTTCGCGCGGCCGAGCCGCCTCGGACGGCCCCGATCGAGCGCTCTGCCGAGCTCGAGGCCGCTCTCGCTCGGATCGCGACCGAGGTGGTCGCTCAATTCGGGTCGGCGGGGCTCACGCCCGAGGGACTCTCGATCTCGGTAATCGACCTGGCTGGGCGGCCGGCCGGCAGCCCGCTCGCCATGGGCTCGTACCGCGGCGACGTCGCGTACTACCCGGCCTCGGTCGTCAAAGCCTTCTACCTCGCCTACTACGAGAGCGAGAAGGAAGCCGGCCGATTGAAAGACTCTCCGGAGCTCGTCCGTGCCGTTCGCGACATGATCACGGTCTCTTCCAACGATGCGACCGGCTTCGTCGTCGACGCGATCACCGACACGACCTCCGGGCCGGAGATCGAGAGCGCGCGCAAGTGGAAGAAGTGGAAGAAGCGGCGGAACGCGATGAACCGATTCTTCCTCGCGCGCGGCTATCGCGACTTCAACGCGAACCAGAAAACGTTCTGCGAGGACGCCTACGGGCGCGAGCAGATCTTTCGGGACGGCGGCCGCAACCGGAACCGATTCACGCCGGACGGCGTCGCGCGCCTGTTCAAGGAGATCGCGCGGGGCGAGATCGTGGGCCCGGCCGCCACACGGGAGATGCTCGGGTTGCTCGCCCGCGACATTACGCCCGAAAAGCCGTACGACGACCTCGAGCTCGAAGACGCGCGGCTGGCGGGGCAGAAGCTACCGCCCGGGACTCGTCTCTGGTCGAAGTCCGGGGACGCGTACGACTATCACCATCTCGTGGCGCGCGCTCTCCTTCCGAACGGCTCGGACTTCGTGATCGCCGCCTTCACAAAAGGGGTCCGCACCGTCCCCGGAGTGATCGCGCGGATCTACGAGAAGGTCGGCGCGCTCTTCCTGGCCGGGGACTCTGCAGTCCCCCGGACCCCCAGGTCGGCGGCGCGCTGACCGGACAGCGGATCCTCTCCCGCCTCGCGGGCGCGGTCGTTTCTCTCCACCGCGCGACGCTTTCCGTCGAGCGGATCCACTTCGAGCGGTACCTGGGGCTGAAGGCCCGGGGCGTCCCGATCCTTTTCGCGCTCTGGCACGGGCGGATGTTCCTCTCCATCCAGGCGCACCGGCACGAAGGGATCGTGACGATGGCTTCCCGTTCGAAGGACGGGGAGATCATCGCGGGCTGGCTCGAGTCGAACGGCTACTCGGTCGTGCGGGGCTCGTCCACGCGCGGGGGCTCGCAGGCGCTGCGTGAGATGGTGCGGCGCGTTCGCTCTGGACGCGCCGCGGCGCTGACGGTCGACGGCCCCACCGGGCCGCCGCGAAGGGTCCAGCCCGGCATCGTCCAGCTTGCGCGGTTGACCGGCGGCTGGATTCTCCCGATCACGTATTCGAGTAGCCGCCCGCAGTTTCTCTCCTCGTGGGATCGCTATCTCCTGCCTTGGCCGTTCTCGCGAAACGTCGTCGTGTACGGCGAGCCGTTCCCGATCGATTCGGGCGTTTCCGATGGAGAGGCGCAGCGCCGCATCGCCGCTTCTCTCGACGATGTCACACGCGAAGCGGATCGCGTGACGGGGATCAACCCGCCAGAAGTCTGGACGCGTTCAGCCGACGGGGCGGCCGACGGCGGATAGCCAACCAAACTTGCCAGTCCAAAGGCGAAGCTCCAAAGTCGCTCGAGGAGATTGCATCCATATGAAAGGGCCCCGGCGAACCAGGGCCCTCTTCTTTCACGAGCTCGACGAGAACGAGGGGCCGTTCACGCCCTTACTTTTCTGAGGGCGGCGCGGGCGGTTTTTCCTCTGCGCCTTTCTTGAGCTCCGCGGCGGTCAGGTTCACGTGGCCCACCGATTGGGCGATGACGACATTTCCGCTCGGAACCTTCGCGTCATGCGACCACAAATGGAAAATGATGCCGTCGGTCGTGGACACGAGGTCGGCCACTTCCTTGGCCTTGTCGGGCGGCAGGTCGAGCACTTGTACGCGCCCCGTCGCGATCTCCTGCTTGTGGTCGTGCCAGTTCTTGTTCCAGTTTGCGAGCGTGACTGCCCCCGTCCGGGTTATGGATTTCGCGAAAATGTACTCCACCTGCTCGAGCCGCGCATTGGGGTCGCTCGAGAGGTAGCAGAGACACTCGATCACCGGTTCGGGGGAAAGGACCTTGCAGTAGTGATGGTAGGGACCCATGACCTTTCCGGCCACCACGTGTGGGGCCGTGACGTGGACCGTGTGACCGTCCGCCGGCGTGGCCATGGCGGGGGCCGTGGGTGCGGCCACCGGTGTTGCCACGGGTGCGGCCATCGGCGCCGCGGGCGTGGCCACAGGCGCGGCCATCGGCGTGGTCATTCGTTTTTCCTGGCCGATCGCGGGAAGGGCGACCAGGACGAGCACGATCAAGCTGCCGAGCACTGCGAGAGTTCGGGACATCGGTGCCTCCTTTCATAAAGCGGACAAGGCCCTACAAGGCACGTTCGGCTTGAAATCACGGGGCAGGGGACGCGAGAGACGAGCGTCGTGCGGCCGCGATCCTAGCACCAGACCGGACAATCCGACAGCGGCGGACGTGGACTATGGCTCCCGTCGCGCGTCGGCACGGTCGAGCTCGAGCTGGCCCTCCGGCGGCAACACCCGGATTGCGTCGAAGTGACGATCGAGAGCGAACCAGTACATCGGGATCACGGGCCGCTCGCGGCGAGACTCTCCCTGAGTCGTCCAGGCCCGCGGGGCCTGGAGGCGCGGATCCCACTCGACAACGACCCGGTCGCCCCCGACAGCGGCCTCGGCGGAGCGACGTCGTCGAATCTCCGCCCGCGTGAAGGCCAGGGTTTCCCGACCCAGCACGACGGCGAAGAACTCCTGTTTCGGCGGATTCCTGTGGTCGTGCGTCTTCTCCCGCGACACGCCGAGCCACGGCGAAACGCCGTAGAGCTTCAGCAGCAGGGGAACGGAGGTCGGGATCCCGAGATCGGCGTAGCGGGCGTCGGGAAAGGCGCGGCGCCAGGCGCGTACGCTCGTGTAGACCGCGGGAACCGGCGTCAGGCGACGGCCGACGAGCGGCCCCGAGAGCGCGACTCCCGTGGCCGCCGTCCAGTAGGTTCCGGTTTCCCGATCCTTCAGGACCAGCGTGTCCCGCCAGAGCGCTCCGGAGTTCTCGAACGTCAGGGTCCGCCCGTCGACCGATCGGTCGTAAACCGCCGCCACGTGCGTCAGCGCGCACCGGGCGACGACCCACGCCCTGCCGCCCGCTTCGTCATCGATCACCTCGGCCCGGTCGAGAAGGCCGATCGGGTACGCGAGCACGACTCCCCCGATTTCCAGACCGAGCAGGCGGTCGTCCCCTTTCGGCGGGTGGGAGTGCTCCGCCGCGGAGACCCGGCGCGGGTCGGCAGCCGACCGGAACGTGCCGGGAGGCGCCATCTGAACGACGGGATCTCCGTCGACGATGGCGATGCGAGGCTTGGTGCGATACCCGGAAGTGAGGCAGGCAGTCGGAAGAACCGCCGCGAGAAGAAATGAGACGGCGACGGAACGGTCGCGGGTCAAACGGGAACGGAGACGACCGGGAGGCCCTGCGGAACGGGGAGAGCATCGGCGCCGCGCACGACCCGCCGGTACTCGGCGTCGCGCTCGAACGGCTCGCGACCCGAGTCGCGGATGAGCCGTTCGAAGTCGGTGCGGCTCATTCCGGAAGCGGTCGTCGCTCCGGCCGCGTGCGTGATCGTCTCGTCGACGACGGTTCCGACGAGATCGTCCGCGCCGAAGAAGAGAGCGACCTGCGCGAGCTTGGTGCCGATCTGGATCCAGTACGCCTTGACGTGCGGAAAATTGTCGAGGAGCAATCTCGAGACGGCGATGACCCGGAGATCGGTCTGGCCGGATGTCGCCGGCAGATATGCGAGCGGTGTGTTCTCCGGATGGAAGGCGAGGGGAATCAAACCCGTGAATCCGCCGGTCTCGTCCTGCCCCTCCCGCAGTCGCAGGAGGTGGTCGACCCGGTCTTCGACGGTCTCGACGTGGCCGTACAGCATGGTCGCGTTCGTGCGGATGCCCTGGAGGTGACACTCGCGCGCGATCTCGAGCCACCTTTCACCCGAGATCTTGTTCTTGCAGATCACGTCCCGGACGCGCCGTTCGAAGATCTCGGCGCCGCCGCCGGGGCAGGAGTCCATCCCCGCCTCTCGCAGGTCCCGGATCGCGTCCGCGACCGAGCGGCCTCCGACGTGGGCGATCCAGTCGAGCTCGACCATCGTGAAGGCCTTGAGATGCACGCCGGGAAACCGCTCTTTGAGCGCGCGCAGGAGACCGGTGTAGTAGTCGTAGGGCCAGGTCGGATGGAGTCCGCCGACGATGTGGAACTCGGTGACCGCTTCGCTGTACCCGCGCCCCGCTTCCTCGACGCACTCCTCGATCGCGAGCTCGTAGCCTCCCGGCTCGTTCACTTTCTTCGCCCAGGCGCAGAGCGCGCAGTCGACCCAGCACAGGTTCGTCGGGTTCAGGTACCGATTGACGTTGTAGAACGCCGCGTTGCCGTGCCGCTCTTCGCGGACGTGGTTGGCGAGGCGTCCCAGCCCGAGGAAGTCGCGGGTGCGAAAGAGCCGGACGCCGTCCTCGAAGGAGAGGCGTTCCCGCGCGAGAACCTTCTCGGCGATCGGGGCGAGGTCGGACCCGCGGAACGCCGCCGCGAGCCGGCCGGAGGCCTCGCTCAAGGAATCGCCGGCTTCGTCACCGGTTGGTAGGGGTCGTGGGACTCCGATGCGATCTCGTCGATGAACGGCTGGAGATAGCGGTAACAGTCCCAGCAGTACTTCTCGACCGGCCGGAACTGGAAGTCCACGACGTGCCCCACGGCGGGGAAATCCACGATCTCCCTCCCGCAACGGTGGCAGACGTCCTTCTGCCCACGGATGAGTCTCCAGACCGGTCCCATCGCAGCGATGATCGTATCAGCGGTCGAGCTCGCGGCGCAGGCGTTCCTTCTCTCTCGGACGCTCGTACTTCGTCTGGTCGCCGTGCCGCTTCTCTCCCTTTTTGGGGAGAGGAATGCGCGCGAGTAAGACCTTCTTCTTCCTCTTCTTCTTCTTCACGACTCGACCGAACTCGAAGGAGAGGGTTCCCGGGTCCGCGGGGCCGAGCGGATTTTCGCCGTCGCCGCCCAGAGCGCGATCGCTGCCGCGAGCGCAACGGCTGCTCCGGTCAGAAACGGGACCCGCGGACCGAACCGCTTCCACAGAAGACCGAAGACGATCGAGGCGGGCAGAGCCGCGATGCCCACCGCTGCGTAGAATATTCCGTAGGCGCGGCCCCGCAGGCGTTCCGGCACGAGGTCGGCGACGAAGGCCCGCTCCGAGCCTTCCGTCAAGCCGAAGAAGAGAGCGTACAAAGCGAAGAGACCCCAGACCGCGAGCGGCCGCGCGGCGAACGCGAATCCGGCATAGGAGACGGCGTAGACGAGCCATCCGAGCGCGATCGCGGGCACCCTTCCCGCGCGATCGGCGAGGGCGCCCCCGGGTACTCCCGTGGCGGCTTTGACGCCGTTGAAGAAAGCCCAGACGAGCGGAAGCTGCCAGACCGCGACGCCGGCATCCCGCGCGCGCAGCAGGAGGAAGGCGTCGGTCGAGTTCGCGAGCGTGAAAAAGGCGAAGACGGCGATGACTTTCCAAAAATCCGCGGGAAGCGGCTCGCTGGGTCTGCGGTCCATATGCGGCGTTTCCATGCGCCGCCGGGTGTCCGGAACCGCGAGCCAGAGGACCAGGATCGCCGCGAGTCCCGGCACGGCGGCCAGCAGAAAGACCCCCCGTTCATCCACGAGCGCCAGCTTCAGAAGCAGCGCGGCCACGAGCGGGCCGACCAGCGCGCCGGCGTTGTCCATGGCGCGCTGGAGACCGAACGCCCGGCCGCGCCTGTTGGCCGGAACGACGTCGGCGAGCAGCGCGTCGCGCGGCGACGTGCGGATTCCCTTGCCGACGCGATCCGTGAACCGGATCGCGAGCACCTGCGTCCAGGCGCGGGCGAAGGCGACCAGCGGGCGCGCGATTGCGGCAATCCCGTAGCCCAGGAGCACGAGCGGCTTGCGGCGCCGGACTCGATCCGACCAGACGCCCGAGCCGATCTTCGCCAGCGAGGCGGTCGTCTCCGCGATGCCTTCGATCAATCCGACGGCCGCGGGCCCGGCTCCGAGGTTCTTAGTCAGAAAGCCCGGGAGGAGTGGATAGATCATCTCGCCGGAGACGTCCGTCAGCAGGGAGACCCATCCCAGGGCCCAGACGGATCGGCGCGAAGCATCAGTCTTCATAATTCGTTCGGCGAATCGGGTTAAGTGCCTGAATTTCTTCGGAGCGGGTGCGCGGGCCTCGCCTATCATAATCGGGGGATGAGGTTGCTCGCGGCGGACGCGTTCATTCTGGGAACCTATCCTTTGAAGGAGCGGGACCGGATCGTTTCCTTCCTGACCCGCGACTCCGGCCGACGGCGCGGGGTCGCCCGGCGGGCGCGCGGCGCCCGGAGTACCTTCTTGGGAACGCTCGAGCCGATGACGGAAGCCCGGGTCGTCTTCTTCGAGCGGGACGGGCGAGAGCTCGTCTCGATCGACTCGGTCGACACGATCCGCCCTTCGTTCCCGCTCTCGAAGGATCTCGAGCGCGCGCTCCTGCTCTCCGCGTTCGCGGAGAGCCTCGAGACGTTCGTGTCGGACTCGGACCCGGCCGAGCCGTTCTACCGGCTGGCGCGTCACGCGATGGACTCGCTCTTTGCCGATGCCCCGCCGCCCGCCGTCGCAGCCTATTTCGACGTCTGGATCCTGAAGCTCTCGGGACTCTTTCCGTCGCCGGCGGAGTGCGCCGGGTGCGGCCGCCCGCTCGATTCAAAGGAAGAGCACTTCTTCGACGAGAGCCGGCCGGGCTTCATCGGACCCGAGTGCCGTCGGGGCGAGGCGATTCGGCTGACGGCGGAGGCAATGGCGACTCTACGGGCTTTCCTTTCGAATCCCCTGGATCCGCAGGCGCGGCCAAAAGGGCTTCCGGAGCTCGTGTCGGTCGCCCGCCGCGCACGAAGGAGCTTCCTCGGGCACGAGCTCAAGTCTCAACGGGTGCTCGCCGAGGTGCTCGGAAATTGAAGACACAGAAGCTCGAGCGAGCCGGGCACCGTGTCGCGGAAGCGGTGGGGTAAACTCTCGACGATGCTGACTCTCCAGAGATTGATCGCGGAGCTCTGCGCGTTCTGGGAGTCGGAAGGCTGCCTGATCGAGCAGCCGTACGACGGTCCCGTCGGGGCGGGAACGATGCACCCCGCGACGTTCTTGAAGGTGCTCGGACCGGACCCGTGGCGGTGCGCCTACGTTCAGCCCTCGCGCCGCCCGGCGGACGGCCGCTACGGCCAGAACCCGTTCCGCCTCGCCAAACACTTTCAGCTCCAGGTCATCCTGAAGCCCTCCCCGGATGACGTCCAGGAGGTCTTCCTGCGCAGCCTCGAGCGCCTCGGGATCGCCGCCGCCGAGCACGACATCCGTTTCGAGGAGGACAACTGGGAGTCTCCGACGCTCGGCGCGTGGGGGGTTGGATGGCAGGTCGTGATGGACGGCATGGAGATCACTCAATTCACGTATTTCCAGCAGGCCGGCGGGATCGATCTCTCGCCGATCTCGGCAGAGATCACCTACGGTCTCGAGCGCATCGCAATGTTCCTGAACAAGGTGGACTCGATCTACGACGTCCCTTGGAACGAGTCTCTGACCTACGGACAGATCCGGCGGGTCGAGGAAGAGGAGCTCTCCCGGTATTACTTCGAGGTCGCCGACGCCGGCTTCGCCACGCTTCTCCTCGACCGCTGGGAAGCCGAGGCGAAGAACGCGCTCGCGGCGGGTCTCGTCATTCCCGCGTACGAGGCGACGCTCGTCTGCTCACATCAGTTCAACGTGCTCGATGCCCGGGGCGCCGTCTCCGCGACCGACCGTGTCGGCTTGATCCGGCGCGTCCGCGATCTCGCGTGCGCCTGCGCCCGCGCTTACGTCTCGACCCGTGGAGGAGTCCCGGTCGCGGTCACCGAGCCCGAGCCGGCGACGGCCGTCTGAACCTCCGATTCCTCGACGGAGCGGGCCATGGGGTTCCCCGCTAAGATTCATCGACGCTTTCGCTCTTCATGAAACGCGACGACTTCCTCTTCGAGATCCGGACGGAAGAGATCCCGGCAGCAACGCTGGCGGGGGCGAGGCAGGACCTCGCGAGGGGCATCGGTGACGTCCTCTCCCAGGAGGGGATCGGAGCAGAGTCGATCGAGTCGTACGGGACGCCGCGCCGGCTCGCCGTCTGGGCGCGAGGCATCCCGGAGCGTCAGTCCGACCGGGAAAGCGAGGTGCTCGGACCCGCCGCGTCGGCGGCCTTCGGACCTGACGGGAAGCCGACGCGCGCGGCGGAAGGATTCGCGAAGGCGCAGAAGGTGGACGTTTCCGAGCTCGAGGTCGTGGACTCTCCGCGCGGCCGCACGGTCGCGGTCCGCCGGCGGGTTCCCGGCCGCGATGCGATCGACGTGCTCGCGAAAGTCGTCCCCCGGGTCGTCGGCGAGCTCACCTTTCCGAAGACGATGCGGTGGGGCGCGGGGGATCGGTCCTTCGTGCGTCCGGTCCGAGGACTCCTGGCGCTCTACGGCGGCCGGGTCGTTCCAATGGAGATTCTCGGAGTCCGCGCGGCGGACTGGACGGTCGGGCACCGCGTTCTGTCGGACGGGAAGCTGACGGTGACCGGCCCCGCCGATTACTTCCAGAAACTCCGGGGCGCCTACGTGGAGCCGGACGCTGAAGCGCGGCGCGTCGCGATCCTCGACTCCGCGCGGCGCCTCGCGGCGCAGGCGGGGGGAAGCATCGATGCGGACAGCGACCTCGCCGCGGTGCTCGCGGACCTCGTGGAATGGCCCGGTCTCGTGCGGGGATCCTTCGATCCGCAGTTCCTCGATCTGCCGGAGGAGATCACCACGACCGCGATGCGCGTGCACCAGAAGTTTCTGCCGGTTCGAGGAGCGACCGGACTGCTTCCGCACTTCATCGCAGTCATGGACAACGCCGACGATCGGCGCGGATTCATCGCCAAGGGCAACGAGTGGGTCTTGAACGCCCGCCTCGCGGATGCGCGGTTCTTCTTCCGGGAGGACTCGCGCGAGAGCCTCAAATCGCGGTTACCGGAGCTCGAGCGTCTGACATTCCAGGACCGGCTCGGAAGTTACGGCGCCAAGACCGCCCGGCTCGAGGAGCTGGCGGCAACGATCGCCGAGGCGGTCGGCCGAGGCGAGATCGTCCTCGAAGTGCGGACCGCCGCGCGGCTCTCGAAGGCGGACCTCGTCACGCGGATGGTCCGGGAGTTCACCGACCTCCAGGGAGTGATGGGCGGCCTCTACGCGCGGGCGGAGGGACTTCCCGAGCCGGTGTGGAAGGCGATCGCCGACCAGTACCGTCCGCAGGGCCAGGGGGACGATCCTCCGCGCGACGCCGCGGGCGCCGTGCTTTCGCTGGCGGATCGGTTCGACACGCTCGCCGGGATCTTTCGCATCGGTCTCCTGCCGACGGGATCGAAGGACCCCTACGGCCTGCGGCGCGCCGCGGCCGGCGCCGTTGCGATTGCCGTGTCGCGCGCTTGGCGGGTCGACTGGAGCGGCGTCGCGCGAAAGGCGATCTCGCTCTATCCGGCGGACTTGCCGGGACTCGGCGAGGCCGAGGCGCTCGCGGAGCTCGAGAAGTTCTTCGCGGAGCGGCTGCGCAACTCACTCGAGCGCGCCGGCTCCTCCTACGACGAGATTTCCGCAGTGCTGAACGTCAAGGTGTGGGACTTTACCGACGCCGCGGAGCGCGCGGCGGCCCTGACGGAGGCGCGCCGGCGTCTCGACTTCCGGGCGCTCGTTCTCGCGTTCAAGCGCATCCGGAACATCCTCGGGACCGAGCAGCTCGAAGATCCATCGCCCGGGTTCTATCGCGAGGACGCCGAGCGGGCGCTCGCCGCGGACTTCCTCCAGGCGAGAGCTTTGCTCGAGGAGCTCGTCCCGGCGCGCCGATACCCGGAGGCCCTCGAGACGATTGCGTCGATCTCACCATCGCTCGACCGTTTCTTCGTGGAAGTGCTCGTGAACTGCCCCGAGGAGGACTTGAAGAGAAACCGGCACGCGCTTCTGGGGACGATCCGGAAGGAGTTCACTCGAATCGCGGACTTCTCGGAAATAGTCGTGGAGAAGTAAGGTGCGTAGCCGGAATGCCTCTCCCTCTCTCTTCGCGGCCGGACGGCCATGAGTATTGAGCAGCCGACCAGTCTCTCGTCCGGCCGCGCGACAGAGCCCCAGTTGATAACCACCAGGCGCGTGCACTTCTTCGGCAATGGCGTTGCGGAGGGCGCCGGCCTCGGGAAAGAGCGCCTCGGCGGAAAAGGCTCGGGCCTGGCGGAGATGACCGCGCTCGGGATCCCGGTTCCGCCGGGATTCACGATCGACACGTCCGTGTGCCTGGATTTCCTGCGAACGGGAAGCCTCGAGCGATTGAGGCCGGAGGTGGAGGAGGCGCTCGGGCGGCTCGAGAGTACGACCGGACGGAAGTTCGGCGACGCGGCCAACCCGCTGCTCGTCTCCGTGCGGTCGGGCGCGCGCTCTTCGATGCCCGGCATGATGGACACCATCCTGAACCTCGGCCTGACGTCGGCCGCCGTGGAGGGTCTCGCGGCCGCGGCCGGTGAACGGTTCGCGCTCGACTGCCGGCGGCGCTTCGTCCAGATGTACTCCGACATCGTGCTCGGGATCCCGCGCCACGACTTCGAACAATTTCTCACGCGCAAAAAGGAAGAGAAACACGCCGCCTCCGATGCCGACCTGACGGCGGAGGACCTTCGCTGGGTGGTCGAACGCTACGAGGAAGTCGTGCGGCGACGCGGCGTCTCCTTTCCCGACGACCCGCGGGAGCAGCTCTGGGGCGCCATCGGCGCGGTCTTTCGCTCCTGGGACAATCCTCGCGCGAAGGAATACCGCCGGCTCTACCGAATTCCCGAGGAGTGGGGGACCGCGGTCAACGTGCAGGCGATGGTCTTCGGCAATCGGGGAGAGCGCTCCGCGACGGGGGTGGCGTTCACCCGCGACCCCGCGACCGGCGAGAAGAAGTTCTACGGTGAGTTCCTCGGGAACGCGCAGGGGGAGGACGTCGTCGCCGGTATTCGCACGCCGCACCCGCTCGCCGCAGACGGCTCGGGGAAGTCTCTCGAAGAGACGATGCCCGACGCCTACGCAGAGCTCCTCCGGGTTCGGGATCTCGTCGAGAAGAGCTTCCGCGACATGCAGGACCTCGAGTTCACGATCGAGGAGGAACGCGTCTACCTCCTTCAGACCCGCAACGGCAAGAGGACCGGATTCGCAGCCGTCCGGATCGCAACCGACATGGTCGCCGAGGGCCTGATCGGCGAAAACGAGGCCGTGACCCGCGTCGAGCCCGAGCAGCTCGTCCAGCTCCTGGCGCCCGTTTTTCCGGCGAAGGAGAAGGAAGCGGCGGTCAAGGAAGGGCGGCTGCTCGCGAAGGGGCTGCCGGCAGGGCCCGGCGCCGCATGTGGACGGATCGCGTTCACCGCAGATCGCGCGGTCGAGATGGCGCGCAAGGGAGACCCCGTCGTCCTCGTGCGCGTCGAGACGTCGCCGGAGGACATCGCCGGCATGCATGCGGCGGTGGGCATCTTGACCACCCGAGGCGGAATTACGAGCCATGCCTCCGTCGTAGCCCGCGGCATGGGCAAGACGTGTGTCGTCGGCGCGGGGGAGATTACGGTCGACGGAGAGCGCCGCGAGCTGCGAGCCCGAAATCTCTCGGCGAAGGAGGGAGATTTCCTCTCGGTCGACGGCACCGCGGGCGAGGTCCTCCTCGGGAAGCTCCCGACGCAGCCTTCCGAGGTCCTGCGCGTTCTCGTAGACGGCACGCTCGCGCCGGAGAACTCACCCCTCTTCGGATCGTTCCAGCGCCTCCTCGAGTGGGCCGACCGTTCGCGCCGCCTCGGCGTCCGAGCAAACGCCGATACCCCGACGGACGCCCGTGTCGCGCGGCTTTTCGGCGCGCAGGGGATCGGCCTCTGCCGCACCGAGCACATGTTCTTCGGCGAGAACCGGATCGTGGCCGTGCGTCAGATGATCGTCGCCGACACCGAGGCAGACCGCCGGAAGGCTCTCGCGAAGCTCCTTCCGATGCAGCGCGACGACTTCGTCGGGATCTTCCGGGAGATGGGGGAGCGGCCGGTTACGATCCGCCTCCTCGATCCGCCCCTCCACGAGTTCCTGCCGCACGAGGAGGCGGCGGTGAAGAAGACGGCCGAGGAGCTCGGCATCCCTCCGGAGAAGTTGCGCGAGCGCGTCCGCGCTCTCGCCGAAGCCAACCCGATGCTCGGCCACCGAGGATGCCGGCTCGGGATCACGTTTCCCGAGATCTACGAGATGCAGGTTCGCGCGATCTTCGAGGCCGCCGCGGCCGCGCGACGCGAAGGCCAGCGTCCGAACCCCGAGGTCATGATCCCCCTCGTCGGCACGAAGGGGGAGTTCGATCGCCTCCGGGTCCTCGTGGACGAGACGGCGCGGAAAGTCTCTGCCGAAACGCAGGAGGAAGTCTCCTACCGCGTCGGCACCATGATCGAGATCCCGCGCGCCGCCCTGCGCGCCGGGGAGATCGCGGCGAACTGCGACTTCTTCTCCTTCGGGACGAACGATCTGACCCAGATGACGTACGGCTACTCGCGCGACGACGCGGCATCTTTTCTCCCCGCGTATATCGAGCTCGGCATCCTTCCGGACGATCCGTTCGCGACGATCGACGAGCCGGGCGTCGGCGAGCTCGTATCGACGGCCACGAAGCGCGGCCGCGATGCCAAGCGCGATCTCAAGGTCGGCGTCTGCGGCGAGCACGGCGGCGATCCGCGCTCGATCACCTTCTTTCACGGCGTCGGACTCGACTACGTCTCGTGCTCTCCCTTCCGCGTCGCCGTCGCCCGCCTCGCGGCCGCCCATGCCGCTCTGTCGGGCGAAGGGGGCGTCTCCTCGACGGCATGAGCGGGCTCGCCGCGGCGTTTCTGCTCTTGACGGCGATTTCGACGACGGCTTCCGATCCGGCCGACCTCGTTCTGGTCTCGGCGAAGATCTGGACCGGTGACCGGGCGCGGCCGGAGGCGACCGCCCTCGCCGCGCGCGACGGTCGCATCGTCGCGATCGGAATCGACGCGGAGATCCGCGCGCTGCAGGGCCCGAAGACCGTCGTGCTCGACGGAAATGGCCGGCGGGTCGTCCCCGGATTCATCGACTGCCACACCCACATGTCCATGGGAGGCTTCAATCTGCTCGCCGTCGACCTGCGACATACGAAGGACCCGGCCGACTTCACCCAACGGCTGGCGGAGTTCGCGAGGACGCGACCGGCCGGGCGCTGGATGACCGATGGCGCCTGGGACCACCAGGTCTGGGCGAATCCGATCCTGCCGACGCGCGCGATGCTCGATCCCGCAACCGGGGACCGCCCGACGTGTCTCTCTCGCACCGACGGCCACATGATGGTCTGCAACAGCCTGGCAATGAAGCTCGCGAACGTCTCGCGGGACACGCCCGATCCTCCAGGAGGCGTCGTCGTCCGGGATCCGGCCGGAGAGCCGACCGGCGTCCTGAAAGATGCGGCGATGGACCTCATCGGGTCGGTCCGGCCGCCGCGAACGGCTGCCGAGGTCGAGGAAGCGCTCGCCACGGCGATTCGGCACGCCGCGGAGAACGGCGTCACATCGGTTCAGGACCTGCCGGGCGACCCGCATGACCTCGACGCGTGGGAAACGCTCCGGGTGGACGGCAAGCTCACCGTGCGCGTCAGCTACCGGCCGTCGCTTTCGGAGTGGGAGAAGGCGCGCGACCGCCGCGCGGCGAGGAGAAACGACGAGTGGCTCTCGATCGGCGGAGTGAAGGGCTACATGGACGGATCGCTCGGCTCGGGGACGGCTCTCTTCTATCAGCCGTATCTTGAGGGGGGTCTGATCCCCGCAGGGGGTCAGATCCCCGACCGGGGCGTCTACGCAGCCGAGGCGATCCCCCTCTCCAGGCTCGAGGCGCGCGTCGCCGCCGCGGACGCCGCGGGGCTTCCGGTCGAGGTCCACGCGATCGGGGACCGCGCCAACGCGGAAATCCTCGACGTCTATGAGCGTGTCTCGAAGAAGAACGGCCCGAAGGACCGGCGCTTCCGGGTCGAGCACGCGCAGCACGTCCGCCCACGGGACATCCCGCGGTTCGCAAAGCTCGGCGTGATCGCCTCGATGCAGCCCTACCATGCGATCGACGACGGACGCTGGGCGGAGAAGCGGATCGGGCTCGAGCGCTGCCGCACGACGTACGCTTTCCGATCGCTCCTCGACTCCGGCGCGACGCTCGTTTTCGGCTCGGACTGGGACGTGGCGCCGCTCTCGCCGCTCGCGGGAATCGACGCCGCCGTCAACCGCCGCACGCTCGACGGAAAGCACCCGGAGGGCTGGATTCCGGAGCAGAGGATCTCGGTGGAGGAAGCTCTGCGCGCCTACACCGCAACGGCCGCGTTCGCCGGCTTCGAGGAGAAGGAGAAAGGAACGCTCACCGCCGGAAAGCTCGCGGACTTCGTCGTGCTCTCGCGGGATCTGCTTGCGATTCCGGCTCGAGAGCTCGACCGCGTGCGCGTCGAGGAGACGGTCGTCGGCGGTCGGGTGATCTTCTCCCGGTAGCTGCTTCCGAGAAAACCCTCCGCTCGAAAATTCTTCCGAAGCTCCGGATCCCACTCGCCTCGATCTTCTCGGCTCGCGCCGGCGCGGCGTAAACTCCGGCTCGTGCCCAAAATCCACCGGCTTCCCGGCGAGGTCATCGACCGCATTGCGGCGGGCGAGGTCGTCGAGCGGCCCGCCTCGGTCGTCAAGGAGCTCGTCGAGAACGCGCTCGACGCGGGCGCGACTCGTCTCGACGTCGAGATCGACGGCGGGGGGATCCGGCGGATCCTCGTCCGCGACGACGGCTGCGGCATGTCGGCCGACGACGCGCGCCTCGCGCTGGAGCGGCATGCGACCTCCAAGATCAACACGGATTCGGACCTCGCCGCGGTCGCGAGCTACGGCTTCCGCGGTGAGGCGCTTCCTTCGATCGCCTCGGTGTCGCGGCTCACGCTGACGACCTCCGACGGCTCCTCTCCGGAGGCCCTGCGCCTCAGGGTGGAGTACGGCCATCCCGCCCGCGAGGAGCTCGCCGCGCGCCCGCGCGGGACCGACGTCGTGGTCGAAGACCTCTTCGCCCGTACACCCGCGCGGCACAAGTTTCTCGCTTCGCCCGAGGCGGAAGCGCGCGCCGCGGCGGCCGCAGTGACCCGCGCGGCGCTCTCCCATCCGTCGGTGGCGTTCTCGCTCCGATCCGGAAAGCGTGAGACCCTCGACGCGCCGTCCGCGGTGGACCGCGCGGCGAGAATCCTGCAGGTCTTCGGAAGAGAGACGCTCGGGGAGCTCGAGTCCTTCGAGGCGCGCGCCGGCCCGTTGAAGGTCCTCGGCTTCGCGACCCGGGGCTCCGTGACGTTCCCCTCGCGGCGCTTCCAGTACATCTTCGTCAACGGGCGTCCGGTGGAGGACCGTGCCCTTTCGCGAGCGATCGTGCAGGCCTCGCGCGACGCGATCCGCACCGACCGGCATCCCGCCGTGTTCCTGTTCCTGACCGGCGAGCCGGGCGCCGTGGACGTCAACGTCTCTCCCGCGAAGACCCAGGTGCGGTTCGCCGACTCCGGCACCGCGTTCCGGCTCGTCTACCATGCCGTGCATTCGGCACTTCTCGCCGGCAAAGAGGAGCGGCGGCTGAAACCAGTGCGTATGGAAGGCCATCTGGCCGAGTCGCGCGAGGGCTATGGGGGCGATTCGACGATTGCCGCGCCGGTGCCGGGGAGTCCCGTCGGCCTGCCTCCGATGCCCAAGCCGGAAGCGCCGCCGACGCCCGCCGAGAAAAGGCCTCCGGATCTGCTCCTGATCGGGCAGCACCGCGAGTCGTTCCTGATCGCGTCGGGCCCGGAAGGTCTGCTCGTGATCGACCAGCACGCGGCGCACGAGCGGACCCTCTACGAGCGCATCCGCGATCGCCTCGCCGCTGGACGAATCCTCGCGCAGCGGCTGCTCTTGCGGGCGCTGTTCGAGGCGACACCGGAAGAGGTGGAGATCCTCGCCGCGCGCTTCGAGGAGCTCTCCGCCGCGGGCTTCGAGATCGAGCCGATGTCGGGTCGCTCCTACGCGATCGCCGCGCTGCCCGCCGAGGCCACCGACCGCGAGCCGGCGGAGACGCTTCGAGAAGTGCTGGCCGGGCTCGCGCAGGACACCGGCACCGACACTGACCCCGAACGCCGCCGGGACCGTCTCGCCGCCGCGATCGCCTGTCGCTCCGCGGTGACGATCCGCTACCACCTGGCGCCCGAGGAGATCCGGCGGCTGCTCGCCGACTGGATGAAAACGACCGACCGCTTCACCTGCCCGCACGGACGGCCGGTCGTTCTGCTCATGACCGACGACGAGCTGGAGAAGTTCTTCAAGCGTCGCTGACGCTCCGACGTCGGGTCGCGAGCGATCGATCCGGATAGACTTTCCCGCCATGGACAGAAGAACTTTCGTCGAAAGCCTGGTTGCGGGGGCGGCGACGTTGCGGTGGTCTGCCGTCGCGCGTGCGCAGAGCGCCGGCCTCGCCCCCGTTCGCGCGGAGATCCAGAAGCGTCACGGCGAGAACGTGCGCCGGCTGCAGGAATGGATTCATCAGCCGTCGATCGCTGCAGAGAACAACGGCGTCTCGGAGGGCTGCGATCTCATGATCCGGCTCGCCAAGGACGCCGGCTTCGACACCGCCGTACGGGTCCCGACCGACGGGCAACCCGGCGTCTTCGCGACGCTCGATGCCGGCGCGCGGCGCACTGTCGGTCTCTACTTCATGTACGACGTGAAACAGGTCGATCCTGCCGAGTGGTCATCGCCGCCGTGGGAGGCCGCGCTCGTCGACAAACCCGGATTCGGAAAGGTGATCGTCGGCCGCGGCGCCGTGAACCAGAAAGGCCCGGAGGCGGCGTTCCTCGCGGCGCTCCACGCGTTCCGCGGCGCGGGGCGCAAGCCACCGGTCAACCTCGTGCTCGTCGCCGAGGGGGAGGAGGAGATCGGCTCTCCGCACTTCCGAGAGATCGTCCGCCGGCCCGAGGTTCAGTCCGCGCTGTCGCGGTGCTCCGGCATCTTCATGCCCTCGGCCGAGCAGGAACCCGACGGCAGCGTGACGATCACCCTCGGCGCCAAGGGAGTCGTCGAGCTCGAGCTGACCTCGAGCGGTGAGCGCTGGGGTCGAGGTCCGAAGAAGGACATCCACTCGAGCAACAAGGCGCGCGTCGACAGCCCGGCGTGGCACCTCGTGCAGGCGCTCCACACGCTCGTCTCGGCCGACGGAAACGAGCCGGCGATCGAGGGCTTTGCCGATCGCGCTCGGCCCATCTCCCCGGCGGAGAAGGCGATGGTCGCCGAGGGTGCGCGTCGAATCGACGAGAGCATGATGAAGAAGCAGCTCGGCGTCGACCGGTGGGTGAACGACGCGAGTTGGATCGAGGCTCTGGAGCGCCTGGTCTCGCGGCCGACGGTGAACATCGAAGGATTGGTCGGCGGCTATACGGGACCGGGCGGCAAGACCATCCTTCCGCACAAAGCCGTCGCGAAGCTCGACCTGCGGCTCGTACCGGACATGAAAGCGGCCGAGGCTCTCGCCGCGTTGAAAAACCACCTCGCCAAGCACAGCTTCGGCGACATCGAGGTGCGCATGACCGGCGGCTACGATCCCAACAGCACGTCGAAGGATGCTCCCTTGATCCGGGCCCAGGTCGCCGTCTACCGCCGCGACGGTCTGCAGCCGATCCTCTGGCCGCGCAGCGCGGGGTCCTGGCCCGGATACGTGTTCACGGGGGAACCGCTTCACCTGGCGGCCGGTCACTTCGGCCTCGGTCACGGCAGCGGAGCACACGCACCCGACGAGTACTACGTCATCGAGTCCTCGAACCCGAAAGTGCAGGGCTTCGACGGCGCGGCGTGGTCCTTCGTCGAGTACTTGAACGAGCTCGCGACCGTCTGACCGAGACCGTCATTCCGAGGAGCGAAGCGACGAGGAATCTCTTCTCGACTCGGAAGAGATCCCTCGCTTCGCTCGGGATGACGAGGAAGGGGACTAGGAAGGTGAGGGGGTCAGACCCCCTTCGGGGATCAGACCCCCTAACTACTCTAGGACTGCGGCGGCCAGACCTCGTTCGCGTTGTGGCGGCGCTTCTTCATGACGTAGGTCGTGATCAGGATGACGCCGAGCAGGATGAACGCCGCCGGTGCGAGCCAGTCCTCGACGGCGGCCCAGAACTTGTCGAGGTCCGCGTATCGGTCGAGCAGCCAGAGGGCGCCGAGGCCGACGAGGATGACGCCCCAGGTGAGCCCCGCCATCGACTCGCGCGCGCGAGGAACGATCGTTCTTTCGGACGGAGCGAGCCCTCCCGCGTGGACGTGGCCCGAGTTGATCGCCTTGGCCTGCCGAACGGCGTCGATGATCGCGAAGAACCACACGAAGGCGGTCGCGGGGCCCGAGAGGGGAGCCATCCGGCCGTGGTGGTTGAAGAAGATCAGCAGGCAGAAGGCACCGGCAAAGGCGAACGCGCGCTGATAGAGGCCCAGGTACAGGTGCCCGAGCCCGGGAAACACCGAAAGGACGCCGGCGAGCCCGGGCGACTTCTTCTCGAGCACGACCACCGGAGGAGTCGCGGTGGTGGTCGGTGCGGCGGGCGGCGGGAGCGTCTCGGCCGCGGGAGTCACCGGCGGTGGCGGCGTCGCCTGGTAGCGGTTGTCTTCCATTTCGTCTTCTCCTCTCGGCGGCGCTCAGGCTCGCCAGGTCGTGATCGTTGTCGTATCTCTCTCTCTAAACGCACCGCGGCCGTCCCGGTTCCGTGGACGTTCCTCCGGGCGACTTTTCGAGCCCGATGATTTCCAGATGAGCGCAACCGCATTCGAGAACGCCGCGCGTCCATAACCCCCGGCGCGACCTTTCCACACCTGAACCGTGCGCGAGACCCTTTCCTGAATCGCGCCGATGCGATCGGTGAGCGAGCTTTCGGCGACGTTGACCGCCGCGCGCGTGTTCTCTCCGAGCTGACTCGCGGAGACACGCCGCGCGATGTCGGCGGGATTGAATCCGAGGAGCATCACAACGACCGCGGCGCCGTACGCGAGCGCGATCGCCGCTTTAGGGTCGAGGATCCAGGCCCACAGCCGCTTTTCCTTCGCCGGCCGCGAAGCGGTCAGCCGCGCCGCGAGCCAGGGCGGCGCGACCGGCTCCGCGAGGTCGCGGGACGCCAGCAGAGTCTCCGCCGCTTCGGAGCAGGCCGCGCAGCGCGAGAGGTGGCTTGCGAGCCGCTGCTCGTCGTCGGCGCGGAGCTCCTTTTCGACGGCGAAGGGCAGGAGTTTTTCCGCGCCCTCGCACGACACGGTCTGGCGCGGAATCTGGAGGAGCAACCTCCGGAGCGAGGGCGCGAGCGTCGGCTGCGCCAGCCCTGCCGACATCTGCTCCGTTGCTTCCAGATCGGCGTTCAACCTCCAGCACGCCGCGCATCTGCTGGCGTGCCGGCGCGCATCCTCCGGCGATGCGCCCGCGACGAAGAGCCGTTCGAGCTCGCCGCAGCTCACAGGACTCCTCCCGCGGCGAGAGCCAGCGTCTGAAAAGCGCCCGCGGAGCCGCGGCGCTCGTGGCGCTCACGGATTCGCCGCGCGACTTCCGCGCGGGCGCGGAACAGTCGCGACTTGACGGTGCCGTCCGGCAGGTCGAGGACCTTGCCGATCTCGTCGTAAGCGAGGCCGTCTAAATCGCGCAGAACGAGGATCTCGGCGAGATCCTCGGGTATCTCGGCAAGGGCCCAGAAAAGGAGCTTCGTGCGCTCCTTCTTGAGCGCTTCCGCGGCCGGATCGTCGTTGGACTTGAGCAACGGCAGAACCGCGTCGTCGGTAACGAACCGGAAGGACTTCTCGCGCTTCCGGCGGCGATACCGGTCGATGCAAAGATTGCGCGAAACCGAGAGGAGCCAGGCGACGAGCGGGAAGCTGCCGTCATACCGGTGCAGGTTCTCGAAGGTCTTCAGGAAGATCTCCTGGGAGAGCTCCTCGGCGTCCTCGCGGTTCAGCGTGAAGTGGTATGCGACCGAATAGACTTTCTGCCCGAAGCGGTCGACGAGCTCCCTCCAGGCGTCGTCGTCCCCCTGCCGGCAGCGGTCCACCAGAGTCTTTTCTTCGGCGCTCAACTTTCCGTCTCGTCCCTAAGTAACGCAGGTCCCGGCGGAATGTTCGGGCGCCGCCGGCTCCTGCCTGCTTGATTCAGAGGGACTTAGCCGATTCCAGCGTCAGAGCCCGGACCTTTTCTCGGAAGAGCGAGTACCCGAGCAGCTTGTAGCAGAGCTTCGCGACCAGGAAATCCGGAGCGCGGTTTCCCGGGAGAGGGGCGTGCTCGACGACGTCGGCGCCGACGATTCTCTTCTCGGCCCCGACCCGCCGGAGGATCTCGAGGGCCTGCTCCCAGGTGCCGCCCCCAGGCTCGGGAGTGCCGGTGCCGGGCACGAGAGATCCATCGAAGAAGTCCACGTCGAAGGTGATGTAGACCTCGTCCGTCAGGCGCGACATCGCCTCGGGGATCCAGTCGTCCATTCTCGGAAGACGGCGGTTCGAGACGATCAGGAGCCCCTTCTCCCGCGCGAAATCCACCTCTTCGCGCGAGATGGAGCGGATGCCGACGTGGACGCTGGGCAGCCCGGTCTCGAGGAATCGGCGAGCGGCGCACGCGTGCGAGTAGCGATCCCCTTCGTACTCGTCGCGCAGGTCTCCGTGGGCGTCGAAATGGAGGATCGAGAGGCCGGGGCAGCGCGAGTGATGCGCGCGGATGGGGCCGGTCGCGATCGCGTGCTCGCCGCCGAGTGTCAGGACGAACCGCGGCTTCGCGAGGAGCTCCGAGACGACGGCCGCGAGCGACTCGACGCAGGCCTCCGGCTCCATTCGATCGGGCAGCCACGGGGCAAGCGTGTGGATCCCGGCTTGCGACACGTCCTCGTCGAGCTCGTCGTCGTACAGCTCGACGTACCGAGAGGCCTCGAGGATCGCCGCCGGACCGTTTCGGGTGCCGACCCCGTAGGAGACCGTTCGCTCATACGGGACGGGGAGGACGACGGCGCGGCTCTTCTCGAACGTGTTCTGCGCCTCGGGGATGCCGAGGAAGCTGTTGGAGAGGAACATACCGGGGATCTTACCGGCTCCGGTCATCCCGAGTCCTTCGCTTCTCTCAGGACGGGGGGGTCCGCCGCGAAGGATCCCTCGCGTTCGGGCAAAGGATTCCTCGGCGCTTCGCGCTTCGGAATGACCACATTACGCATGTCATCCTGAGCGAAGCGAAGGATCCCCTGCGTTCAAGCGAGGGATTCCTCGGCGCTTCGCGCCTCGGAATGACAGCTCGCTTCGCGCTTCGGAATGACGCTAGGGTTGGCGGCGCCGTCCCCGTCGTCCCCGACGCGGGCGAGAGACAGTTGGCGGAGCGAGGGCTTTCCGGGCCTTCTTCGTTCGCTCCTCCAAGACTCTCCACTCCCGCACGAGCTCTTCGCCGCGCCCGGTCGCCATCGCGTTCAGCTCGAAGAGATCGAGCGCCGCGGGAAACGCTTCCCGAAAAGCGATGCGGCGGGTCGCGACCTTGCCGTCCGGCCGGTGCGAAAGCCGACCGACCGTCGCGAGCGCCTGTTTGATCCGGTGCGAGACCGCGTTGGGGAATGCCATGCGGATCGAGACCGGCGTGACGATGTCTTCGAGGATCGGAACGAGCCGCCCCGGTTCGGGATCGGAGAGTCGCAGCTCGCGGAGTCTCGACCGCACAACGGGAAGGAAGAACAGGGAGAAGAGCACCGCGTCGTCGAAGGGGCGGCCGCGGCGCCTTTCCGCGTCGAGCACGTCGAGAAGCGACCAGAAGAGGTGTCCCGTTCCTTGCGGATGGTCCGGATCGATCTCGCGAAGCACGTTCGCGAGCTCCGGCAACAGCACGTCGAGAAGTCCGACCTCCCGCATCAGCAGGAACGTCGGCAGCGCGTGTCCGCCGCGCAGCGACTGCGAGATCTCCTCGGTGACCCGCGGCGGAGCGGACTTCGCGATCTCTTTGCGGTGGTCGAGGATGGCTTCGTACGCGTCCGGAGTGATCGCGAACCCCAGCCGGCTCGCGAACTCGACCGCCCGCATCATTCTCACGGGATCTTCCCGGAAACGGATGTCGGGATCGCCGATCGTCCGGATGACTCCCGCGTCGAGATCTTCGAGCCCTCCCACGTAGTCGATCACCGAGAAGTCGGCGATGTTGTAGAAGAGCCCGTTGATCGTGAAATCGCGGCGCAGCGCGTCTTCCCGCGGCGTGCCGAAGACGTTGTCGGACGTCATCAGGAGCTCCGGCGCCCCCGGGTCGAGAGGCTCGGGGCGGCGCCGAAAGGTCGCTACCTCGACGACCTTTCCGTCGGCAAAAAGGATGTGGGCGAGCCGAAAGCGCCTCCCGATCAACCGACAGTTCCGAAACAGCCGCCGCACCGCCTGCGGGTGCGCATCGGTCCCGATGTCGAAGTCCTTCGGCGGGCGTCCCAGAAGGAGATCGCGCACGCTTCCTCCGACGAGGTAGGCCTTGTAGCCCGAGCTGCGCAGGCGATAGAGGACCTTCAGAGCGTCGGGATCGATCCGGCTGCGCGAGATCGGATGATCGCTGCGAGGCCGGATGCGGGGAAGGACTTCCTGCGAGACGTCGGCGCCCGCTTCGACGGCGGGCGATGTCAGAGTCGGGCTTTCGGAATCCAGCGGTCTCTCCGCGGGCGTCGACCGAGATGGGTCGCCGCCTCGTTGCCGTTGCGGGTCTTCAGGAGCGAGCGCGTTTGCCGGCCGCGTCCCGTCCGCATCGAAAGCAGATTGTAGCTCAACTGCCTGATCGAATTGAGGTTTTGACTTTGCTTCGGGCTGTGCGAAAGAATACGCAGTCCTTCCTGGCGACTCGACGAGGAGGCTTTCGAGAATGAAATCGCGCGTGCTTCGGGCGGGTCTTCTGATCGCCGCTGTCGTCGCTTTCCCCATCGCCTGCCGGCGCGGGGGAGGCGACGAGATCCTGGTCGGCGAATACGGGTCGCTGACGGGAACGACCGCCACCTTCGGCCAGTCCACCAACAATGCGATCCAGATGGCCTTCGACGAGATCAACTCGGCAGGCGGCCTCCTGGGTAAGAAAGTCCGGGTCGCGGTCGAAGACGATCAGTCGAAGCCGGAGGAGGCCGCGACGGCGGTCACGAAGCTGATCAACCAGAACCACGTGGTTGCCATGCTCGGCGAGGTCTCCTCGTCGCGCTCGCTCGCGGCCGCGCCGATCTGTCAGGCAAACGGCGTCCCCATGATCTCGCCCTCCTCGACGAATCCGCGTGTGACCCAGGTCGGTGACTACATCTTCCGCGTCTGTTTCATCGATCCTTTCCAGGCGGAGGTCGGGGCCCGGATCGCGTGGGAGATCCTGAAGGTCAAGAAGGTCGCGATCCTCTCCGACGTGCGCAACGATTACTCGGTCGGGCTCCAGACCTTCTTCCGGCAGCACTTCAAGGGTTTCGGCGGGGAAATCGTCGCGGAGCAGTCGTACAGCGAAGGCGACTCCGATTTCCGGGCGCAGCTCACGCAGATCAAGTCGGCAAACCCCGAAGCAATCTACGTCCCCGGCTACTACACCGAAGTCGCCACGATTGCCCGCCAGGCGCGGGAGCTCGGAATCGCCGTCCCGCTCATCGGCGGGGACGGCTGGGATTCTCCCCGGCTCTGGGAGATCGGCGGCGAAGCGCTGAACGGCTGTTACTTCTCCAACCACTACTCGGTGGACGATCCGTCCCCCGCCGTCCAGAAGTTCGTCGCCGACTACAAGAAGCGCTACAACCAGACGCCTGACGCGCTTGCCGCGCTCGGCTACGACGCCGCGCGGATCCTCGCCGACGCAATGAAGCGGGCCGGCACGACGAAGGGCGACAAGGTCCGCAACGCCCTCCTCGCCACGAAGGACTTCCCCGGCGTGACGGGCACGATCACGATCAACAAGGAGCGCAACGCGGTCAAGCCGGCAGTCGTGTTGAAGATCGAGAACGGGAAGTTCGTTTACATGACCACGGTCAAGCCGACCGGGACATAGCGGCATAGGGGACAGACCCCGATTTCCGTCTTCTCTTCCGTCTCAGCCGGGCAGCTCGGGAAATTGGGGTCTGTCCCCAGATGACCACTTTCCTGCAGCAGCTCGTCAACGGAATATCGCTGGGATCGATCTACGCGTTGATTGCGCTCGGATACACGATGGTGTACGGCGTGCTGCGGCTGATCAACTTCGCCCACGGCGACGTCTACATGCTGGGGGCTTACGCCGGGTATTACCTCTCGCGGAAGTTGAAGGGGGACGAGCCCTCGCTTGCGAGCGCGCTCCTCGTGATGCTCGGCGCGATGCTCACCTGCGCCCTCGTCGGCGTCATCATCGAGCGCTTCGCGTACCGGCCGGTGCGGCGGGCGGCGCGCCTGACCCTTCTCATCATGGCAATTGGGGTGTCGCTCTTCATCGAAAACGCGGCGCAGCTCGTCTTCGGCCCCGACCCGAAGTTCTTTCCGTCGCTCGCGCCGCGCGCGGACTTCCGCGTCGGCGGCGTGCGGTTGACGAGCGAGCAGCTCACGGTGATCGCCGTCTCGTTTCTCCTGATGCTGCTGCTGCGGTTCTTCATTCTGAAGACTCGCACCGGCAAGGCCATGCGGGCGGTCTCGTTCTACCTCGATACCGCCAAGCTCATGGGGATCTCGACCGACAAGATCATCGCGATCACGTTTGCCCTCGGTTCCGCGCTCGCCGCTGCGGCGGGCGTGCTGATCGGCATGCAAATCCCGAAAATCGACCCGTTGATGGGCATCCTCTACGGCCTGAAGGCATTCGTCGCGGCCGTCCTCGGCGGGATCGGCAACGTTCCCGGCGCGGTGATCGGAGGTCTCCTGATCGGGACCTCCGAGGTCATGGTCGTCGGATACCTCTCCTCGACGTTCCGCGACGCCATCGCCTTCGGGATCCTGATCCTCGTGCTGCTGCTTCGACCTCAGGGCATCCTCGGCCGCGCGCAGAAGGAGAAGGTGTGAAGGGGTTTCTCCTGGCGATCGTCTTCGTCGCCGTCCTCTTTCTCGGCAACAGCCTCCTGACGGGCGGCCTCGTGCCCGGCTTTTCGGTCTCCCCGTACTTCCTGCAGGTCGTTTCTCTCGCCGGGATCAACATCATCCTCGCCGTGAGCCTGAACCTGATCAACGGCTTCACGGGGCAGTTCTCGATCGGCCACGCCGGATTCATGGCGATCGGGGCCTACGTCTCGGCGTACGTGACCGCCACGTTCGGCGACCGGATCCGCGGGGCCGTCGGAATGCTCCCTCCGGCGTTCCAGAACAGCGTGCTACTGCTGATCGCGCTCGGAATCGGTGCCGCCTGCGCCGCCGTCGCCGGGTTCCTCGTGGGAGTGCCCTCGCTGCGCCTGCGCGGCGACTACCTGGCGATCGTCACTCTGGGTTTCGGCGAGATCATCCGGGTCTTCATCCTGAACATCGACGCGGTCGGAGGCGCCCGCGGCTTCTCCGGAATCCCGCGGCTCGCGAACTTCGCGTGGATCTACCTCTTCGCCGGCGCGACGATCCTGGTCGTCTCGCGGATCGTCCGCTCGTCGTTCGGGCGGACACTCGTCGCGATCCGGGAAGACGAGATCGCCGCCGAGGCCATGGGCGTGAACACCACCCGCTCCAAGGTCATCTCGTTCGTCGTCTCCTCGGCCATGGCGGGCGTTGCGGGGGGACTCTTCGCTCACTACCTCATGTACGTGCACACGAACTCGTTCACCTTCATCAAGTCGTTCGAGATCATCATCATGATCGTGATCGGGGGGCTGGGATCGATCACCGGCTCGGTCCTGGGAGCCGTGCTCTACATCGTCCTGACCGAGGGGCTGCGGCAGTTCGCGCAGTACCGGATGGTTCTTTTCTCGCTCCTCCTGATCGTGATCATGATCGTGCGGCCACAGGGGATTCTCGGGCACCGGGAGCTGTGGTCCTTCTTCCCGCGGCGCCGCCGGGTCGAGCCCGTGCCTCCGGCGATCGCGGGCTAGGAGCGGGTACGGTGCCCCTCCTCGATCTCTCCGGCGTCACGATGCGCTTCGGAGGCCTCGTTGCGGTCAACGATCTCGACCTCACGCTCGAGCGGGGGCAGCTCTACGGGTTGATTGGTCCCAACGGGGCGGGAAAGACGACGGTCTTCAACGTCATCACCGGCGTTTACCGTCCAACGTCGGGCGAAATCTCGTTCAAGGGCGAACCGATCGTGGGGGAGCGCTCGGGCAAGATCACCCGCCGCGGCATCGCTCGGACGTTCCAGAACATCCGCCTGTTCGGGGAAATGACGGTGCTCGAGAACGTGAAGGTCGCTTCCCACTGTCGCCAGACGGCGGACCTCGCCTCCGCGGTCTTCCGGACCCCCGCGCATCACTCGGAGGAGAAGCGCGTGGACCTGCAGAGCCGGGAGCTCCTGAAGATCTTCCACCTCGAACAGTTCGCGGACGAGAAGGCAAAGAACCTCCCGTACGGGAGCCAGAGGCGGCTGGAGATCGCCCGCGCAATGGCAACGCTGCCTCGACTCCTCCTCTTGGACGAGCCCGCCGCCGGCATGAATCCGCAGGAGGCCCGGCAGCTGATGGAGCTGATTCGCTGGGTGCGCGACCGCTTCGGCATGGGGATCCTTCTGGTCGAGCACAACATGAAAGTCGTCATGGGAGTCTGCGAGACGGTCCACGTGCTCGACTACGGCGCGACGATCGCGGTCGGGCCGCCGGCCGAGATCCAGCGCAACCCGAAGGTGATCGAGGCCTACCTGGGGGGCGCGTGAGCGCGACGGCACAGGGCATTCCTGACCGCGGGGCTCGTGGCGCCCCCCAAGCCCCCCGGGTCCTCGAGGTGCGCGACCTGCGCGTTTCCTACGGCGCAATCGAGGCACTGAAAGGGGTCTCACTCCACCTGGACGAGGGCGAGATCGTGACGCTGATCGGCGCGAACGGCGCCGGCAAGTCCACGACGCTGCGTGCCATCATGGGCCTGGTGCCGCCGGCGGAGGGCGAGATCTTCTTCCACGGTAAGCCGACCCGGGACGTCCCCACCCACAAGCTCGTGCGCGACGGTCTGATCCTAGTGCCCGAAGGGCGGGCGATCTTCGCGAATCTCTCAGTGCGGGAGAACCTCGAGATGGGCGCGTACTCGCGCCGCGACGGAAAGGGGATCGACGAGAGCTTCGAGAAGGTGTACTCGATCTTTCCGAGGCTGAAGGAGCGGGCGAGCCAGACCGGCGGTACGCTGTCGGGCGGCGAGCAGCAGATGCTCGCGATCGGCCGCGCGCTGATGTCGGCGCCGAAGGTCCTGCTCTTAGACGAGCCGTCGCTCGGCCTGGCCCCGATCCTCGTGCACACCATCTTCGAGGCGATCGAGGCGATCCACGGCGAGGGAACTCCGGTGCTCTTGGTCGAACAGAACGCGATGGCCGCATTGAAACACTCGAACCGCGCGTACGTGCTGGAGACCGGGGGCGTGGCGCTGGAAGGCTCCTCCGCCGAAGTCCTCGCGAACCCGAAGGTGAAGGAGGCCTATCTGGGGGAGTAGCAGGAATTCCAAATTACCGTGGATCTGAGTGGAGGTTCCCAATGACCTTGCCCACAATGCTCAAGCGGCCGAGCGCCTTTCTTCCCATAGCCATGTCCCTCGCCGCGCTTGCCACGGTACTTCTACACCTCGCCAGGTTCGGCGTCGTCCGGGAGCACGATGAAGGCGCTGCTGCCCACATCTGGCAGCTGCTTATGGCTGTACAGATACCCATCATCGGGTTCTTCGCGGTCAAGTGGCTACCGCGGGCTCCGAAGGAGACGCTCGCGGTACTTGCGCTGCAAGTCGGAGCTGTGCTCGCGGCCCTGGCGCCCGTCTTCCTCCTCAAGCTCTGACCGTCTGCGTGCTGATCGCTGGTGCGGCCCTCATCACACTTGAAGGCACGAGATGAGCGCGCTGCCTGCCACGACGGATGTCGTGATCGTCGGGGCCGGGCCCACGGGGCTCGCCCTCGCTGGCGTTCTCGCCCGGGAACGCGTCCCCTTCGTCCTCGTGGACCGGCTTGCCGAGGGGGCCAACACCTCGCGCGCTGCCGTGGTGCACGCCCGAACCCTCGAGGTGCTGGAGGAACTCGAGGTCACCGATCGGCTGCGCGCCGAAGGCCACGTCGTGCCGACCTTCACACTGCGAGACCGCGACCGCGTCCTGGTCACGATTCGCTTCGACGGGCTGCCGACCCGCTACCCCTATACGCTGATGATTCCGCAGAACTTGACCGAGGCGATCCTGCTGGCGCGGCTGCGCGAGCTGGGCGGCGACGTGTACCGTCCCCACGAGGTCACGGACCTGCGGCAGGAGGCCGACGCCGTCTCGGCCACGGTCACGGCCGACGGCCAGCCGCCGCAGACGATCCGCGGCCGGTACCTCGTGGGCGCCGACGGAATGCACAGCACGGTGCGCGAGCGCGCCGGCATCGGCTTCGCGGGCGGCACGTACGAGCAGTCCTTCGCGCTGGCCGACATCCGAATGAGCTGGCGGATTCCGGGCGACGAAGTGATGCTTTTCCTATCACCCGACGGGCTCGTGGTCGTGGCGCCGCTGCCGGGCGGGCGCCATCGGGTCGTGGCGACCCTGGACGACGCGCCGGAGCACCCCGACATCGCCGACGTGCAGCGACTCCTGGACGCGCGGGGCCCGGTGACCGGGGCGGCCCGGGTCGAGGAGATCGTCTGGAGCTCCCGATTCCGGGTGCACCACCGGGTCGTGGATCGCTACCGCGCCGGGCGGATCTTCCTCGCCGGAGACGCCGCGCACGTGCACAGCCCGGCCGGAGGGCAGGGCATGAACACGGGCATCCAGGACGCAGTGGCTCTCGGCCACGCGCTTTCGGAAGTCCTGCGCGGGCAGGCGGACGAAAGTCGGCTCGAGCAGTACGAGCGCGCGCGGCGTCCGGTTGCCGAGCGGGTAGTCGCCTTCACCGACCGGATGACACGCATGGCGACGCTGCGGACGCCGCGGGCCCGGGCGGTCCGCAGCGCCGTGGTCGGGTTGATCGGCCGGATCCCCGCGTTCCGGCGCTGGCTCGCCATGGAGCTCTCCGAGTTGCGCAACCGCTGAAGTCCGCGGCGGGCCTCAGCAACGACCGGAAGGAATCCGGCAGCGCCGGGTCGGGTCTCCCGGAACACGACTACCCGGGACGGTGTCCATCTCGACATGCGCCCGGGAGGCCGAACGGACAAGCGCTCATCGCGGAGACCCGCCGCGGCTGCCGTCCTCTTTGGGCTCTTCACGGCCCTGACTGTCGTGCACCCTGCCGAGGCGCGGCCCGAGGAACCACCTCCGGTCTACGAGCTGCAGCTCGTTTACGTTTTCGAATCGTCCGAAACCGAGTTCCTGTTCCTCATCGGGAACAGCGGGTTCAAGACGGTCGAATCTCTCGAGAGCTTCCTCGCGACACGTCCGCCCGGCACGACGCTCAAGTGGAGCCCCGGCTGCGTCCGCGTCGGAGGGGAGCCGCTTCTTTCATCGGAGAGCGACATGGAGTCGTTTCACGCGTTCTGCCGGGAGCACCGGATCGACTTCGTGCTGGTGCCCTCCGGCTGAAACCGCCTGAATTGACTCCCTTCGCGAGCCGGCCTTAGGCTTCCCGAAACGTTTCCGCAGTCCTTGGAGGGAAA
>DASXSX010000230.1:0-14085 GCA_036505815.1 Thermoanaerobaculia bacterium
CGGAATGAAGAACGGCTCTCCAAAGCGATAGTGGCGGACGAAGTCGAACGCGGTGTCGGGCAGCGGCCGGTTCTGCCCCGAGATCAGAGGCCCGTTGTAGGGCCGCGGTCGGTCTTCGCGGGACCACTGTCCGCGCAGCTCGTTCAAGAGATTCGCGGTCAGGGTCGAGATCAGCGAGCCCCCGTAGCTCTGCGACCAGTCCTTCTCGGTCGCGTTCGCGCTCTTCCCCCAGGAGTCGACATCGAAGGTCCCGTTGTCCTGCTTCGAGTAGGTGTACGCGTACCGAATGGTCGCGAGGTGCTGGTCGCTCAGGTGCCAGTCGAACTTGGCGAGACCGACGAAAGCGTCGTCGGTCCGGTCGATGGGACCATTCTCGTTCGGGCTGCCGACCGAAGCGAAGTAATCCACGACGCGCTGCTCGATCCTCGTGGGATCGGTCTGCTTCGTCGAGTCGCCCTTCTGTCCGTCACCGGCGAGGAAGTAGAAGATGCGGTCCGGCTGCAGGGCGCCCCCGACCGTGAAGCCGGCCTGCCATCGGTCGAAGTCGAACGATTCCGCGCGGCCGCCACCGCGTTTGGCGGCTCTCGCGGCGAGACTGTCGGCCTTGTAATAGAGGTGGCTCGAGCCGTGAAAGTCGTTCGTTCCGGACTTCGTCACGACGTTGACGAAGCCGGATGAGGAGCGGCCAAACTCGGCGTTCGCGCCGTCGGCCACGACGACGACTTCCTGGACGGCGTCCAGGTTGAAGGTGAACGGCGGCCGCTGACCGCCCCGCTGCTCGCCGAAGAAGGGATTGTTGAAGTCCTGGCCGTCCACCGAGACGTTGTTGTGGATTCCCTTCTGGCCGTTGATCGAGAGCTCGTCCCCGTCGGGGCCCTGGACGATCGTGACGCCCGGCGTCAGTTTCGTGAAATCGAGGAAGTTGTGGCTGGCGTTGGGGAGGTTCTGGACGGCCTTATCGTCAATCCGGGTCGTCCCGGCGGTGCGGCTCGTCTCGACGACCGGCGCCTCGCCCGTGACCCGGATCTCCTGCTGGACGGCGGAGAGCTGAAGCGTAAGGAGAAGGGTCACCGTCTGTCCGACCGAGAGCGTGACCCCTTCCCGAACGAGCGTCGTAAAGCCGGGCAGGCTGACGGTGATCCGGTAGGGGCCGAGCGGCATCAGGAGTGCGCGGAACCGGCCGGTGGAGTCGGTCGTCTCCCGTTTCTCGAAGTTCGTCGCGGTGTTTCGCAACGCGACCGACGCTCCCGGGAGGACCGCGTTCGATTGATCGACGACGGTTCCCTCGATGACGCCGGTCGTCGCCTGGGACTGGGAGAAAGCGGGAGGACGGAAGAAGAGAAGCAGAGAGAGCGCTGCGAGGGCGCCGCGCCACCAGGACTTCGCCATGGGACCTCCTTGTTGCAGAAGCGGCGAGTGTGTACTTCGTCTTTGTTGTCCCGAATCTATCCGCCGTTCGCCAGGCAAGTCAATGAGATCCGCGCAGCGGTTTTCGGCGTCTCTTGACACAGTTGAGATATCCTGCGCCGCTCGACGCGACCTCAATCCGTGACGACCAATACGCTCGTTTTTCTTCTCCTGCTCCTCGCGGGCTGCGCGGGGATCACGCTTTCTTTCGCGCGGGCGCGCTCCCGCGCCGTCTTCGCGGAAGACGGCTTTCACGAGCCGGGTCGGCGGGCTCTCGCAGTCGCGCTCCTCGCTGCAGTCCTTTTGCTGACGGTGGCGATACCGTTCGCCGGAGGCTTCGCAGGCGCGCAGCCGGATACCGCTGACCTGACGATCGTCTCCCTTTTCGCCGTTCACGCGATCCTGATCTTCTTTCTCGCCTGCTATTACGCGCTGTCGGGCCGTCGCTCCCTGGCTGAGTTCCTCAAGATTCGAAGCGCCCGACCGATCGCGGACCTTTCTTCGGGGATCCTGATCGGCGCCGCGGGCTGGGTCGTGACGATCCTGGCGGCCCTGGTGGTCATTGGGGTCTGGTGGCTCCTGCGGCGGCCGCTCCCGCCTTCGGCTGCCGAAGGGACGCCCGTTTCTCCGACGATTCTCTGGATCGTGTCCCAGCCGGTCGGGATCAAGATCGCGATCGTCGTCTCCGCGATGGTCGTCGAGGAGCTGTTCTTTCGCTCTTTCCTTCAGACCCGGGTCGGACCGCTCGCGGCCACCCTCATGTTCACGGCCGCGCACGGCGTGTACGGGCAGCCGCTCGTGCTGATCGGGATCCTCGTGATCTCCGCCGTCCTATCGGTGACGTTCGTGCTGTACGGCAACGTGCTGCCGTGCATCGTCGCCCATGGCGCCTTCGACGCCATTCAGATGTTCGTCGTGATCCCTCTGGTCACTCGCGCGGCGCAGGCTGGTTGACAGGGCGCACCGGGAAGCCGGGAAGCGCAGGTGTTTCCGCGAATCCGAGAGACACCAGGACGTCCGCGCCGGCGCGGGAGATCGCCGGCGTGCTTTCGCGCTTCGCCGACTGGATCGCTTTCTCGAACCGTTCGGCGGCGCCGGGACTCTCGAACTTGAGCCGCCAGAGATAGACGAGCGTCTCCCCAGAAACGAAGAAGGCGATCCGGTCGCCCCGCCACCCCGAAGCGGCCCCGGAAGCGGTTTCCTCCGGGAGCGAACGGCGCAGAAGGAACCGGATCGCCCATTCCCCGATCGTGTCGGAGTAGAGGAATCGGAAGCGCGACGGAGCGAGTCGGGCGAGCCCTGCAGCGTCGGCCGGCAAGAGGTCGGTGGCCGGCGGCGGCCGTCGGTCCTGGTGGAGAATGTCGGCTGTCGAGGCGGGCGGATCGTTCCAGAGCCGGTCCACCTCTTTCCATCCGCCGTGGCGCACCGCGCGGCGCACGTAGGCGGTTCCTTCGACGTAAGGAAAGAAGAGCTGTTCGACGAAGAAATCGGGCAGGTTCTTCGGGGCGTTCGCTTTCTCGAGCGCGCCGGCGGACAGGAGCGGCGCCAGCGCTTCTTCGGCCGCTTCGTCGGCTCCCGGCAGGTCCCGGAGGGCGACGCGCACCATGACGAGCGTCGCTTCCCCCTCGAGCAGACACTGCAGAGCGAGAGCGCGGTCACCGTCGTCGCGGAGAGACTTGAAGCGCCGGTCGAGGCGGAGCGTCTGGTCCTGGAGCGCGTGGGTCAACTCGTGAGAAAAGAGGAGCCGCTCGGCGAGCTCCCCGGATCCGCTTGCTTCCAGGGCGTCGGCTGCTCCGCCGCGGACCACGTAGAAGCGATGGGGCTCGGGGTCATAGAACGCGATCACTTGCGATGCGTAGAAGTCGAGCAATCGATCGACCAGGTCCGGGGTCTGCTCGATCAGACCGAGGACCGCCAGAGACTTCATCGTCTCCTCGGGCGGGGCGGGAAAGGAATCGACGAGCTTGGCCCGCAAGAACTTCTTCAACGCCACGGAATCGATTTCGGAGGCGGGCACGGCGCTCTCGAAGCGGCGGCCCCGGACCTCCTCGACGAGCTTCGAGACCTCCCGGACGCGTGTTGGAAGGAGCGTCGTCGCTCCCGCGGTCAGAACCGCGAGGAAAAGGGCGGCCGCACGGGCGAAGTGAGCGGAAGGCTTCACCGCGGCAGGGTAGCATGCGAGCTTCGAGATCCACGACCCGGGCAGGCTCAAGGCCAGCCCGGCTTTTAGATTAAGATGCGCCGATTTCGCCGCGACAGCGTGAATGACGAAGACGCCTCCGTCCCACGACGCCGGTCCGATCCGGATGTCGCTTTCCAGCCGATTCGAGAACATCGAGTTGGCGCAGCACCTTTGTGGCAAACTCCTCGAAGGGAGGGAGGTTTCCGAAGAAACGAAGCACTGGCTCCTGATGGCGCTGCGCGAAGCGCTCGCCAACGCCATCAAGCACGGAAACCGTCAGGACGTCTCGAAACGGATCCACGTGGAGATGGACGTGGTCGGAGGAAACCTGCAGATCTCGATTCGCGACGAAGGAGAGGGGTTCGACCCCGCAACGGTCGAGGATCCGCTCGCCCCGGAAAACCGGTTGAAGACGTCGGGGCGGGGGATCTTCTACATGAAGACGTTCATGGATGACGTCCGCTTTCGCAAGCTCGAAGGCGACGGCATGGAGATCGTTCTGACCAAGAATTTGGGCTCGGGAAAGGAGAAGGAGGGAAACCGGACATGAAGGCGAATGTGCGCGAGGTCCAGGGCGTCTCGATCGTGGATCTGAAAGGGAAGATCACGATCGGCTCCGGGGACGTCCAATTGCGCGAGGTCATCAACGGTCTCGTCGAGAAGGGAAAGAAGAACATCCTGATCAACATGCAGGAAGTGACGACCATCGATTCGTCCGGGATCGGCGAGCTCGTCGGCTGCTACACTTCCGTGACCAACAAAGGTGGGAAGTTGAAGCTTCTCCACCTTCCTCCGAAGATCAACGACGTCCTGACCGTCACGCAGCTCATCACGGTGTTCGACGTCTACGAGTCCGAGTCGGAGGCCCTCGCGACTTACGCGGCGTAGCTCACCGGCGTTCCCTTTCGAGCGATTCGCCGCCGCTTCGCGTCCCGGGCTCGACACGGCGTTCGCGCGCTCGAACTGGTTCGTCCGTTCGGCGTCCCCGCGCTCCGTCCGAGCACGGCGGTTCCGACTTACGGTGAGAGAATCGTTCCCGCCGCCCTCGCGCACCCGGAAACCGACCGTGAGTATCTGGAGAAATTGAAATCGCTGGGATACCTGAACTGAGACGATGAAGGCCGTCTTCTTCCGGAGCCACGGGGACAACGAGGTTCTCGAGTACGGCGACTGGCCGGACCCGAAGCCCGGTGCCGGCGAGGTCGTCGTCGCCATTGCCGCCGCGGCGATGAACCAGCTCGACGTCTTCGTGCGCAATGGCCTCCCGGGCGTCCCGCTTCCGCAAGTCCCGGGGGCCGACGGCTCAGGGGTCGTCGACGAGCTCGGCCCCGGAGTGACCGGGCTCGCGCCGGGGGACCGCGTTCTGATACAGCCCGGCCTCTGGTGCGGTACCTGCGAGTTCTGCCGCTCGGGAGAGCAGTGTCTCTGCGTGACGTTCCGCATCGTGGGCGAGCACGCTCCCGGCACTTTCGCGGAGAAGGCGGTTGTCCCGGCGCGCAACCTCTTCCCGATCCCGGAGAAGATTTCCTTCGAGCAGGCGGCGGCTTTTCCCCTCTCCTATCAGACGGCGTGGCGCATGATCGTCGGAAGGGGGGAGGTGCGTCCGGGCGACACCGTGCTCATTCACGGGATCGGGGGCGGGGTGGGCTGGGCTGCGCTCGAGATCGCCCTCCTCTGCGGCGCGCGCGTGATCGCGACGACATCCAGCGAAGAGAAGGCCCGGCAGGCGCGCGCCGCCGGCGCGGAGCTCGTCGTCGAATACACGTCGCAGGACGTCGGGGAAACGGTCCGCCGCCACACGGCCAAGCGGGGAGTCGACGTGGTGGTGGACTCGGTCGGGGAGAAGACCTGGATGACCTCGCTGCGCGCGGTGCGACGGGGCGGCCGCATCCTGACCTGCGGCGCGACGACGGGCCCGAACCCGGCCGAGGAGATCCGGCTGATCTTCTGGAAGCACATCTCGATCCTCGGCACGACGATGGCGAACGATCGGGAGTTTCGCGCGCTTCTCGCAGCAGTCGCCTCCGGCCGGCTGGCGCCCCGGATCGACCGGGTCCTGCCCCTCGCGCGGGCGGCCGAAGCGTACCGGCTGCTCGAGGAGGGGCGCCAGTTCGGCAAGATCGTCCTCGTGCCGGACGGTCAGGGGCGGAACTGGCCCGATGGAGACTGAGACCCAGGAGGGAGTACCGATAACCCAGGCGCCGCTCTCGGTTCTCCAGGTGCTGGAGAAGGGGAGCTTCACGACTGGAAGCGTCGTCCAGATGTTCGAGCTCGCGAGGGGACTTGCGCGGCGCGGCCATCGGGTGGCGGTCGTTTCCCGGGCGAGCGGCGAATTCGGCGAGCGGTGCCGAGCGGAGGGGATTCCATTCTTCCCGCTGCCGTTCCGGCACGAGTTCGACTTCGCAAGCGCCCGCGCCCTCGCCCGGCTCTTCGAAGAGCGCGCCGTCGACGTCGCGCACGTTCACAAGGGCATCGCGCACTCCGCCGCGCTCTTCGCGACGTTTTTCGCGTGGAAGAGGCCGGTCATCGTGGTGAACCGCGGCGTGTCGTTTCCGCTCGACGCCGCGAGCTCGCTCAAATACCGCTTGCGGCTCGACGCTGTGGTCACCGTCTGCGAGGACATCCGGAAGGTCGTCATCGATTCGGCGGGCGTGCCGCCGGAAAAGGTCCACGTGATCTACGCGGGTGTCGACATGGCCCGGTTCGATCCCTCACGCGCGGACGGCGCGCGCGTGCGGCAGGAGTGGGGCGTCGGCGCGCAGGAGAAGCTCCTCCTCCAGGTCGGGGCGCGGGACTGGAAGGGATGGCGCGACCTCGTTTCGGCAGCGGCGCTCCTCGCAGCCGACTTCCCGGACCTGCGAACGGCGGTCGTTGCCTGCAAGGACGAGGCGGAAAAGGATCGCGTGCGCGCGTTCGCCCGCGAGCGCGGAATCGGCGACCGCGTTCTGGCGATCGGGTTCCGCACGGACATGCCGGACGTCCTCGCCTCAGCCGACGTCGTGGCCGACCTCTCCTACGAGGGGCTGGGAATCACGGGAACGATCCGGGAAGCGATGGCGATCCTCCGCCCGGTCGTGGCGAGCGCCGCTGGAGGCAACCCCGAGCTCGTCGAAGACGGAGTCTCCGGGATCCTCGTACCGCCGCAGGACGCCGCCGCCGCGGCAACCGCGGTTCGCGGGCTCCTGTCCGACCCGGCGCTGGCGGCGCGTCTTTCCGCTGCGGCGCGGGATCGGGTCGCCCGCGGATTTTCGACCGAAGTGCGGCTCGACCGGATCGAGGCGCTCTACCGGCGGCTCATCGCCGGAAGATCCAGAGGAGGAGCGTCACGAGAAGCGACAACAGTAAGCAGGTGACGATCGGAAACACGAACGTGAAGCCGGGCCGCCGCACGACGATGTCTCCCGGCAGCCTGCCGAAGTACCGCGAAACGACCGGCCACGCGATCGCCGCGAGGATCAGGATCGCCCCCGCGACGAAGAGCAACGAGCGGATGGGCGATCCCATCGCTCGATTATGACGAAGGTTGCACCCTGAACCCGGGTTTTCGGATCCGCGATCTCCCCGCCGACGAGCGACCCCGCGAGCGTCTCTCCCGCGCGGGACCGGCGGCGCTTTCCTCGGAAGAGCTCCTCGCCCTCCTGCTGGGCTCCGGCGGACGCGGCGAGAGCGCCCTCGACTGCGCCCGGCGGCTCCTCGCGGCACACGGCGGCCTCGCGGGTCTCGCGGGTCTCTCTGGCGGGGAGCTCGCGCGGGAGAGAGGCGTCGGAAAAGCCCGCGCGTCGGCGATCGAAGCCGCAATCGAGGTCGGCCGGCGCCTGGCGTCGCAGACCCTCGCCGCACGGGACCTGATGAACGAACCCGCGCTCGTCAAGGACTACCTGCGGCGGACCCACGGAGACGGAACCCAGGAGAGGACGGGCGCACTCTACCTGAATGCGAGGAACCGGCTTCTCCGTGATGATCCGGAGATCTATCGCGGAACGCTCGACCGCGCGGTGGTCGAGCCGAGGGAGCTCTTGAAGAGGGCGCTCCTGTCGAACGCGGCCGGGCTCATCGTGTACCACAACCATCCTTCCGGCGATCCTTCCCCTTCGCGCGAGGACCGGGAGTTCACGCGGCGACTGGCGTCGGCCGCGGATCTCGTCGGGCTGCGTCTTCTCGATCACGTCGTCGTCGGGCGCGAGGGCTGCGTTTCGTTTCGGGAGGCCGGACTGCTGTAGATCGGCTCACAGCTCACGAGCTTGCGGTATCGTTTCCCGTTTCCCATGAAGACGTTCTACGCGACGACGCCGATTTACTACGTCAACGACCTGCCGCACATCGGGCACATCTACTCGACGGTCGTCACGGACGTCCTCACCCGCTACCATCGGCTGCTCGGAGAAAAGACCTGGTTTCTGACGGGCACCGACGAGCACGGTCAGAAGATCGAGCGGGCCGCGGCCGCGCAGGGGACCGAGCCGATCGAGCTCGCGAACCGCGTCGTCCTTCGCTATCACGAGCTCTACCGGCGCTTCGGCGTCGCGAACGACGACTTCATCCGGACGACAGAGCCGCGCCACCGGCGTGGGGTCGAGGAGCTCATCCGGAGGATCGAGGCCGCCGGCGACCTGTACCTCGCGCGGCACGAAGGCTGGTACTGCGCGAGCTGCGAGGCCTTCTACACGGAGAAGGAGCTCGTGGATCAGAAGTGCCCGATCCACGGAGAGCCCGCGGCCTGGCAGTCGGAAGAGAACGTCTTCTTCCGCCTCTCGAAGTACGCCGGGCGGCTCCGCGAGATCTACCGGAGGGAGCCGGATTTCGTCCGCCCCGAAAGCCGCCGTGCGGAGGTGACGTCGTTCGTCGAGGCCGGCCTGAAGGACCTGTCGGTCTCGCGGACGAACGTGAAGTGGGGAATCCCGTTTCCGGGCCGGCCCGGCCACGTCGTCTACGTCTGGCTGGACGCGCTTTCAAACTACGTCACCGCTCTCGGGTTCGGCTCCGACGACGACAGGCGGTATCGCGAGTTCTGGGAGAACCCGGAAGGCCGGAGGGTTCACATCATCGGAAAGGACATCCTCCGCTTTCACGCCGTCTACTGGCCAGCATTCCTGCTCTCGGCCGGCGTTCCCGTTCCGACGACGGTCTGGGCTCACGGCTGGTGGCTGCGCGACGAAAAGAAGGTATCCAAGTCGGTGGGCAACGTCGTGCAGCCCGACCGGCTCGTCGCCGAGTTCGGGCCCGACGCGTTGCGCTATTTCCTTCTGCGCGAGATGGCGTTCGGACAGGACGCCGCTTTTTCCGACCAGGCTTTCCTGGAGCGCTACAACGCGGACCTCGCCAACGATCTCGGCAACACGGTGTCGCGGGTCGCCGCGCTGTGCCGCCAGGCGTTCGGATCAACGCCGCCGGAGCCCTGCGACGACAACGAGGTCATCGGCGCGTGGGAGCGCGCCCGCGACGCATGGCGCACCGCGATGGACGAGTACGCGTTCCACCGGGGGCTCGAGGCGATCTGGCGGTTGCTGTCGGAGATCAACGGCTTCATCGTCTCCCGGGAACCCTGGAAGATCCTGAAGGAAGAGGGACGTTCCGGCCGCCTTTCGCGGATCCTCTATGCGTCGGCCGAGGGCGTTCGACTCGTCGCGGCGCTCCTTTCGCCGTTCACGCCGGTGACCTCGCGCAGGATCTGCGACGCGCTCGGCGCTCCGGCGAAGGAAGCGACGCTCGAGGACCTCGAGTGGGGGCGCCTCCCGACCGGTGCTCCGCTCGGCGCGGCCGACGCGCTCTTTCCGCGGGTGGACACCGCGGCATACTTTGCGACGGAGGAGGGAAGGACCATGTCGACCGAAAAGCCGCCGGGCCCCGCCGCGACGCCGGGCGCCGACGCGGATGGACGCATCTCGATCCAGGAGTTCCAGAGGGTTCGCCTGGTGACCGGCCGCGTGCTCGAGGCAGACCGCGTGCCGCGGTCCGACAAGCTCGTGCGGATGCAGGTCGACCTGGGCTCCGAAAGACGTCAGGTCGTCGCCGGCATCGCGAACCGTTACGAGCCGGAAGAGCTCGTGGGCAAGAACGTCGTCATCGTCGCGAACCTGAAGCCCGCGAAGCTGATGGGGGTCGAATCCGACGGCATGGTCCTCGCGGCGACGGTCGGCGAAGCGGGGGAGCCGTCTCTGCTCGAAGTTCCCGCGGACGTTCCGCCGGGGAGCGCGGTCAAATAGCTGCCCCCGTCCTCGCCGACTCGCACTGCCACCTCCAGATGGCCGACGGGCCGCTCGACGAGCTGCTCGCGCGGGCGCGCGACGCCGGCGTCGCGCGGCTGCTCGTGCCGGGAACGACGGCCGCCGATTCCGCGGACGCGGCGGAGATCGCTGCCGCGCACGATGGGGTTCTCGCCGCCGTCGGCGTGCACCCGCACGAAGCCAAAGATTTCGAGCCGGATCGCGACGGCGCCGCGCTCGAGGCGCTCGCGGGCCGGCCGGAGGTTGCGGCGATCGGCGAGGTCGGCCTCGACTACCACTACGACCTGTCGCCGCGCGGAAAGCAGATCGAGGTCCTCGAGTGGATGCTCGATCTCGCGCGGCGCCTCGAGCTGCCGGCGATCCTGCACAATCGGAAGAGCGGATCGGAGCTCCTCGCGCTCCTCGCGCGGCTCGGGCCGCGCGAGAACGCGGGCGTCTTCCACTCCTTCACGGAGAGCGCCGACTACGGCCGCCAGGTGCTGGATCTCGGATTTCGGATCTCGTTTTCCGGGATGATCACCTTCCGAAGCGCCCGGAACATCCGCGAGGCGGCGGAAGGACTGCCGCTCGAGGCCCTGCTCGTCGAGACCGACTCGCCGTATCTCGCTCCCGAGCCGCACCGCGGCAAGCGCTGCGAGCCCGCATTCGTCGTGGAGACGGCGAAGAAGATCGCGGAGGTCAAGGGCGTCTCGTTCGAACGCGTTGCGGAGGCGACCACCGCGAGCTTCGACCGGCTCTTTCGGCGCCGCGACGCCCCGTGACCAGCCCGTCGCGCATCCCTCCACGCGAGTTCGAGTCGTTGGTCGAGGAGGCGCTCGCCGCGGTTCCCGAGCGGTTTCGACGTTACCTCGAAAACGTCGTCGTAGTCGTGGAGGAGGAGCCCACGGAAGAGGACTACGACGAGACCGACACTCCTGACGACCACGAGCTCTTCGGGATCTTTCGCGGCGCTCCGTACTTCGAGCGCCACCGATTCGTTTCCGACCTGCCCGGACAGATCGCGATCTTCCGCGGGCCGATCCTGCGCTCCTGCACGACGCGGGGAGAGGCGGTCCGCGAGATCCGCGACACCGTTGTCCACGAGCTCGGGCACCTGCTCGGGCTCGGGGACGAAGAGATGCCGTACTGACGTCCTTGTCATTCCGAGGAGCGCAGCGACGAGGAATCTCTCCTGGAGAGAGATCCCTCGCTTCGCTCTGGATGACAATCGGGCAAGGGGGCCGCCCGGCGGTCTCGGTGAGTGCTTCTCGAAGCGTCCCGATTACCGGATCCGGATCGGGTCCTCCAGCGTGAACGCGACCGTGCGGCCGGCATCGATCGTGAAATCGAGATCTCCAGTCACAGCCGCGGCTCCGGTGCCGGCCGCAGCGCCCGCCGCCGCTCCCTTCAGCGTGGACTCGGTGTCCCGACCGAGCACCTGACCGATGATGGCCCCCACCGCGGCCCCTCCAGCGATGTACTCGACGTTGCGCTTCGTGTGCGTCTTGCCGACCCTCTGGTAGGCCGACGTCCGGATCGGGACCGGGCCCCCACGCGTCTCGAGCTCGGTCAGTCGGAACGTGAGCTCCGCGGGGCGGGCGAGCTTTCCCGAATCGACGACGTGGTCGATCCTTCCGACGACCCGGCTTCCCGATGCCGCAACGACGCTGCCGTCTTCGGCCAACACGTCGTCCAGAATCTTTCCGCGAACCGTATCGCCTTCCCTCGCCGTGGCCGTCGAGATCGGCTCGTCGAAGGCCACCCGCAGAATCGTACCCTCCGGCACCACGCGCACGGCGGGCGACGATCTCGCTTCCGGCGCGGGTCGCTCCTCGGAGTAACCCGGCCGGCCCGCCCGCTTGGACGTCGTCTTCAACTGGCTGCCCGCGCGCCGTCGCGTCGCATTTCGCTGCGAGACGACCACGGGATCGGCGGTGATCACGGCCGTTTCCGCGGGCGCCACCTCGGCCGTCATCGTCGTGGTGGTCGTCGTGGTCGTCATCCTGGTCGTCGTGGCAGCTTCGCTCGCCGCTGCGGCGGGCGTCGCCGCGGCCGCGGTCGTCGTTTCCGTCTTTCGGCAGGCGGCGGAGAGACCGACCGCACCGGTCAACAACACCACCGAAAGGATCTCGAGCTTGCGGTTTCTCATGTCAGAGCACCTCCCTGCCTCCGCAGCAAATCGAGCAAGTGGTGTGCCGGAAGCGGATTGCGCCGGCCATAGCGTAACTTCTTGACGTCGAAGAGCTTGCAGGACAAAGCGACGTCCTGCTGCCCGCCCGGAGTGTCACCGGCGGGGGCCACGGTGTCCCCGGTCGCGGTTGGGGTGACCGGCGTGCTCGCCCTCGCGGCTGCGCCGGCCATTATCCTCTTCCGGCCCGACGGGCGCCATGGCCATCTCGGCCTCGAGCTCCTCCTTGGAGAGAGCCTGCTTTCGAGAGAGCTTGATCTTTCCCATCGGGTCGACGGCGATGATCTTGACGGTGACCTCGTCCCCCTCTTTCACGACGTCGGTCGTCTGTCGGACCCGGTACGGCGCGAGCTCGGAGATGTGAACGAGCCCATCCTGACCGGGCAGGATCTCCACGAAGGCGCCGTACGGCTCTACGCGGCGCACCTTCCCCGTGTAGATCTTCCCGATCTCCGGCTCCTGCGTCAGCCCCTCGATGATCTGGATCGCTCGCAGGGCCGCCGCCTCGTCGGAAGAGGCGATCGAGACCTTGCCCGAATCCTCGACGTCGATCTTGCAGCCGGTCTCCTCGATGATCGAGCGGATCGTCTTTCCGCCCGAGCCGATGACGTCGCGAATGCGGTCTCTCGGGATCTGCATCGTGAAGATGCGGGGCGCATACGGAGAAATGTTGGGGCGCGGTCGATCGAGCGCGCTCGCCATCTTCTGGAGGATGTGCAGCCTTCCGACCCGTGCCTGCTCGAGCGCCTGCTCGAGCACCGCGCGGGGAAGGCCCTGGATCTTGATGTCCATTTGGAGCGCGGTGATGCCGTCCGCGGAGCCGGCGACCTTGAAATCCATATCCCCGTAGTGGTCCTCCTGGCCGGCGATGTCGGTCAGGATCGCGAACCGGTTGCGCTCCCCGACCAGCCCCATCGCCACTCCGGCGATCGGCGCCTTGATCGGCACGCCCGCGTCCATGAGGGCGAGCGTCCCGCCACAGACCGTCGCCATGGACGAAGAGCCGTTCGACTCGAGGATGTCCGAAACGACCCGCACGGTGTAGGGAAACGACTCCTCGCTCGGGAGCACGGTCGAGAGCGCGCGGCGCGCGAGATTTCCGTGGCCGATGTCCCGCCGGGACGGGCCCCTCATGAACTTCGTCTCCCCGACGGAGAACGGCGGGAAGTTGTAGTGGAGAAGAAACGTGTGCTCGCTCTCTCCCTCGTACTCCTCGATGATCTGGGCGTCGTCGGAAGTCCCCAGCGTCGCCGTGACGAGCGCCTGTGTCTCACCGCGCGTGAAGAGCGCGGACCCGTGGGTCCGGGGGAGCAGGCCGACTTCGCACGAGATCGACCGGACCTGGTCGAAAGCCCGTCCGTCCAGCCGCTTGTTCTCGTTCAGGATCGTCTCGCGCGTCAGGATCTTGACGAGGTCGTCGGCGGCGCGCGCGGTTTGCTGCCGCCGCTCGGGCTCGGTCTCGGGCACCATCGAGGCCGCCGCCTTCTTCACGGCCTTGATCTCCGCGTAAGAATCGATCTTTCCCGGCATCGTCAGGGCGGCGCGCATCGGCGCCTCCCACTGCCGGCGCACCTGCGCGAAGACCTCCGGCGGGTAAGACTCGGGCGCCTGCCACGCGGGCTTCTCGAAGGCGCCGCGCTTCTGGAGCTCCTTCTGCTCCGCGACGATCCGGCGGATCGCTTCGTGACCGAAGAGGATCGACTCGAGCATCCTCTGCTCGGAGACCTCGCGGGCGCCCGCCTCGACCATCACGACCGCTTCTTCGGTTCCGGCCACGACGAGATCGATCTCGGACTTCTCGCGCTCCGCGTTCGTGGGGTTCAGCACGAACTGTCCGCCGATCGAGCCGACGCGCACCGCGCCGATCGGCGAGTAGAACGGAACGAGCGAACACGTTAGCGCGACCGACGCCGCGTTCAGAGCCAGGACGTCCGGATCGTTCTGGCCGTCCGCGGACAGAACGAACGCGATGATCTGGGTTTCGTGGTTGAAGCCTTTCGGAAAGAGAGGCCGGAGCGGGCGGTCGATCAGGCGGGAAGTGAGGATCTCCTTTTCGGTCGGTCGGCCTTCCCGCTTGAACCAGCCACCGGGGATCCGGCCGGCCG
>DASXSX010000231.1:0-6737 GCA_036505815.1 Thermoanaerobaculia bacterium
GCGGCGATCGCGCTCGGCATCGGCGTCGGATTCTCGCCGTTTCTCGGAGTCCATTTCCTGATCGCGATCGGGCTCGCCTTCCTCTTTCGCCTGAACCGCATCGACGCGCTGCTCGGCCAGTTCGTCGGAAACCCGTGGACGCTCCCGCCGGTCTACGCTGCCGGATACGCGCTCGGACGCAAGCTTCTCCGGTTCGACCGCCGGAGAGTTCCCGACCTGCCGTGGGATCGCCTTCTCCACCGCGATTTCTGGCACGCATTCACGGGGACCGCCTTTCATCCCCGACTGGCTTGTTTCCTCGTCGGGACAGTCGTTCTGGCGACCCTCATCGGCCTCGCCGCCTACGTGGTCGTTCGGGCCGTTCTCCGGCTCTACCACCGCCGGCACCCTCGGGTGGCCGAGCGGGCTCGACGGAGAAAGCGCCGCCGCCGAGACCCCCATCCGGTGCGGATGGACGACCTCTGAGCGAGTTCGCAAGCCTCGCGAACCGGGCTCGATAAGAGGCATCTTCGGACGCGATCGAACGGAGACGATCGAACTCGGCCGGGGACCGCGTCACAAGAACGATCCTCTCGACCGCGAGCCCTTCCGCGAGCCTCTCCCCGCGGTCCCGGCTCGTGTCGGCGAGGAGTCGAAGGGCGGTCACGTCGCGCGGATGCCGACGGAGCACCTCCCGCGCCTCCCGCCGCGCTTCCGTGACCCTTCCCCGGTCGAAGAGCCAGCGGGCGTAGCCCAGTCGGAACGTAGTGGATTCCCGCGCGAGCCCGATAGCGTGCCGCCAGTCCGCTTCGGCGGTCGGGCGGCGGAGGCGCGAGCGAACGATCGCCAGCCGGAAAGCGAGCGCCGTCGACTTCGGGTTCTTCGCGAAACCGTCCGCGTAGGCCTGCTCGGCGCCGGGCCAGTCGCCGCGAAGCTCCCGCACGAATCCCAGGCGGAAGAAACCGTTCTCGTAGGTGGCAGCAACCGCGAGGGATTGGAGAAACGCTTTCTCCGCTTCCGCCAGGTTCCCGAGCCGCTGCTCCACGAGGCCCTTGCCCGCCCAGGCGTCGAAGAACTTCGGATAGATCCGGGTCGCGCGGGCGTACTCCTCGAGCGCGACCGAAAGACGACCCTTCTCCGCCGAAATCCACGCAAGGTTGTAGTGGGCCTTGGCGCTCTCCGGGGAGGTCCGGGCCGTCTCGGTAAAGAGAGTCTCGTCGTCCTTCCAGACCGGGTTCCGCACGATGGTCCTCGCCGCAAAGGCGAACGCGACGGCGAAAAAGAGCCAGACGCGGCGGCGCGAAGGATTTGCCGGCGCCGATTCGCTTCCGAGGATCGCCGTCGCCAGCACCAGCGCGAAGCCGGCCGACGGAAGGTACGCGAGACGTTCCCCGAAAATCGTGCCGATCGGGAAGAACACGTTCGCTGTCGGGGCGAAAGCGACAGCGAAGAAGAGGAACCCGAGCGACATCCCGGGCCGGTCGCGCAGCCGCAGCACGCTCGCGACCGAGAGCGCGGCGAGGAGGAGAAGGGCTGCTATCCCGACGACGTCGAAACCGTGGCGGACAGGGATCGACCAGGCGGATTCGTCGGCGGTGAGACGCAGCGGGACGAGCAGCCGTCCGGCGTAGCGCAGAAGGATGGCCGCGGCGTTCGACACGCGTTCGCCGGTCGGCAGCGGGGCGAGCGGGTTCTCCAGCTCGAAGATCCGGAAGATCCGGGACTTCAGATATCCGCCGAGCACCCACCGCCTCAGAAGGAAGCTCGCCGCGAGCAGCACCGCGGAGCCGGCGTACAACGGGAGACCGAGGCGAAATGCCCGCAGGCACCTCTGCCGGAAGGATCCTTCTTCGACCCGGCAGAAGGCGAGAAACGCGAGGGCCGGGGCGACCGCGGCGCTCTCCTTCGCCAGGATACCGAGCGCGTAACAGAGGAGCGCGAACGAGACGAGACGAATGCGGCCGCGCGGGCCGCGGCGGATTTCCAGCGCGGCCAGCAGAAACCCGAAGATGAACGCCGCGGCGAGCGTCTCTCCCCGACCGACGACGCTCGTCACCGCCTCGATGTGGATCGGGTGCACCGCGAAGAGAAGCGCTGCTCCGAAGGCCGTCGGGGCGGGCACCTGGAGTCCGGCGAGGAAACGGGCGAAGAGGATCGTGACGAGCATGTGGAGCGCCACGTTCCCGAGATGGAACCCGAGGGCCTCGCCGTCGTGGATCCACCATTGCACCGCGAACGAGACGAGAAGGACGGGACGGTAGCCGGTGCCGAGCCCCCGGGGGCCCCCGAAGTACGGCGTCGTGAAGATCGCCGAGAGGCCGCTCGGCGTATGGATGCGGGCGTTGTCGCGCACGATCGCCTTGTCGTCGTAGGTGAAATTACCGGTCAACCCGTTCGCGTAGCAGACGAGGCACGCGGCGAGGAGGAGAACGGTTTCGGCTCGAGGCCATTGCCGCCGCCATCGGTTCGCCTTCATCCGGTCGGCGAACTCTACTTTGGCCGCTATTTTGGACTCTGGACCTTGGACCTTGGACTCGAAACGGCCAGCTCCTTCATCAGGTAGAGCAGCGCCTGCCGCGAGAGCCCGAGATCGCGCGCCGCGCGGCTCCGGTTGCCTCCCGACCGCTCCAGCGCCTCCTTGACGATCCGCCGGCGGTGCGCGGCGATGCGTGATCGGTAGTCACCGGCGGGGCCGGGCGGGCGGAGTCCGCGCCGGATCGAGGCCGGGAGAAGCTCCGCGGAGACGGTTCCACCCGAGTCCGCGAGCGCCGCCGCCTGGGAGAGGGCGTTCTGCAGCTCCCGGACGTTGCCGGGCCAGCGGTGCGCGAGCAGGATCTTCTGTGCCTCCGGCGTCAGGCGCAGCGGGCCGCGACCGAACTCCTTCGCGAAGCGGTCGAGGAAGTGCCGCGCGAGCAGGAGCGCGTCGCGGCCGCGTTCCCGCAGAGGCGGCAACGCGATGATCGCCACGTGGAGGCGGTAGTAGAGGTCTTCCCGGAAGCGTCCCGCCTCGACCTCCTTCGCGAGATCGAGCGAAGTGGCGGACACGACCCGGAGGTCGACGGCGCGCGCCCGGTTTTCTCCGACGCGCCGGAGCTCGCGCTCCTGGAGGGCGCGCAGCAGCTTCGCCTGAAGCGGCAGACCGAGATCGCCGATCTCGTCGAAGAAGATCGTTCCGCCTGACGCCTCCTCGAGCAAGCCCCGGCGGTCCCGCTCGGCGCCCGTGAACGCTCCCCGCGCGTGACCGAACAGCTCGCTCTCCAAGAGCGCCGCGGGAATTGCCGGAACGTTCAACGAGACGAACGGCCCGGCCGGTCGAGACGAGAGCGTGTGGACCGCGCGGGCAACCGCCTCTTTGCCGCTTCCGGACTCCCCAAGCACCAGCACCGTGACGTTCTGCGGCGCGAACCGGACGAGGCGCCGGAATGGCTCGCCCATCGAGGCATCCGCAGTGACCACGCCGACGCGGCGCCACCCCTCCGCGAAATCCGAAGGCGCGTCGAACCCGTCCCCCCGATAGAGGAGCGTCTCCAAAAGGAGAGCGATCGGAGCGAACACCTCCTCCCCGATCGGTGGAGCGAGCGCGAGCTCGAAGCGCGCGCTGCCCGCGTGGAGAGCGCGGCGCTCGACCTCGTAGCCCGACGGCTCGCCCAGCCGGACGACTTCGCGGCCGTCGCCGTCCAGGATGGAAAGTGCAGCGAGCCCGAGCGCGGAGAGCGGCGCTTCCTTATCGCCTCCCGACGCCGCGGCCGCGACGGCGTCGCGCAGAGCGCGGAGCACCTCGGGAGACGGCCCCGCTCCGGAGCCGCCCCGAGAGCCCTCGCTATCCACGTACAAGAATTGTCTCGAGATCGCTGAAGAAGCCAGGGTAGGACTTGGCGACGCAGCCGGGATTCTCGATCAAGCTCCCGGGAACCGCGAGCGAGAGAAGCGCCGCCGCCATCGCGAGCCGGTGATCGTCGAACGTGGGAAGCCGCAAAGCCCCGTTGCCGCGCGAACGCGGAGGCCCGGTGATCGAAAGCTCTTCGGTCCGCGCATCGGCGAGCGCGCCCGCCGCTCGCGCGAGCGTCGCGAGCGCCGCGATGCGATCGCTCTCCTTCAGACGGAGATGCGCGATTCCGACAAAGTGGCTCTCTCCCGGTGCAATGGCCGCGAGCGCCGCGAGAACCGGGACCGCGTCTGGAAAGTCGCGCGCCTCGACCGAGACGGGGACGAGAGAGCCCCGATCTGCGCGGGCCCGGATCCCGGCAGCGCTTCGCTCGATCGCGACGCCCATCGACTCGATCACGTCGAGAGCGAGCGCATCCGCGTCGGGGGAAGGCCAGGAGAGGCCGGTGACCGAGACTTCGCCTCCCGCGATTCCCGCTGACGCGAAGAACGGGAGAGCGGAAGACCAGTCGCCCGGTACTTCGTAGGAGCGCGGGCCGACGCTCCCCCGTTCGACCTCGATCTCGCCGGTGGCGGCGCGCCGGACGGCATGGCCGAACTCCGCGAGGCTCCGAAGCGTCGTTTCGACGTAAGGCGCCGACGCGACCGGGCCTTTCGGCCGGACGGAGAGCCCGCCTTCCACGGCGACTCCGGCGAGCAGAAGAGCTGACAGGAACTGGCTCGACCGGGACGCGTCGACGGCGACCGGCGCCGCCTGGAGACTGCCGCCGCGGATCGAAAGCGGAAGAAAGCCAACGCTCCCGACCTCGACCACGGAGGCTCCGAGAGCGCGCAGCGCGGTGACGAGCTCCGCCATCGGGCGCTCCCGGAGGCGCGGCGAGCCCGTCACGACGTAGCGCCCCGGAACCGCGGCGGCGACGGCGGCCAGAAATCGCGCCGCCGTCCCGGAAGCTTCGGCGTCCAAGACCACCTCTTCGTTCTCGCTCCGGCCGAGCGGTCCGTGGACGGCGATGCCGGAGCGGGTCGGCTCGATGACGGCGCCCATCGCCTCGAGACATCGCGCGAGCGCGCGCGTGTCGTCCGAGTCGAGAGGACGAACGAGCTCCACCCGCTCGGAAGAAAGCGCCGCGAGAACGAGCGCGCGGTTGGTTGCGCTCTTTGACGGAGGAGCCGAGACGATGCCGTGGACTCCTCGAACCGGTGGGAAGGCTAGGTAATCGCGCATCAAGGGTGTCAGGTTTCAGGTTTCAGGTGTCGGAAGCAAGACAGGTTTCGGGTGTCAGGTGTCGGGTTGGGCTCCTGTCCCTGACACCCGGCACCTGACACCTGTCTTGCTTCTGAAACCTCCGACCCCGGCACCTAAAGGCCCACCAGCCTCGTCGTGCCGTCATCCAGCACTTCCATCCACCGTCTCTCGTCCACGAAGGCCGGCAGGATCTCGACCTGTCCTCCGTCGACGGTGTCGGTCCACGACCGGTGGAAGTGTCCGAGCAGGAGCACGTCGTAGCCTTCTCGAAACCGGCGTGCCGCGAACGCGCGGATCATCTCGACCGGCAGGCGGGTCTTGTGCTTGAAGTTCGAGCGGTAGAGCCGCGCCTCGACCTTCCAGACGAAACGGTTCGCCGCCTTTCGCGGGAGAAAATCGATCGCCGCGCGGGAAATCGGATTCTTCGAGATCGCGCGCCAGATCCGGTAGGGACGGTCCTCCTCGTTCAAGAGATCGCCGTGGGTGAGCAGAAACCGCCGGCCCCCCTCCACGAAAGTCTCCTCGTCGCAGACCTCGCGAAACTTCGATTCGACGTAGGAGCCCCGCAGGAAGAAGTCGCGGTTGCCCTCGACATAGGTCACCGGGACGCCGGCGGCGCGGAGCCGGTCGACCGCCTCGAGGAACCGGGCGATCGCGGGAGTCTCGAACTTGTGATGGGCGATGAAGAAATGGAAGATGTCCCCCAGGAGCGAGATCGCCTTCGCCCCCCTCTCCCGGGCTTCCTCGAGGGCGGCGAGGAAGGGTCCTTCGTCGCCCGGCTGGCGGCCCACGTGACAGTCCGCGAAGACAGCCCTCATGGAGTTCTCACCGGCGCGGAAAGATAGCCCAAAGAGACAATTTTTAGGCGTTCGACGGGCTTCCGCGGGATTATTCGGGCGGCCGCGACGGTATTCTCTGTATCGTCGAAAAGTGCAACCTTTTGGGGGATAAATGCTCCATCACCGCCTCTTCCGACTCGCGATCGCTGCCGCACTGACTCTCGCGACGGCCTCCGCCGCCCGGGCGCTCCGGCCGGTGTCCGCCGAGGAAGCGCCGCGGGCCGACGCGAAGCTCCTCCGCGCGCTCGCGCAGGGGGCCGAAGAGGTCCGGGTGATCGTCGGCGTCTCCGACGGCACCCCCTCCGCCCGGGCGCTTCTCGAGCGACCGGATCCGGCGGGCGAGCCGGCCCGGCGGGTCCGCCGGTTGGATGCCCAGAGGAGGCTCGCCCGAGCGATCCCGCAGAACGAGTTCCGGGTCCGGCACTACTCCGAGAGCTTTTCGCTGCTCTCGGGGCGCGCCACGCGGGACGGCGTCGTCCGCCTCGCCAACCGGTCCGACGTCGCCTGGGTCACGCTCGACGAGACCCGCCGGCGCTTGCAGACGAGCCCGCAAGCTTCGCAGACGCTCATCCGCAGCGATGCGGCGAACGCCGCCGGCGTCACCGGCGCCGGCCAGACGGTGGCGGTCATCGACACCGGCGTGGACTACTCGATCTCCGCGCTCGGGGGGGGCGGATTCCCCAACGCGAAGGTCATCGGGGGAATGGACACCGCGGACGAGGACAACGATCCCATGGACTGCGACGGCCATGGCACGTCCGTCTCGGGAATCATCGCCGGTCCGAACG
>DASXSX010000232.1:0-31088 GCA_036505815.1 Thermoanaerobaculia bacterium
ACCTTCTGCATCGGGAAATGAGCGGCTCGACGACGTTCGACGTGATCGTCGTGGGCGCCGGTCACGCGGGCTGCGAAGCGGCGCACGCAGCGGCGCGCATGGGTCGGACGACCGCGCTCCTCTCGGGAGATCTCTCGGCGATCGCGCGGATGTCGTGCAATCCGGCGATCGGAGGCCTCGCGAAGGGGCAGCTCGTGCGGGAGGTCGACGCGCTCGGCGGTCTGATGGGCCGCCTCGCCGACGCCGCGGGGATCCAGTTCAAGATCCTCAACCGCTCGCGCGGCCCGGCGGTGTGGGGTCCGCGGGCGCAGTGCGACAAGGCGCTCTACTCGAGGCTCGCCGCGCAATCCCTCTCGGTAACGCCGAACCTCCAGCTCGTCGAAGGCATGGCGGAGAGCTTCCTGGACGACGGAGGCCGGGTCGCGGGAGTCGTGACGGGAAGCGGGGCGCGCCTCAACGCCCGGGCCGTCGTCGTGACGACCGGAACGTTTCTGCGCGGTCTCATGCACACCGGGGAGCGGCGGACGGAGGGAGGTCGCGTCGGCGAAGCGGCCGCGATCGGCCTGTCCGCAGCGCTCGCGCGGGCCGGACTCGCGCTCGGACGGTTCAAGACCGGCACGCCGCCGCGCGTCGCGCGCGACACCGTCGAATACGATCTCTGCGAGCCGCAACGTGGCGACGATCCGCCCGTTCCTTTCTCGTTCCGGACCCTCGCGTTGCCCTCCCACCAGGCGCTCTGCTGGCTGACGAGCACGAACGAGCGCGTCCACGACCTGATCCGCGCAAACCTGCACTTGAGCCCGATGTACTCCGGACGGATCGTCGGGATCGGACCGCGCTACTGCCCGTCGGTGGAAGACAAGGTCGTCAAGTTCGCCGACAAGCCGCGCCACTCGATCTTCCTGGAGCCGGAAGGGTGGGATGCGCCGGAGATCTACATCAACGGGCTCTCGACGTCTCTGCCCGAAGACGTGCAGCGCGCGATCCTTCGCGAGATCACCGGTCTCGCCCACGCCGAGATGATCCGACCGGGCTACGCGGTCGAATACGACTTCGCCTTCCCGAATCAGCTCCGTCCGACGCTCGAAGCCCGCGACGTTCCCGGCCTCTTCCTCGCGGGCCAGATCAACGGCACGTCGGGATACGAGGAAGCGGCCGCGCAGGGAATCTGGGCGGGAGTGAACGCCGCTCTCGCGGTGCGCGGCGAGGAGCCCTTCGTGCTCGAACGTTCGGAAGCGTATGCGGCCGTCATGGTCGACGACCTGACGACGAAGGGCCTCGAGGAGCCCTACCGGCTCTTCACGTCACGCGCCGAGCATCGCCTCCTCCTCGGCGTGGACTCAGTGCTGCCACGCCTTCTGCCGCACGGGCGCCGCCTGGGGCTCGTGTCGTCGGAGGAATTCACGCGGGCGATGCGATCCGAGGACCGACTCCGCCGCGCCGAATCGGACCTGCGAAAAGCCGAGATCCGTCCGGACCGCGAGACCCGAGACGAGTTCGAGGAGACGCTCGGGATCTCGCTCGGCGAGCCGACGACACTACATAAACTACTGAAAAGACAGGATTTATCAGTTGAGCAGCTCATGCCATACGCCCCGGAGATTCTCGGAATGCTTTCGCGCGAGGAGCGGTGGATCCTGGAGAGCCGGGTGCGCTACGAGGGTTACATTCGCCGCGAAATCGATCGGGTGGAGAGGATGAAACCTCTCGAGGGCCGCCGGATCCCGGAAGGCTTCGAGTACGGCTCCATCCCCGGCCTCTCTCGCGAGGTGATCCAAAGCTGCAGCCGGAAGCGTCCCCGAACGATCGGCGAAGCGGGCCGCATTCCGGGCGTCACGCCCGCTGCCGTCGCGATAATCTGCGCGCATGTCGTCCGGAGTCGAACCTCTTCCCACTGAACTATTTCGAGAGGTTCTCGAGCACAAGCTCGCCGACTTCGCCCCCGGCCTGGACGAAGAGAAACGGTCTCGCCTCGCCCGCTTCCTCTCCGAGCTCGACCGGTGGCGGCGAACCGTCAACCTGACCGGGCACCTTTCCTCCGAAGACCTGGCTTCGCACGCCCTCGAATCGGCATTGGGGGCAGACCTGCTGCCGTCGCAAGCTTCCGTCGTGGACATCGGTACGGGAGGCGGGTTTCCGGGAGTGCCCCTCGCGATCTGCCGGCCGGATCTCCGGTTCACCTGGCTCGAGCCGCGGGAGAAGAGGTTGGCATTTCTCCGGCATCTGGTGCGCGCGGTGCCGGTCGAAAATGCGGATGTGATCGCCGGCCGAGTCGAAGAACTGCCGGCGGCGGGGTTCGAATCGGCGACGTCGCGCGGGTTGAAGCTCGACGGTCCGACGGTCGCCGGGCTTCTGCGGCCGGGCGGCAGCTTGCTGCTCTGGACCACCGACTCGCCCTCGGCGGAACGCGCGCTTCTGTCCGCTCGTTTTCGACTCGAGCAGACTCTGCCACTCCCGGGGACCCGACACCGCGTCATCGCGCTTTTTCGAAGGAACTGATGCGCGCGAGCCGGGCGTTTCACGTGGAACATCGGCCGGTCGGCCACGACAATCCAAAGAGAAAGATGTCCTTTCGCTGATTCTTTGTATTTGAGCCCGAAGGCTCCACAATGGCGAAAATGGGGCGTGTGATCGCAGTCGCAAATCAGAAGGGGGGAGTCGGAAAAACCACGACCGCGATCAATCTGGGAGCTTCGCTCGCCGCCTTCGACCGCAAGGTCGCGCTCGTCGATTTCGACCCCCAGGCGAACGCGACATCCGGTCTCGGCCTGGCGGGACAGAAGAACGGCGCGAACGCCTACGACGTCCTGCTCGGCGCCGACCCGCGGCAAGCTCTTATCGAGAGCGGTTTTCCCAATTTCTGGGTCCTCCCGTCCGGAAGGGACCTCGTCGGGGCGGAGATCGAGCTCGTTGGCCAGGAGCGTCGGGAGGGGCGCCTCCGGGAGGCGATTGATCGGTTCCGCCACGACTTCGACTTCGTTTTCGTCGACTGCCCGCCATCGCTTTCGCTGCTCACCGTCAACGGCCTCGCGGCCGCGGATTCGGTGCTGATTCCGCTCCAGACGGAGTACTTCGCGCTCGAGGGCTTGAGCGAGCTTCTCGAGTCGATCGAACGCGTCCGGCACTCGTTCAATCCGGATCTGCAGATCGAGGGCATTCTGCTGACTCTGTACGATGACCGCACGAACCTCGGCCGGCAGGTGGTGGAGGACATTCGTCAACATTTCGGCAAGCTCGTCTACGACACGGTCATCCCGCGCAACGTGAGGCTGGGGGAAGCGCCCTCCTTTGGCAAGCCGGTCCTGGCCTATGACGTCAAGTCGAAGGGGGCCGAGGCCTATCTCGCTCTCGGACGAGAGCTTTTGAAGAGGAAGGAGGTTCGATGACCCAGAAGCAGGCGCTCGGGCGGGGTCTCTCGGCGCTCCTGCCCGGCCGGGAGGAGGTTCCACGGGAAACGGGGGCCCGGGAGGTCGAAATCGGCCACCTGGTGCCGAACCGTTTCCAACCCCGGCAGGACTTTTCCGAAGCGGGGCTAGCCGAGCTCGCCGCTTCGATCCGGGAACAGGGGATCGTCCAGCCGATTGTCGTGACCCCGCGCGGTGAAAAGCTCGAGATCGTGGCGGGGGAGCGTCGGTGGCGCGCTGCCGCGATGGCCGGGCTGACGAAAGTGCCGATTGTCCTTCGGGAGCGGCAGTCGGAGACAGACCTCCTCGAGGTCGCGCTCGTCGAGAACCTCCAGCGCGAAGACCTGAACCCTCTCGATGCGGCGCAAGCCTATGCTCGCCTCAAGGACGAGTTTCGCCTTTCTCACGAGAGGATCGCCGACCGCGTCGGAAAGGACCGAACGACGATCTCGAATGCCCTGCGGCTTCTGAAGCTGCCCTCGACCGTGAAAGACCGGATCCGCTCCGGACTTCTCTCGGGCGGGCATGCCCGCGCGCTCGCGTCGCTCGCTTCGGCGGACGATCAGGAGCGGCTCGCCGATGAGGTCGTCCGGCGCGGCCTTTCGGTCCGACAGACTGAAAAACGCGTCGCGAGCTTCGGGGGAGCAGATAAACTTCGGCGAGAACACCGTCGCGATCCGTTTACGCGGGACGCCGAGGAGAAGCTTTCGCGGCACCTGCAGTCGCGCGTCCGAATTGTGCGCCGCCGTCGGGGGGGAAGGGTCGAGATCTCGTTCGGGTCGGAGGAAGAGCTCATTGGTCTCTACGAGAGGCTCGTGCGCGCTTGAAAGCGACAGCTCGGCGAGCCGGGATGAAGCGTCGATGGAATCAGGGCGGATCGAACCAGGAAGGAAGGGGTCATGAAAGGGAAGACGGAAGAAGCGACGTTGAACGGGTTTCTGGATCGTGGGAGCCACCTGAGCGGTGATCTCAAGTTCGAGGACGGGTTCCGCATCGATGGAAAGTTCGAAGGAAAGATCACCTCGGGGAGCGAGCTCGTGGTCGGCGAGAACGCCGACGTCGAAGCGGAGATCCACGTCGAGAGACTCTCGGTCAACGGCACGCTCCGGGGAAACGTCGTCGCGACGGAGCGGATCGAGCTTCACCCGAAGGCCCGCGTCATGGCCGATCTGACGACGCCCGCGCTCGCGATCGAAGAAGGAGCGTTCTTCCAGGGCTCATGCAAGATGGGACAGGAAGCACCGTCGAACGTGGTTGGAATGCCGGCGCCGGCAGCGGGAGAGCGGCGGACATAAACTACTGATAACAAGGGAGTTATAAGCAGAGCCTTCCGGCCACAGCTCGGCGCAAAAACCGAAAGCCCTCGGTCTCCGTTCCTCGATCTGAGCGACGTGGGACCTTTTGACTTCTCGCTGGTTTGCACCCTTCTGGAGCGTGTGCTATTCATCCGCGCTCCGGCGCCGAAACACAAGCGCTCTCGTTCTCTCCGGTCCGGTTCTCGAATCGCGAGGAAAGCACGCCAGATCCATGATCAAAGCCCCCGACGTGACGCTCCTCTACGTGATGTTCGCCTTCGTCGCGTCGTACGCGATCTTGAAGCGCTTCCTCTTCGTACCGCTCGGCACGATCCTCGCGGAGCGCGAGCGAGAAGAGCGCGACGCGACCCGGATTCATCAGGAGAGCTTGAAGGAGCTCGAGCGAACGATCGCGGAGGCCGAGCGCCGGCTCGCGGCGGCGCGGCGCGAAGCGTTGAAGGAGCGGGAAACCCTCCGCGCCGAAGGACTCGCGAAGTTCGAGCGCCAGCTCGCGGAAGCCCGCCAGGCGGCGATGTCGCTGGTCGAGGCCGCGAGTGCGGAGATCGGCGCCGAAGTCCAGAAAGCCGCGTCCGAGCTCCCCACCCGGGCCCGGGAGCTGGCCGTCGAGCTGGCGGAAAAAATCCTCGGGCGGAAGCTCGCCGCGTGATCGATGGCCGCATCGCCGCTTCGGGCGCCGCGCGGCGTCCGACCGCCTGGGGACTGTTCGCGGGAGTGCCCCTCGCGCTCGCGGCGGAGCAGGCCGAGGAGCACGCGGCCACGTTCCTCGGTCTGCCTCTCTGGCTCTGGCAGCTCGTCAACCTCGCTCTCTTTCTCGGCGTCATGCTGTACTTCGTGGCCCGTCCGCTCGCGGCCATGTTCCGAAAGCGGCAGCTCGAAGTCGAACAACGGCTGCGGGAAGCGAAGACGCTCCGAGCGGAAGCCGCTCGACTCGAAGCGCAGGTGCACGAGCGGATGGTCCGCCTCGACCAGGAGATCGTGGAGATCCGCGCCCGGGGGCTGGCCGAAGGGGAGGCCGAGCGCGCCGCGCTTTCGGAGAAGGCCGACTTAGAGGTCGAGCGCGTGCGCCGGGAGGCGGAAGAGGAGATCTCCCGACGACTGGCCGCGGCAAAACAGGAGCTGCGTCGAACCGCTGCGGATCTGACCGCGAGCGTAGCGCGTGAGCTGCTCGCAGCGCAGATCAACGAAGAGGACCGGCGGCGGCTCCTCGAGGAAAGCATCACGCGCCTGGCGGAGAAGAAGCCGGCGGAGAACTCGGGATCATGAGCCGCTTCGCCCGCCCCTACGCGCAGGCATTTCTCGAGACGGTTCCGGCCGGCTACGACGTCGAGGGATTTCTCGCCGCTGCGGGTGCGATTCAGCGGGCGATCGCGCAGGATCCGCGCCTGAAAAATTTCCTTACGGCTCCCTCCGTTCCGATCGATGCGAAGCAGCGGGTCCTCGAAGACCTCGCCGCCCGGGCTGGCGTCGACGAGGTCGGCCGCCGCCTTCTCCGGCTCGTCCTCGAGAGGCGGAGAATCGTGGCGCTGGCCGAGATCCTTTCGGCAATGCGGGCGATGCACGATCGAATGTCCGGGGTCGTGGAAGCGCAGGTCACGGTCGCTGCCCCGCTGGACGAGGCGGAGAGGGCTCGGATGGAGGAAGCGCTCTCGCGACAGCTCAGCCGCCGAGTGCGGATGAAGGTCGAAGTGAATCCGAAAATCCTGGCTGGTTTCGTGGCAAAGGTGGGCAGCGAAGTCTTCGATGCGTCCGCGGTGCGGGCAATCGAGAGGTTCCACGGCGAAGCCGGCGGCTGACGAGCAACAATCGGGGACAGGTTTTTCAAAAACCTGCACCCGGATGAACGGGAGCCCAGATGGAAATCAAAGCAGACGAGATCACCGAAATCCTCAAGCGGCAGCTCGCAGGTTACGAGAAGTCGATCGACGTCGCGGAGGTCGGCTCGGTTCTCTCCGTCGGCGACGGCATCGCCCGCGTCTATGGTCTCGACAAGGCCATGGCGGGCGAGCTGCTCGACTTCGGCCACGACCTCTTCGGGCTGGCCCTGAACCTCGAAGAGGACAACGTCGGCGTGGTGCTGCTCGGCGAGTCGCGCGAGGTCTCCGAAGGACAGGAGGTCCGCCGCACCGGCAAGATCATCCAGGTTCCCGTCGGTCCCGCCCTGATCGGCCGCGTGGTGGACTCTCTCGGGCGCCCCATCGACGGGAAAGGGCCGATCAGCGCCGCCGATCACTATCCGATCGAGCGCACGGCGCCGGGCGTGATCGAACGGCAGCCGGTCCGCGAACCGGTTCAGACCGGGCTGAAAGCCATCGACGCGATGATCCCGATCGGCCGCGGGCAGCGCGAGCTCGTGATCGGCGACCGGCAGACCGGCAAGACCGCGGTGGCGCTCGACACGATCATCAACCAGAAGGGGAAAGGGCTGATCTGCATCTACGTCGTGATCGGGCAAAAGAAGTCGACCGCGGCGCAGGTCGTCAAGACGCTCGAGGAATACGGTGCGATGGAGCACACGATCGTCGTCTCGGCGACCGCGTCGGATCCCGCGCCCATGCAGTTCATCGCGCCGTATGCGGGCTGCGCGATGGGGGAGTACTTCCTCTACAACAAGCAGCATGCGCTCACGATCTACGACGACCTTTCCAAGCACGCGGCGTCGTACCGCGAGATCTCGCTCCTGCTGCGACGGCCGCCGGGTCGCGAGGCTTACCCCGGCGACGTTTTCTACCTTCACTCGCGGCTCCTCGAGCGCGCGGCGAAGCTCTCGGACGCCCGGGGGGCGGGGTCTCTCACCTCGATCCCGTTCATCGAGACCCAGGCCGGCGACGTTTCCGCCTACATTCCGACCAACGTCATCTCGATCACCGACGGTCAGATCTACCTCGAATCCGACCTCTTCTACTCGGGCGTGCGGCCCGCGGTGAACGTCGGCCTCTCGGTCTCCCGGGTCGGCGGCAACGCTCAGATCAAGGCGATGAAACAGGTCGCGGGCACTCTGCGCATCGACCTCGCCCAGTACCGCGAGCTCGCCGCGTTCGCGCAGTTCGGCTCCGACCTCGACAAGACCACACAGGCTCAGCTCGCTCGCGGCCGCCGGCTGGTCGAGATCTTGAAGCAGCCGCAGTTTCAGCCCATGCCGGTCGAGCTGCAGGTCGTCTCGATCTTCGCGGGCACGCGGGGCTTTCTCGACTCGCTCCGGGTCGAGTCGATCCTCCCTTTCGAGGCGGCGCTGCACGAGTACATGAAGAGGGACCACGCGGACGTGCTCTCGGCGATCGTCAATACCGGCAAGCTCGAGAAAGTGACGGACGAGGCGCTGACTGCGGCGATCGGCGCCTTCAAGGACCAGTTCGTGAAAGAGAACGCCGACGCCGTTGCGGCCTAGCAGCGCAGATTAGTCCTGAGTACTTACGACAGTGGCTTCCCTCATCGACATCCGCCGGCGGCTGAAGTCGCTCAAGAACACCCAGCAGATCACACGGGCCATGAAGATGGTCTCCGCGGCGAGGCTGCGGCGCGCGCAGGACCGCGTGATCGCGGCCCGGCCGTACGCGAAGGCATTGCGCGAGGTGCTCGCTTCGGTCTCGTCTCGCGTGAAGGAAGCGCAGCACCCGCTGCTGGCGACCCGAGAGGAGAAGCACATCGCGCTCCTCGTCGTCGAGGGGGACAGGGGGCTGGCCGGAGCTTTCAACGCGAACATCAACCGGGCCGTCGCGGCGCTCACCGCGGAAAAGAAGGAGTGGGAGTCCGTCACGATCGTACCGATCGGCAAGAGGGCGTTCGACTACTTCCGCCGCCGCAAGGCGGTGCTCGCACCCAAGACCTACCCCGGGATCTTCGCGCGCGTCGAGTACGCCCATGCCAAAGAAATCGCCGACTACCTGACCGCCGAGTTCGTGGAGGGCCGGATCGACGCCGCCTATGCGGTGTACAACGAGTTCAAGTCGGTCATGTCGCAGATCGTGCGGCGCGATCGGATCCTTCCGATCTCCCGGTCGGAGACCGCGCTCGCTGAGGCGGCTGCCTCGGGGGCTCCGGCGATCGAGTACATCTACGAGCCGGATCCGGCGACCATTCTCGCGAAGCTTCTCCCGCGCTATCTGGAATTCGTGATCTTCCGGATGCTGCTCGAGTCGGCGGCCGCCGAACACGGCGCGAGAATGACCGCGATGGAATCGGCGACCAAGAACGCCGGCGAGTTGATCGACTCGCTGACGCTGACGTACAACCGCGCGCGGCAGGCGCGGATCACGAAGGAGCTGATCGAGATCGTGTCGGGGGCGGCGGGATTGGAATAGAGACACGGGATCCGAGGACTGAAGGAGCTGAAGTCGAATGGCTGAAGAAAAAGTTGGACGGGTCGTGCAGGTGATCGGTCCGGTTCTCGACGTCGAGTTTCCCGAGCGCCACCTCCCTCCCATCTACAACGCGGTCATAGTCAAGGACGAAGGGAAGGAAACGGGAATCCCCATCGACGTCGTCGCGGAGGTCGCTCAGCACCTCGGCGAGAACCGGGTCCGGTGCATCTCGATGAAGCCGACCGACGGCATGGTGCGCGGCATGAAGGCCGTGGACACGGGCGAGACGATCACGATGCCGGTGGGCGAGGAGACGCTCGGCCGGATCCTGAACGTGGTCGGGGAGCCGGTGGACGGGCTCGGCCCCGTCAACGCGAAGGAGCGCTGGCCGATTCACCGCGACCCGCCGGAATTCGAGGATCAGTCGACCGAGGTCGAGATGTTCGAGACCGGGATCAAGGTCATCGACCTTCTCGAGCCGTACTCGAAAGGCGGTAAGACGGGTCTCTTCGGCGGCGCGGGTGTCGGCAAGACCGTCATCGTGCTGGAGCTCATCAATAACGTCGCTATTCACCACGGGGGCTACTCGGTCTTCGCGGGCGTCGGCGAGCGCACGCGCGAGGGCAACGACCTGTACCTCGAGATGACCGAGTCGGGAGTCATCACGCCGGGCGACCCGAAGAAGTCGAAGGCCGCGCTCATCTACGGACAGATGACCGAGCCGCCGGGCGCGCGCCTGCGCGTCGGGCTCTCGGGGCTGACGGTCGCCGAGTACTTCCGCGACGTCGAGGGGAAGGACGTCATCCTCTTCATCGACAACATCTTCCGCTTCACACAGGCGGGCTCGGAGGTGTCGGCGCTCCTCGGGCGGATGCCGTCCGCGGTCGGTTACCAGCCGAACCTCGCGACCGAGATGGGCGAGCTGCAGGAGCGCATCACCTCGACCAAGAAGGGCTCGATCACCTCGGTGCAGGCGATCTACGTCCCGGCGGACGATCTGACCGATCCCGCCCCGGCGACCGCGTTCGCGCACCTCGACGCGACGACCGTTCTTTCCCGCCAGATCGCGGAGCTCGGCATCTACCCGGCGGTCGATCCGCTCTCCTCGACGTCGAAGATCCTCTCGCCGCGCATCGTCGGCGAGGAGCACTACGGCGTCGCGCGCGCCGTCCAGGCAATCCTGCAGAAGTACAAGGACCTCCAGGACATCATCGCGATCCTCGGAATCGATGAGCTCTCCGACGAAGACAAGCTGACGGTGGCCCGCGCGCGGAAGATCCAGAAGTTCCTGTCGCAGCCGTTCTTCGTCGCGGCGCAATTCACGGGTCTCGAAGGGCGCTACGTGAAGATCGCCGACTCGATCAAGGGATTCTCCGAGATCGTCGAAGGCAAATGCGACGACATGCCCGAGCAGTCGTTCTTCATGGTCGGCACGATCGAGGAAGCGCGGGAGAGAGCGGAGAAGCTCGCGAAAGAGGCGGCGTAGGCGGGGACAGACCACGGTTTCCGGAACAGCCGTTTTCCCGCCAGGACTGTCAGGAAGCCGTGGTCTGTCCCCGGTGGCGCCGGAAGAGTTATCGCTTGAGCCAATCGAAGTTCGCGGCTCTCATGGGCATCAGTCCAGCCACCCTGCGCAACTGGGAGCAGGGCCGGCGGAAGCCCGAAGGCAGCGCCAGAATTCTCCTGCGAATCGTGGCGAGACACCCAGAAGCAGTACTCGATGTCGTTAGCGCGACCAGCTCAAGGCGCCGCGCCTAACATGGCGTTGCGGCGGACTCGCCGCGAGGAAACTATGCTTTCATGGCTCATTTCCGTTTTCTGATCGAAAGGAGAGGTATCCGATGATGAGGCAATCGAGGGTCATCACCGCGGCGGCGGGCGTGCTTTTGCTCGCCGGGAGTTACGTCGCGATGGCGGCGAAAAGCGGCAAGGCGGTAAAGAGTGACGTGGTCTGGACGGCCGACGCCATCAAGTGGGAGGACGGCCCGCTCAAGGGGACTCACGTCGCCAAACTCTGGGGTGACTGGATGAAGGGCGGCCCGTATGGCGTGCTGATCAAGTTCGATGCGGGGCTGATGAATCCGCTCCACAAGCACACCCAGACCCTGAAGATCGTTGTCCTTTCGGGAACTTTCATTCACCACCCCGATGGCGGCGTTGAGGCGAAACTGGGTCCCGGTTCCTATCTCCTGCAGGCGGCCGGCAAGAACCACGTGAGCGGCTGCGCGGCGGGAGCTGAGTGCGAGTTCTTCATGACATCCGCGGACAAGTTCGACCTGATCCTGGTCAAAGCCCCGCCCGCTGGAAAGAAGTAGGCGCCGCGCCCACGGAGCGGACGGTTCACGCTTTTCGACGCCTGACCTGGCGTTGCAGAGGAGTCGCCGCTCTCGCTCTCGCAGTCGCTCGGCCGCTCGCTTCGCTCGCTCGGCTCGGGGCTAAACGCCCGTCTCGACTGGAGAATTCTATGGGCAAGATCACTCGGCGCGATTTCGTAAACATTAGTGCCGCGGGCGGGCTCATAGCTCTTGGATCTGATCCGGCACACTTTGACCGCCGGCGGGATGAAAGGAAAGGAGGAAGACCGATGCCGTTCTATCTGACCCGGTTCAGTTACACGCCAGCAACATGGGCGAAGCTCATCAAGAATCCCGAGGACCGGCGAGCGGCAGCCAAGCAGTACATCGAGGCGGTCGGCGGAAAGCTGCACGGTTTCTGGTATGCCTTAGGCGATCACGACGGATACAACTTGTGGGAGGCTCCGGATAACATCTCGATGGCAGCCACGGCGATCGCGATCAACGCCGGCGGAGCGTTGAGCTCCCTCCAGACGACTGCTTTGCTGACTGTTGAGGAGACGCTCGCAGCCCTGCAAAAGGCCTCGTCGATCACCTATCGGCCACCGGGAGAGAAACGATAGGAGCACTCCTCGCTCGAATCGGTCCTGGTCTATCAACGCTCCGCGCCTAACGGGAGATGCGGGTTCGGCGCCACGCATTCGCTCGGCGACCGTTGGCCGTCGACGGTGAGGTGCCCTACCCGAGATCCAGTGCTTCGATAGGCTTCGACCTTCCCCACCGAGGGCAGAACAGAGCCGTCTCACTTGCGGCGCCTTCAGTGATAATCCGGCGCCATGGATCTCGGAATCGCCGGCCGCGTGGCGATGGTCGCGGCAGCGAGCAAGGGAATCGGGCGAGGGGTCGCGACGGCGCTTCTCGGCGAAGGATGCCGCGTATCTATCTGCGCGCGGACGGCGGAGCAGCTCGAGTCGGCGCGAGAGGAAATGGCCGCCGCGGCGCCGATCACGGAAGTGCTGGGCATTCCGTGCGACGTGACGAAGGAGGAAGAGCTCGCCGCCTGGCACCGCGCGACCGTCTCAAGGTTCGGCCCCATCGAGATCCTGGTCACGAACTCGGGAGGGCCGCCCGCCGCGCGTTTCCTGGACCTGACGGAAGCCCAGTGGCGCGAGGGGATCGAAGGAGTGCTCTTCAACGTCGTGCGCCTTTGCCGGCTCGTCCTTCCAGACATGCGCAAGCGCCGCTGGGGACGGATCGTGCACCTGACCTCGCTCGCCGCGAAGCAGCCGATCGAGCTCCTGACCGTGTCGAGCACCCTGCGCGCCGGCCTCTCCGCGCTCACAAAGACGATGTCGAACGAGTTCTCGTCGGACGGCGTCCTCATCAACTCGGTCATGCCGGGGCACATCCTGACGGACCGCCAGGTCGAGTTGAACGAAATCCGGTCGCGCGAGGAGGGGATCTCCGCCGACGACTACACTCGACGGCTCGCTGCCGCGATCCCGCTCGGCCGCCATGGCCGGACGGAAGAGATCGGTGACGTCGTCGCCTTTCTCGCGAGCGAGCGGGCGAGTTACATCACGGGCGCCACCATCCAGGTGGATGGCGGGGTCATTCAGAGCACGTTCTGACGAAAGGTCGGCGATGAAGCTCAAGCTGAAGGTCGTGACGCCCACCCGCACCGTGGTCGATTCGGAGGCCGACGAGGTCGAGATGCCCGGGGAGCTCGGCTACCTGGGCATCCTGCCGGGACACACTCCACTCATCACGGTCCTGAAGACGGGCGTCCTCTCGTTTACGAACGGCGGCGCCGAGCGCGCGCTCGCGATCGCGGCGGGCTTCGCAGAGGTCTCGAACGACGTCGTGACCGTTCTCGCGGACTCGGCCGACGAGCCGTCCGAGGTCGACGTCGCGGCGGCGGAGCGCGAGCGCGCGCAGGCGGAGGAAGAGTTGAAGACGGCGAGCCGGGAAACGCTCGAGCAGATCCGATCGAGACTCGAGCTGGCGGAAGCGAGACTCGCGGTGGCGAAGCGGCACTGACGGACCTGGGATCTGACCCCCTTCGGGGATCAGACCCCGACACGCTGGCGCCTTAAGATCAACCCGTGCCGCCGTCTAACCGGCCGCGCCGCCCAGTCCCCGAGATTTCCGTCGTCATCACGGCGCGCGACGAAGCCGACAACATCGGCCCTCTTCTCGCCGACGTGCGCGCGGCGCTCGAAGGAGTCGTTGACTACGAGGTCGTCGTCGTGGACGACGGGAGCGAAGACGCGACGCCCGCGCGCCTTCACGACGCCGCCCGCGAGTTTCCGCGGCTCCGATCGGCGCGTCACCGCGCGCCCTCCGGACAGAGCGCCGCGATCTGGACGGGCGTTCGCCTCGCGCGGGCGCCCTGGATCGTGACGCTCGACGGCGACGGCCAGAACGATCCCGCCGACATTCCGGCGCTCCTCCAGGCGCGGGACGCTCGGTGCTCGGAGAAATTGCTCTTCGTCAACGGTCACCGGCGCGCGCGGCAGGACACGTGGGTCAAGCGCGTCTCGTCGCGGATCGCCAACGGCGTTCGGCGGCGGGTCCTCGGCGACGGCGTGCCCGATGCCGGTTGCGGCCTGAAGCTGTTTCCCCGCGAAGCGTTTCTGGTGCTTCCGTACTTCGACCACATGCACCGGTTCCTTCCGGCGCTCTTCCGGCGCAGCGGCGGAGAAGTCCTCTCGGTGCCGGTCCGCCACCGCGGGCGGCGCCACGGCCGGTCCCACTACGGCGTGCGCGATCGGCTCTGGACCGGGATCGTCGACATGCTCGGCGTCCTGTGGCTCCAGCGGCGCGCGAGGATTCCGACGCTCGCGAATGAGAATTCCGTTTCCGGGGAGGACGACGCGAACCCGGCCGAGGAGTCATCGCGATGAAGATCCCTTCGTTCTGGCTGGTGGTGGGTTTCGTGGGTCAGGCGCTGTTCTCCATGCGCTTCATCCTCCAGTGGGTGAGAAGCGAGCGGGAGGGGCGCAGCGTGATCCCGATCGCGTTCTGGTACTTCAGTCTCGCCGGCAGCGTGGTGCTGCTCGCGTACGCGATCCATCGCGTCGACCCGGTTTTCATCCTCGGCCAGGCGGCGGGCATCGTGATCTACCTGCGCAACCTCTACCTGATCTCCCGGGAACGACAGGGCGGATCTTCCGCGGCGGCGTCGTGACCGTTCGCCGCCGGCTCCCCTGACCGCCGGGGCTTCAGAAGACCGATGGCGAGCTCGAAGCGGAGGGCACGAACCCGGACGGTGACGGCGAGGGCGCGAAGCCGGACGGTGACGGCGAGGGCACGAAGCCGGACGGTGACGGCGGAGGTCCGAAGCCGGACGGTAACGACGAGGACACGAAGCCGGACCGCAAAGGCCGGCTCCAACCCGGTCCGCGAAGCGCCCGGCCCGGCGTCTTGCCGGTCAGCTTTCCTCCGTCCACGACGAGCACTCCGTTGCCGGCGACGAAGCGGAACCCTTCGCTGTAGCGGTTCGGGTCCTCGAACGTGGCCACGTCCCGAACGGTGCTGGGATCGAAGACGGCGAGGTCGGCGGCGAATCCGACCTTGACGAGTCCCCGATCCGGCAGTCCCGCCGCTTCCGCAGCAAATGAGGTCATCTTGCGGACCGCTTCCTCGAGCCGGAGGACCTTCTCGTCGCGGACGTAGTGCCCGAGGATGCGGGCCGCCGATCCCCAGCCGCGTGGGTGCGACTTCTCCTCGGAGAAGATGCCGTCGGTCGCGCTCGCACCCGAGTCGGTGCCAAAGGAGACCAGGGGATGAGCCAGCGCCGACCGTACGTCCTTTTCGTCCATCATGAAGATGATGCAGGACACGTTCGCCCGATCGGCGACGACGATGTCGATCACGGCATCTCGCGGGTCTTTCTTCTCGTCGGCCGCGATCTGGGCGATCGACTTGCCTTCGTACTTCTTCAGAGAGGTGTTGACGACCGACGCGACGAGGATCCGGTCGGGGCCGCCGGAGCCCAGATACTGATTGCTCCACTGATCGGAGTCCTGGAGCATGTCCGCCCTGGCCTTCTCCCTCTGTTTCGGGTCGGCGAGGCGCTTCAAGAGCGGATCGCGGCCGCCCTCCCGAATCCAGGGGGGGAGACACGCATCGAGCCCGTTCGAGCCGGCCGTGTAGGGGTACTGGTTCGCCGCCACGTCCACGCCTTCGGCGCGGGCCGCCTCAATGCGCGCGAGCACCGCCGGCATTCGTCCCCAGTTGCGCTTGTACGCGGTCTTCAAGTGCCAGATCTGGGTCCGGATCTTCGCGTCGCGCGCGATCGAGAAAACCTCGTCGAGCGAGGAGTCGATGGCATTGGCCTCGGAACGCTGGTGCGTGAAGTACGCGCCGCCGTACTTCGCGGCGACCTTCGCCATCGCGATGAGCTCGTCCGTGGAGTTGTACATGTCGGGCACGTACTGAAGCGAGGAGGAAACGCCGAGGGCTCCCTCGCGCATCGCCTGGTCCACGACGTCGCACATCCTTCGCAGTTCTTCGGGGGTAGCCCGCCGATCTTCCTTCCCGATGACGAAGTCCCGCACGCTTCCGGCGCCGACGAAGGTTCCGAGATTGATCGCGGTGCCCCGGCGCTCGAGGGTTCGGAAATAGCCGTCCAGCGTTCGGAAATCGGGTGTGAATCCGTACCGGGCGTAAGCGTCCTTGCCGTCCGATAACATCCGGTCATTCAGCGGCGCGATCGACACGCCCTCGCCCGTCACTTCGGTCGTGATCCCTTGAGTGATTTTGGAAGCCGCCCGCTTGTCGACCAGCACGTTGTACTCGGACTGTCCCAGGAGATCGATGAACCCGGGCGCGACGACCAGACCCCACGCGTCGATCCGGCGCTTCGCCGGGCGCTTCCCGAGCGATCCGATCGCGACGATCCTGCCGTCGCGGACCGCGACGTCCGCTACAAACCAGGGCGCGCCGGTCCCGTCCACGACGCGGCCCCCCTCGAAGACGAGGTCGTCGATCGTCGCCGCGCGCGGCGCGACGAGCGCGAGGGGCAACACGAGGAGGGTTCCGAGCGCGAGGAGCTTCTTCATTGCTTCAAGTCTATGATCGCCACCGGTGCAGTCCGACTCGGTTTCCACGGGCGCCGGCGCGCGGGTGGTCGACCTCCTCGAGCGACTGGTCGAAATTCCGTCGGTGACCGGCTCCGAGAAGCCGGTGCTCTCGTTTCTGGAAGAGCGCTACCGCGGCTCGGGTTGGACCGTCGAGTCCATGGAGGTCGCGCCCGACCGGCGGAACCTCTTCATCCACCGCGGACACCCGAGCGTCGTCCTGACCACGCACGCGGACACGGTTCCCCCGTTCTTTCCGCCGCGCCGCGAGGCGGGCGTGCTCATCGGACGCGGCGCCTGCGACGCGAAGGCGAGCCTGGCTGCGCAGGCGATCGCATTGGAGGAGCTCGCGCGGGACGGGACAAGCGAGGTCGGGCTGCTCGTGCTCGTCGGGGAAGAGCGCGGATCCGACGGCGCCCTCGCGGCGAACCGGCGCCCGCATCTCGCGCGATATTTGATCGGCGGTGAGCCGACCGGCAGCCGCTTCGTGGCCGGCTCGAAGGGCTGCCTGCGCATCGAGGTCGAAGCGCGCGGCGTGTCGGGCCACTCCTCGATCCCCGAGAGCGGCCGCTCCGCGGTGGATCCGCTCCTCGATTTCTTGAACGACCTGCGCGAGCTGAAGCTCCCCGAGCATCCGGCCTTCGGACGAACGACGATGAACATCGGCGTGATCCAGGCGGGCACGGCGCCGAACGTCATCGCGGAGCGCGCGCGCGCCGAGGTCATCTTCCGGACCGGACAGCCGATCGAGACGCTGCTCGCGCACATCCGCCCGGTGGCGCAGGGTCGCGTGGAGCTCGCCGTCGGCTACCGCTCCGATCCCGTCTCGTTCCGGTGTCCGAAGGGAGAGCCGGGCGAGGTCGTCTCCTTCGCCTGCGACCTTCCGCTCCTGCCGGCATGGGGCGAGCCGATCCTCTTCGGGCCCGGCTCGATCCGGGACGCGCACGGGTCGGAGGAAAAGGTCCAGCTCGCCGAGGTCGAGGCGGCGGTCGGCATCTACGCCCGGCTGGTGCGGAGCCTTCTTACTCGCGGCGACGCGTGCCTCGAGCCGCGACACGCCGCGGCCGCCCGCTAGCCGCACTAGAATGCCGTTCCTCGAACGGGTCCGATTTTCAAAGGAGGTTTCCATGCCCGTTTACATGGCCAATCGCTTTCTTCCCGGAATCACGATGGAGCAGCTCGCGGCGGCGCAGAAGGCCGCGATCGAGACCGGTACGACGATGACTTCGCAGGGAAAACCTGTACGTTACATCCGGAGCACTTTCGTTCCCTCCGAATCGCGGTGCATGTGCCTCTTCGAAGCGCCCAACAGCGGGAACGTCCGCGAGCTGAACGAGACGGCGAAAATCCCCTTCAACCGGATCCTGGAAGCGGAGGATCTGACGCCGGCTTAACTTTCGGGTTCGCCGTTCGTAACTTCGACTCCGGGAGCCCGACAATGAAACTGCGCCCCGTCCTCATCCCTCTGATCGCCCTGGCCGTCCTCCTGCCCGGGCGGGCGGGCGGCCAGGAAACGAAAAAACTCGCGGTCCCCTACACCCAGTTCACGCTTCCGAACGGCCTCGACGTAATCCTCCACGAGGACCACAGCGTTCCGCTCGTCGCGGTGAGCGCGTGGTATCACGTCGGCTCCGCGCGCGAAAAACCGGGCCGCACCGGGTTCGCCCACCTCTTCGAGCACATCATGTTCGAAGGATCGGGACACGTGCCCGGAGGGGATTTCGACAACTGGCTCGAGGCGGCCGGCGGCGACAACAACGGCTCGACGGACAACGACAGGACGAACTACTGGGAAACGGTTCCCTCCAACGCGCTGGAGCTCGCACTCTTCCTCGAGTCCGACCGGATGGGTTACCTGCTCGACTCGTTGAATCTTGAGAAAGTCAACGTGCAGCGCGACGTCGTCAAGAACGAGCGCCGGCAGTCGTACGAGAACCGTCCCTACGGAATGGCGTTCCTGAAGCTGCCCGAGGAGCTCTTTCCTCCGAACCACCCCTACCACTGGCCGGTGATCGGCTCGATGGAAGACCTGACCGCGGCGAGCTACGAGGACGTCGTGCAGTTCTTCAAGAGCTGGTACGGCCCGAACAATACGAGCCTGGTCGTCGCGGGCGACATCGACCCGGCCGACGCGCGGCGCAAGGTCGAGAAGTGGTTCTCCGACGTCCCGCGGGGGGCGCCGGCGCCGCCGATCTCCGCGCCGCCCGCCGTCCTGACTTCGGAGAAGCGGCTGACGCTCGAAGACCACGTCCAGCTCCCGCGCCTGTACCTGGCGTGGCTCTCCCCGCAGCTCTTCGCGCCCGGCGATGAGGCGATGAACGTCCTCTCGCGGGTGCTCGCATCCGGCAAGAACTCGCGGCTCTACAAGCGGCTCGTCTACGACCTGCAGATCGCGCAGGACGTGTCGGCGAGCCAGAACTCCGGGCCTCTCGGCTCCGCGTTCATCTTGATCGTGACCGCGCGCGAAGGCCACGGCCTGAAAGAAATCGAGAAAGTCGTCTCCGAGGAGCTCGCGAAGGTGAAGCGGGATCCGCCCGCGCCCCGCGAGCTCGAACGGGCGGTCAACCAGATCGAGGCGGCGTTCTACAACGGCATGGAGCGCGTGGGCGGATTCGGGGGGAAGGCGGATCAGCTGAACGCGTACGAGTTCTACGCGGGCAGGCCCGACTACTTCGCCGAGGACCTCGCCCGGTACACGTCGCTCGACCCGAAGGACATCCAGGCCGTCGCAACTCGCTACCTGCGCGACGACGCGCGCCTCGTTCTCTCGGTCGTGCCGCAGGGGAAGAAGGCCCTCGCCGCGGAGAAGAAGCCGTGAGACGGGCGGCCGTTTCCGCCGCGGTGCTTGCGCTCGTTCTCGCGCTTCCTGCGTCCGGGCAAACCGCGGCGGCGGCGAAGCCGGACCGTTCGAAGCCACCGGCGCTCGGGCCCGTCCGGCCCTTGCACCTCCCGCCTGTGCAGGAACTCCATCTCGCGAACGGGCTCCCCGTGTTCCTGGTCGAGCAGCACGAAGTGCCGGTCGTGCAGGTGAACGCGGTCGTCCGCGCGGGCGCGGGAAACGACCCGCTCGACAAGCCGGGGCTCGCGAGTCTGACGGCCGACATGCTCGACGAAGGCGCCGGCGGCAGGAGCGCGCTCGAGATCTCCGACGAAGTCGACTACCTTGGAGCGGACTTGGCGTCCGAGGCGGGCTGGGACGCGACCGTGGTCGCGCTCCACGTTCCCGTGAAGCGCCTCGAAAGGGCCCTTCCCATCCTCACCGACGTCGTCCTGCGTCCGACGTTTCCCGCCGGTGAGCTCGAGCGGGTCCGAACCGACCGGCTGACGGAGCTCCTCCAGTGGCGCGACGAACCGCGGGCAATCGCCTCCGTCGCGTTCGCCCGTGCGCTTTACGGCGGCAAACACCGGTATGGAACCGCGACGCTCGGCACGGAGCTTTCGGTGCGCCGGTTCTCGCGCAACGATCTGACGGCCTTCCACGCGCAGGCGTTCCGGCCGGACAACGCCGCCATCGTCGTGGTGGGCGACGTGACCGCCGTCTCGGTTCAGCCACAGCTCGAGAAAGCGTTCGGCGGCTGGAAAGCGGCCGGGGACCTCGCGGCGGGCGAGGTCCCGCTGGCGCCGCAGGTACCGGGTCGGGAGATCTGGATCGTCGACCGGCCCGGCTCGGCGCAGTCGGAGATCCGCATCGGCCGGATCGGACCGCCGCGCTCGACGCCCGACTACTTCGCGCTGACGGTGATGAACACGATCCTCGGCGGGTCGTTCACGTCCCGGCTGATGCAGAACCTCCGCGAGAAACACGGCTACGCTTACGGCGCGAGATCGTCGTTCGACTACCGCCTGTCGTCCGGCCCTTTCGTGGCCGCCGCCGCCGTCCAAACGGACAAGACCGCTCCCGCTGTGGCCGAGTTCTTCAAGGAGCTCGATGCGATCCGCAAGACCATCACGGACGCCGAGGTCGCGAAAGCGAAAAACTACGTCGCGCTGTCGTTTCCGTCCGAAGTGGAGACGACGGGGGACATCGCTTCCAAGCTCGCCGAACAGTTCATCTACCACCTGCCCAACGGCTGGCTCGAGTCGTACGTCTCGCGGATCGCCGCTGTCACCCCCGCGGACGTGCGCCGCGTCGCGAGCCACTACGTGGATCCGGAGAAGGTCGCCGTCGTGGTGGTCGGAGACCGGAGCAAGATCGAGGGAGAGCTCTCGGCGTTGAATCTCGGGCCGGTGAGAACGCTGTCGGTCGAAGAGCTCTTCGCGGCCGGGAAAAAGTAGGTCCGGCAGGGGATAATCCGCTCCGGGCAACCGGATGGCGAAATCCGCGAAATCCATCGTCAAGAGGCTTCTGCTCGGCGTTCTCGGCGCCGTTGTCCTCCTGGCCTCCGTCTTCGTCTGGAGGATCGGGCCGAAGAACGTCTACGGGATGCTCCGGTACGACCAGCGCCGCGAGGGAGACCTGGCCGTCGGCCACGCCGCCCCCGACGTCTCGCTCTACGCGCTCGACGGGAAAGCCCGGGTGCGGATGGCGGACGAGATCGGCGCGAAGCCGCTGGTGATCATCTTCGGCAGCTACACGTGACCGCCGTTCCGGCGCTCGGTCGAGCGCGTCCAGAAAGCGTACCGGCAATACCGGGACCGCGCGCGCTTCCTGACCGTCTACATCAAGGAAGCGCACCCCTTAGACGAGTGGCAGATGGAATCGAACGAGAAGGAGAGCGTCTGCTATCCCCAGCCGCGGACCCTCTCGCAGCGCGTCGCGATCGCCAACGACTTCGTGAAGCGCTTCCATTACGAGATCCCGATCGCGGTCGACGACATGGACAATCGAGCGAACCAGCTCTATGCCGGCTGGCCGGAGCGCTTCTACATAGTCGACGAGAGCGGGAAAATCGTCTTCAAGGGCAAGCCGGGGCCGTTCGGGTACCACCCCGAGGAGGTGGAGTCGTGGCTCGCGAAGAGATTTCCTCCTTCGACCGGTAGCTAATGCCGCTGAACGCCTGGGTAAGGGCGGAACCGATCCGGCTCCGACCGAGGCCTCCGGCCGGGTTCCTCCTCCTCGACCTCGGGGGTGGCTGGTGCTTCGCCGAGAGCTTGGAGCTGCCCCTCCCGGCGCGCGACGCCCTCGACCGCGACTGAGCGCGCCGGTGTGCCGCCCGGCTACGGCCGCAGGCGGTCGGCCACGGCTCCGACGAACGCCCCCAGGGCACCGAGCAGGAGGATGGCGGCGCCGTGCCCCACGAGGACATGGGAGACCGTCGAGACGCCGCAGAAGAGCCTCATTCCGGCGTCCGTCATGAGTCCGGTGCCCAGGCCGCACACGGCGCTCGCGACCAGGGGGTGCGTCGGAGAGGCTCGCACGGTGGGCCAGGAGGCGATGGCGAGCGCCGGCACCCCCCACATCGCGGCCATGCGGAAGCAGCCGATGGCCTCGACGACCCAGACCCGGCGTCGTAGCGCCACCGGCGCGAGCCACTCGCTGGTCAGGGTGAGCGCCAGGAACAGGAGCACACCGAGGAGGACGAGCGCGGCGAGCGTGCGCCGCGACAGCTCCTGTCCCGGGACCGCTTCGCGCAGAGCAAGGCCAACGATGGTGAGGCCGAGGAGCATCTGCAACGCCGATAGGCCCCACGCCGCGAAACCGCCGAGGAGCCCAAGATTGGGGCGCGGGCCCCATAACGCCGGGATCCCCACGAGCAGGACAACCCCGACCGGAAGCAGCGCCAGCGCCCGCAGGGACGGCGGCAGGTACGGGCGCACCGGCCGCAAACTGCCGCGCACAGCGCTCAAAAGCACCGGTGACGGAATGCGGCGCTCAGCCACGAGGATCTCCTCTCTCGTAGTCGCAGCCGGCGGCGGGCTCGGGCGGCTGCGCGACGCCTAGCACCCGCCGCAGGGAGCGCATCGCGCGGCTCGAGCGCAGCTTCGCCGCGTCGACGCCGATCGCGAGCCGCGCCGCAATCTCCTGAAAGCTCCAGCCGTGTTGGTGGTGGAGTACCCAGGCCTCGCGCCTCGTCGCCGGCAAGCGGCGCAGGGCTTCCTGCAGGTCGCCGGCGTCGAACAGCGGCCGGTCGCGGCGTGACGCCTCGGTGCTCCGCGCGAGCGCGACGCCCGCCGCTTCCTCACGCCGTCGGCGCCGCCAGGCGGTGCGTCGATAGCGCCGCAAAACGTTCCACGCCAGGCCGAACACCCAGGGCCGCACCGGCTTGGGAGCACGGTAGGTGCGACGGGAGCGGTGGATCTCGAGAAATGCGTCCTGCACGAGGTCCTCGGCAACCTCACGGCCCGCCGTGCCGACGAAGAAGCGCTCGAGGTCGCTCGCCAGCTCGGCGTAGAGATCCGTGAACCCGTCCAGCTTGCCGGCCTGGTACGCGATCATGGCGAACACCAGACGGGCCTCGCTCTCAGGGGCTTCGGAACCCGAGTCACCCATGTGTAATCTTCGCCCCTCAGGCGTGAAAGGTGTCACGCCGTCGACGCGGCCCCGGTTTCCGGCCTCTGCACCATCCACCTGTCACCTCCGGGCGGTCCCCGGCGAATGTTCCTTGAGGTTCGACGCTCAGACTGTAGGAGGAAGTGATGGCTTCGATGCGGAGCTTTCGGTGGCAGACACTTCTCCTGACGGTGATCAGCGTCACCGGCGTGGCCGTCCGGTGCGCCGGCGTGACGAGCAACGCAGTCCCAGAGGCCGATCCAAAGCGGCAGATGGTCGCCGTCCTCGCGGCGCCGGGTCCCCACCCGGCGCTCGGCGAGCAGGCACGGGTCTGGGACCGCTTCATAGGCATGTGGGACTGCGACTTCGGCTTCTTCGGTGACGACGGCAGCGTTCGCCACTCGCCGGGGGAGCTCGAGTTCGGCTGGGTGCTCGACGGCCGCGCCGTCCAGGATCTCTGGATCGGCTATCCGCGAAGCGGCGAGAAGGAGAGGAGCATCGGAACGTCGATCCGCTGGTTCGACGAAACGTCCAACCTCTGGCGGGTTGTGTTCGTGAACCCGCGCTTCGGCGCCCTCTTGAGCGTCGAGGGCGGCGCCGAAGGCGATCGCATCGTCCTGCGCGGCCACGACGCCGAGGGAGCCGCCCTGCGCTGGTCATTCAACGACATCCAGCCCAACTCCTTCACATGGCGCGGCGAGCGTTCGCACGACGGCGGCAAGACGTGGCGCCTCCAGGAGGAGCATCACATGAAGCGTCGCAATCCGGCGTAGTCCCACCGCCGTCGCACCGATCGCTCTCGGCGCTCGCGGTCAACGCTTGCGCGCGTAGTGGAAGACGTTGGTACCGGTCTTTCCGTGGTCCTCGTAGCTCCACCGCTGCGTCATGTGGTTGACGTCCTCGAGGCTCACTGCGAGACCGGTGTTGTGCCAGTCGCCGGGCGTCTTCAACCCGGTGACGCGCAGCAGCGAGAACTCGAGGCTCGGGGGATCCACCGATGCGATCGCGCCGGTCGCCATCTGCGGCTGGTTGCCGGCGCTGCAGTAATGCGTCGCGAGCAGGCGGTCGCCGTCGACCGAGAACATAGTGATCATCGGCGCCGACCCGGCGGGCCGCATCTCCTCCATGAGTGTGGTGCCGTCGGCGATCAGCGTGTAGGTCAAGGTGACGGCGACCCCCTGCTGCGTGCCTTCCCACTCGCCGGCGAGCGCAGCGAGCCGCGCGAACGCGGCCTCGCTCGGCGCCATCGCGCGACGGCCGGCTGCGGCCCGCGCCTCGTTGCTCAGGAGCACGCCGCCGGAGACAAGCCACGCCGCCGCCACTCCCACCACCATCTTGGCCCTCGTCCTCATGATCGCCTCCTGTGCAGCCCGCTCGCCTGCGCGCCGCGGTCGTGTCGCGTCTGCAGAGGTATTCGCCCCAGAGGCGAGAGGGGTGTCACCGCTGATGTCTAACCTGCTGAACCGGCTACCGCTGGTGACCCTTCCGAGTCAGGCGACGCCCCCTCGTGATCGGCGTGAATGTTCCTAAGTGGCAAGAGAAAGCAACCGCTTGGCGAGTTGGCGGAGCATGACAGTGGCGCCGCCCGGCGAGGCGCTCCAGCCAACGCCCCGGCCGGAGTCTTGCACTCTTTCTGCGGAAGGAATTTTCCCACTCGATGCGCGCGCCCGTGCCGGTCATTCTCAATCGCTCCTCCGGGAGCGCGGAAGATCGCGAGACGGACGACCGAATCCGGGAGGCATTCCGCTCCTCGGGGAGGGAGGCAGACATCCAGCTCGCGGCGAGCGGAGAGCAGGTCATCGCCTTGACCCGGCGCGCGGTATCCGGCGCGAGCGACATCGTTGTCGCCGGAGGGGGCGACGGCACGATCAGCTCCGTCGCTTCGGTTCTCTCGGGAGGTGAGAAGGCGCTCGGCATTCTTCCGCTCGGTACGCTCAACCACTTCGCGAAGGACCTGAAGATCCCAACAGACCTCGAAGAGGCGGCGCGCACGGTCGTCGAAGGACGCCTCGTCCGCGTCGACGTCGGAGAAGTAAACGGCAATGTATTCGTGAACAACTCGAGCCTCGGCCTCTACCCCCGGATCGTGCGGCATCGGGACGAACAGCGGGTCCGGCTCGGATGGGGGAAGTGGCCGGCGTTCGCTTGGGCGACCGTGCACGCGCTCCATCGCCACGTGCCCATCGACGTTCTTCTCTCGATCGACGGCCGCGAAATCCGGCGGCGCACCCCGTTCGTCTTCGTCGGGAACAACGCCTACGAGATGCGGGGCTTCGACATCGGCAGCCGCGACCGACTCGATCGGGGAGAGCTGTCTCTCTACGTCGCTCCCGGCGCGAGGCCGCTCGACCTGGTTTTCCTCGGGATCCGCGCCTTCTTCGGCCGCCTGCGCTCCGGGAGCGACTTCGAAGCGCTGCGGACGACCGAGCTCCGGATCGAAACGCGGGTCGACCGGGCCCGCGTGGCAATCGACGGCGAGATCTCCATCCTGGACACGCCCCTTCGGTATCGGGTGCGCCCGCAGGTCCTTCGCGTCGTCGTGCCGGCATGAGAACGCTGTTGCACCTTTCCGACCTGCACTTCGGCCGCGTCGATCCGGCGACGCTCGATCCGCTGGTCGCGGCGGCGGAGAGGATCCATCCCGACCTCGTGGTCGTGTCCGGCGACCTGACGCAACGGGCGCGTCGGGCGGAGTTCCGCGCGGCCCGGGACTTCCTCGCGAGGCTGCCGAAACCCCAGATCGTCGTGCCGGGAAATCACGACGTGCCGCTCTACAACGTCGTGTTCCGCTTCGTGCGGCCGCTCGAGAGCTACCGGCGATACGTCACGGACGATCTCGAGCCGTTTTACCAGGACGACGAGATCGCGGTCATCGGGATCAACACGGCGCGCTCCTGGACGTTCAAGGGGGGGCGCATCAACGAGCGCCAGGTCGCCCGCGTGCGCGAGCGACTCTGCGCGCTCCCCGAAGAGACCACGCGCATGATCGTCACGCATCACCCCTTCGACCTGCCGGAGGGCCGCGTGAGCGCGGATCTCGTCGGGCGGGCGCGGATGGCGATGGAGACTTTCGTCGAATGCGGCGCGGACGTGATCGTCTCGGGCCACCTGCACGTGTCCCACACGGCGCACACGGCGATCCGCTACAAGCTGCCGGGCCGCTCGGCACTCGTCGTCCAGGCGGGAACCGCCACCTCGACGCGCGAGAGAGGGGAGCAGAACTCCTTCAACGTGCTCCGGATCGAGCGCCCGCAGATCTCGGTCGAGCGGTACGTCTGGCAGCCGGTCGAGCGGCGCTTCGCCCCCGCGGCGCTCGAGACATTCCGGCGGACCGTTGACGGATGGGAACGGGCATCCCCAAAAGACAGCGGAGTGACGACCGAGGCTGATCCGCTCGGATAGAATCCGCGCGGTTTTTTCGTCGAGAGGTGCCGGCGATGTCCGAAGCTCGCGGCGTTGCCGCTCGGAGCCGTTTCGGGGCGACGCAGCGCCGCGACGTCTGGTGGGTCGAGATTCTGCCGGTCGTCGCGCTGCTCGGTCTCTTCGCGATCTACGCCACCGCGCGGGCGTTCGAAGGGCGCTACTTCGAGTGGGGACCGTACATCTCGCCCTTCTACTCGCCCTTGATCGACCGCAATCACCACTGGTGGCCGTTCTCGCCGGCGCTCCTGATCCTCGGCGGCCCTCTCGGATTCCGGGCGACCTGTTACTACTACCGCAAGGCCTACTACCGCGCGTTCTTTCTCGATCCGCCCGCTTGCGCGGTCGGCGAAGGACGACGCGGTTACCGCGGGGAGACCGCCTTTCCGTTCGTGCTGCAGAACCTCCACCGTTTCTTTCTCTATCTCGCGATCCTCTTTCTCGGGTTTCTCTCGTACGACGCGATCCGGTCTTTCCGCTTCGACGGCCGGTTCGGCGTCGGCGTCGGATCGCTCGTCCTGACGGCGAACGTCGTCCTCCTGACGCTCTACACCTTCTCGTGCCACTCGCTGCGCCACCTCGTGGGCGGGCAGGTCGACTGCTTCTCCTGCTCGGCATCGGGCCGCGCCCGCCATCGCTTCTGGAGCTGGGCGAGCGCGCTGAACGAACGGCACATGCTGTTCGCCTGGATGAGCCTCGTCTCCGTCGGTCTCGCCGACCTTTACGTCCGCGAGCTCGCGCGCGGGGCGATCCGGGATCTGCGGCTGCTCTGATGAGCCATCCGTATGAGATCCACGAGCACGACGTCCTCGTCGTGGGCGCGGGAGGCGCGGGCCTACGCGCGGCCATCGAGGCGCTCACGCGGGGAGCGAGCGTCGGCGTTGTCTGCAAGTCGCTGCTCGGCAAGGCGCACACGGTCATGGCGGAAGGGGGCATCGCCGCCGCGATGGCGAACGTCGATCCTGCCGACGACTGGCGCACGCACTTCCGCGACACGATGCGCGGCGGCAAGTACCTGAACAACTGGCGGATGGCGCAGATCCACGCCCAGGAAGCGCCGGACCGCGTCCGGGAGCTCGAGCAGTGGGGCGCCCTCTTCGACCGCACGGCGGACGGCGACATCCTCCAGCGGGCCTTCGGCGGCCATACGTTCAAGCGCCTCTGCCACGTCGGCGACCGCACGGGCTTGGAGATGATCCGCACCCTTCAGGATCGGGGAGTCCAGATGGGCTTCCACGTCTACATGGAGTGCGCGGTGACGAGGCTTCTGAAGGACGGTGGCCGGGTCTGCGGGGCTGTCGGATACTGGCGCGAACAGGGGCGTTTCGTGGTGTTCCGGGCGAAGTCGGTCGTCCTCGCGACGGGAGGCATCGGCAAGGCCTGGAAAATCACCTCGAACTCCTGGGAGTACACCGGCGACGGAATGTCGCTCGCTTACGACGCGGGGGCGGAGCTCCTCGACATGGAGTTCGTCCAGTTCCATCCGACGGGCATGGTCTGGCCTCCAGGCGTGCAGGGCCTTCTCGTCACCGAGGCGGTCCGCGGGGAGGGGGGCGTGCTTCGCAACCGTCTCGGCGAGCGATTCATGGAACGCTACGACCCGGAGAAGTTGGACCTCTCGACCCGCGACGTCGTCGCCCGCGCGATCTACACGGAGGTGCGGGAGGGCCGGGGCACGGAGCACGGCGGCGCGTATCTCGACATCTCCCAGAAACCGGCGGACTACGTGAAACGCAAGCTGCCCAGCATGTATCACCAGTTCCTCGAGCTCGCCGACGTCGACATCACGAAGGGACCGATGGAAGTCGGACCGACCTGCCATTACATGATGGGCGGCGTGCGCGTGGACGCGGAAACGGCGGAGACGACCGTGCCCGGCCTTTACGCGGCGGGAGAAGTCGCGGCGGGCCTCCACGGATCGAACCGCCTGGGTGGGAACTCGCTTTCCGACCTGCTGGTCTTCGGACGCCGCGCGGGGCTCGCGGCGGCCGAGCATGCCGACCGGGCGCCGGCGGGATCCCCGGACGAGACGCAGATCGAGGAGGCGACGAGAGAAATGCTCGCCTTCTTCGAGAGGCCGGAGGGGGATAGTCCATATGCGGTTCACCGCGACCTGACGGAGACGATGCAGAGCCTCGTCGGCATCTTCCGCGACGAAGAGGACCTCGAGCGCGGTCTCACAAAGATTCGCGAGCTCCAGGAGCGCGCCGGCCGCGTCCGCGTCGAGGGCTCGAGGCTCTTCAACCCCGGCTGGCATCTCGCGCGCGACTTGAAGGCCATGCTGACGGTCTCCGAGGCGGTCGCGCGAAGCGCGCTCGCCCGAAAGGAGAGCCGGGGCGCGCACAGCCGCACGGACTTCCCGAAGAGCGATCCGGAGTGGGGCAGGAAGAACCTCGTTGTCTCGCGCCGGGGAAATGCGATGGAGCTCGCGGAGAGGCCGGTACCCGAGCCGCCGCCGGAGCTCAAAGCGCTCATGGAGTCGCAATGAGCCGGGACGCGGGACAAGGGGCACGGGACATGGCGAAAGAAGCGGTCCTTCGCGTCTTTCGCGGAACGGCCGACGGCGGTAAGCTCGCGGAGTATCGCGTCCCGATCGCTCCGGGAATGGTCGTGCTCGACGCGCTCCACCACATTCAAGGCTACTTCGCGCCGGACCTTGCCGTGCGCTGGAACTGCAAGGCGGGCAAGTGCGGCTCGTGCTCGGCCGAGGTCAACGGTCGCCCGCGTTTGACGTGCAAGACGCGGATGGATTCTCTGCCGCTCGATCGGCCCGTGATCGTGACTCCGATGAAGGCGTTTCCCGTGATCCGCGACCTCGTGACGGACGTCTCCTGGAACTACGAGGTCAACCGGAAGATCCCGCCGTTCTCGCCTCGCCCCGGCACTGACTGGAAGATGTCGCAGGCCGACATCGACCGGGTGCAGGAGTTTCGCAAGTGCATCGAGTGCTTCCTCTGCCAGAACGTCTGCCACGTTCTGCGGGACCACGGAAAGAAGGCGGAGTTCGGCGGCCCCCGATTCTTCGTCCGGGTCGCCGCGCTCGAGATGCACCCGCTCGACGGCGTGTCGCGGACGAAGCTCTTGAAAGAGGAGCTCGGCCTCGGCTACTGCAACATCACCAAGTGCTGTACCGAAGTCTGCCCCGAGGACATCCACATCACGGACAACGCGATCATTCCCCTGAAGGAGCGCGTCGTCGACGACTTCTACGACCCGGTGGCGAAGCTCTTCCGCAAGGTCTTCGGTCGGAAGTGAGAATTTTGGGAGGCGTCATGGAGCACCAGTTGAAAACCATTTCGAAAGAGGCGATTCCGGAGGCCACCGCGAAGGCGGACTGGTACCGGCTGTTGAACGAGCCGGGGGAGGCGGAATCGATCTGTCGCGACGTGCTCGCCGTCGATCCCGGGGACCAGACCGCGCTCCGGCTTCTCGGGCTCGCGATCACCGACCAGTTTTCCGGGGCGCCGTCGGACCGCCGCGTGGAAGCCGAGTCGGTGTTCGAGAAGCTCGAGGATCCGTACGAGCGGCTGTACTACGCAGGGATCGTGCGCGAGAGGTCGGCAAAAGCACAGCTCTCCGCAGGCCGCGCGCCGCACACCCTGATCGTCCTCTTCGAAGACGCGCTCACGTGGTTCGAGCAGGCGGAGAAGATCCGACCGGCGGGCAACGACGAAGCGATCCTGCGATGGAATCGCTGCGTGCGGATCTTGAAGAACATCGCCGTCTCGGATCGCGAGCGCGAACATGCCCACTTCGAGCCGAGGGACAGCCCGCCGCTTTAAGAGAAGCGGGGTCAGGTCTTCACGAGTCGCGTTGGTGCTGGCATCGCCGCTGTGGTCTTGCCATCTTCGCGAAGCGAAGTGGCAAGTGGAGACCTGACCCCTCCCCGGATCGTTTAGACTGGGAAGCCATGCTCAAATTGAAGGGCATGCGCGACGCTGCCCCGGGGAAACGCGTCTTCGTGGTCGAGGACGAAGGGCAACCCGCGTCGGCCGAGGCGCTCGAGCGGATCGCCGCGGTCGCCAGACGGCTGCTGGAGGAAAACGAGCTTCCCGGCGAGTTCGAGGTCTTCGGAGAGGGACTGCTCGCGCTGAACCTTCGGGCTTCCGACCGGACCTTCTTCCACGACGGCATCGTGTTCGCGGCGCTCGACGCGGTCAACGATCCGGGTCGCAATCCGACGTTGACGCAGATCTCGCTCAAGCTCGACTAGCCCGACAGCACGAGCTTCACCCCGGCGATCACGAGGACGGCGGCGAGGACCCGCCGTAGCGCGATCGGCACGAGTCGCTTCGCGCCGAGCCAGGATCCGAACAGCCCGCCGGTGAGCGCCACCGCGGTCAACGGCGCGGCCGCGGCCGGGACGCTGCCGCCGCCGGCGAGGTGGCCCGCGAGACCCGCGGCCGAGTTCACGAGGATGAAGACCGCGGAAGCGCCCGCGGTGCGCCGCGGATCTTCCCATCGCGCGAGGATCAGGAGCGGAGACAGGAAGATCCCTCCGCCGACGCCGGTCAATCCCGCCACGAATCCGAAGAGAACGCCGATCGCCCCGAGCACGAGCGGCCCCGGCGGCGGCCGCAGGGAATCCCCGGAGTACCGCATCGCCAGACGGACTGCCGCGACCAGCAGGACGGCTCCGAGCAGGAGCCGGTGCGCGTGCGTCGGGAGGGCGATCATGCCGCCGACGTACGCGGCCGGTATAGAGCCGGCGCAGAGCGGTCCGAGCAGGCGCCACGGGACCAGGGAGCCGGCCGCAAAGCGCAGCGTCCCCACGCCGGCGACGGCGAGGTTCATCACGAGGGCGGCCGGTTTCGTCACCGGGGGAGGCACGCCGAAGAGCGC
>DASXSX010000233.1:0-11686 GCA_036505815.1 Thermoanaerobaculia bacterium
TCTCCGCGCCCCTCCAGCTTCCCCTTCAGGCGGACGTCGAAGATGCGCAGAGCGAGATCGGGCGCCGAGTAGTCCACGGTGGCGCTCGCGAGTCCGTGCTCCACCGCGCCCCGGACCGCGAGGCGCCCCTTGCCGGTCTGAAGCTTCATTCCCCCCAGCTCGCCGAGCACGCGCTGGACGAGCTCCGGGCTGTCCAGCCGGGCGCTCGCTTCCGCTTCCCCCGTCACGAAGCGCAGCATCCGGCTGCCCGGAAACCTCATCGGATCCCACGCATCGATGACGCACCCGAGCGCGGCCGTGACGTCCTTCGCGAGAGACTCGTCTCCCGACCGCAGGGTCCCTCCCCGCGTCGTCAGCGTCGAGCGGAAAACCTGGGCCTGGACTTTCGGCTTGAGAAAGAACGCGCCCGTGACCCGACCGTCTCCTCCGAACCGGTAGGCGTCCACCCAGATCTCCCGCAGAGGGCCGACGTCGATGTCGTCGATGCGAATGGCCCACTCCCCGCCGGTCGGCGGCGCCTTTTTCTCGCCCGGGACGAGCAGCGGAGGATCGGGGAAGCCGGGTATGGGAGGAAGCAGCGCGACCCGGCGCCGGTCGGCGGCTTCCTCCCGGGTCAGCCGGTTGCGGGCGTGAAACGTGAGACCGCTTCCGCGCAGGCTCGTGACGTGAAAACGGCGGCGGAGCAGATCGAGGACGGAAAAGGAGAACCGGGCGTCCTCGATGACGAATGCCCACTCGGCCTTCGCGTCCCGATCCCGGACCAGGACGTTCTTCACGCGCGCTCGACCGGGCCACACCGACGAAGCCGACTCGTATCCGACCCAGGTCTCGTTCGGTCCGTCGTTGATGAGCGAAGAGAGGCGACCTCCCGACAGGAGGATGTTCGCCCCCGTCAGATAGACCGCGTAGATCAGGCACGCCGCGAGAACGACGAGGAGCGCGATTCTCGCGGCCGGAGGGAGACCCTTTTTCATTCGCTGAGCCCCTCTCCGCAAGGCCTGCGCCAGAACTGTCGTCCCTGAACTTCCGCCCGGCCGCTGCGTTTAATCCAGTGTGACGACTCCCGTCATCCAGGCCGAAGGTCTTTCGAAGGTCTACAGCTCCCGCTTCGGGACCCGGAAGATCCGGGCCCTGGACGGGATCGACCTTTCCGTCGGCGCCGGAGAGGTCTTCGGCCTCCTCGGTCCAAACGGCGCTGGCAAGACGACCGCGGTCAAGATCCTGCTCGGCCTGACCCGGCCGACGGAGGGGACCGCGCATCTCTTCGGGATCCCCGTGGCCGATCCGAAGAGCCGGCAGCGCGTCGGTTACCTCCCGGAAGGACATCGCTTTCCCGGCTATCTGACGGCGCGGCAGACCCTGTCGATTTTTGGCCGCATGTCGGGAATGGAGCGGGCAGCCCTGAAGACGCGGATTCCCGAGCTGCTCGCGCGCGTGCGGCTCTCCGACTGGCTGGACGTCAAAGTGAAGAAGTTCTCGAAGGGCATGACCCAGCGGCTCGGTCTCGCGGCCGCACTCGTCCACGATCCGGAAGTCCTTCTTTTAGACGAGCCGACGGACGGCGTGGATCCGGTCGGGCGCCGTGAGATCCGCGATCTGCTGCATGGCGAGGCGGCGCGGGGACGGGCGATTCTCCTGAACTCGCACCTTCTCTCCGAGATCGAGCTCACGTGCGATCGTGTTGCGGTTCTCCGAAAGGGGAAGGTTGCGGCGCAGGGCCGGATCGCGGACCTGACCGCCCAGGGCTCCCGTTACCTCATGGCGGTCTCGCCCGCGGATGAATCGCTGGTCGCCGCGTTCCGCGAGAGCGGCGCATCCGTCGAACGCGTCAACGGTCACCTCGTTCTGACGACGCGCGACCTCGAGCACCTGAACGCTCTCGTCGACACGGTGCGCGCGCGGGGCGGGGTCCTCTCGGAGCTCTCGCCGGTCCGCTCGAGCCTCGAAGACGTGTTCGTGGACCTCGTCCGCACGGGCGAGGACGAGGAGAAGGTCCAGTGAAAGCCTGGGCGGCGAGCGTCGAAGAGGTCTTCCGGGAGGCGTCGGCGCGCTGGACGCTTCTCGCGTACTTCGCGCTCTCCTCCCTCTTCATCCTGATGTTCGCGCTCGCGGTCAACCTCGATATCGTGGACGGCGCGCTCGCGGGGGCGAGGCTCTTCGGAAAGGCCGTCGACCTCGGAGGCCAGAAGATCGACATGGACCGGCTCGTCCTTGGCTTCGAAACGGGCTTCTCCGGTTTCCTCTACATGCTCGGCACCTTCCTGGCGCTCTTCGCGACTGCGCACCTCGTGCCGCGGCTGCAGGAGAAGGGCACGGTCGACCTCTACCTCTCGCGACCGGTCGGCCGGACGAAGCTCCTGCTCTCGCGGTACAGCGGGGGGCTGCTCCTGGCCGCCGCCAACCTCCTCTACCTGGTGGGGTCGATCTGGATGATCGTCTTTTGGAAGACCGGCGTCGCGCACCCGCGCTTTCTCATCGGGGGAGTGGTCATCCTCTTCGGGATCGCCTGCCTGCTCGCCCTCGCCTTTCTGATCGGGGTCGCGACCTCATCGACGGCCGTGTCGCTCATGGGAACGTACGCAGTCTTCTTCTTCGCGGCGCTCCTCTCGGCACGCGAGAGGATCGCGGCGGCGGTCTCCTCGGAGTGGAGCGCGGGCCTCGTCCGCGCGCTCTACTGGATCTTTCCGAAAACCGCCGAGCTCGGACGGGCGACGGTCGCGCTCGTCTCCGGCGGAGAGACGTTCCGCCACGTCGGCGAGATCGATCGGCTCGCCGTCTTCGGTTCCACGGGCCTGTTCGGACTCCTCGCGCTCGGCCTCGCGGCCTGGCTCTTCTCGAGAAAGGACTTTTAAGATGAAACTCGCGCGAAACTTTCTCCTCTCGGTCATCGGCGTCGCCGTCGGGCTTTTGGCCGGCGCGCCCGTGGCCCGCGCCGCCGGGACCGACGAGGCGCTATCCCTCATTCCCGCGGACGCCGTGTCGGTCGGCGTCGTTCACTTCGACGCTCTTCGCACGAGCGCCCTGGCCGGAAAGCTCTTTGCCGAAACCGATGAGATGACCGTCGACGGAGAAGCGGCGAAGTTCTTAAACGAAACCGGCCTTCGCCCGAAGCAGGATCTGGATCTCATGGTGTTCGCGGCGCTCGCCTCTGCGACGGGGCGGCCGGGCTGCGACGCCCTCGTCGTCTTCGAAGGGCGGTTCGATCCGGCGCGGCTCGAAGCGGCAATGGTGGCGCGCGGCGCCGTGCGAAAAGATAGTCCGACGGGAAGCTACTTCCTCGTCGGAGGCCGGCACGGCCAGGGCAATCCCGCGGCGGTCGCGTTCGTGGGCCGGCGGCTCGCCGTCGCCGGGAATTCGGCAGCGGTGATGCGCGCGCTCGAGGATCACGCGTCGGGTGGCTCCGGTTTCCTGCGCGGAGAGGGCCTCGGCCGGCAGATGCGCCGGGTGCCCTCCGACGCGTCGGCCTGGGCGATCATCGACGTGACCCGCGCCCCCTTTGCGACCGGACGATCGCGGGAATCCCGTGACGGCGACGCCGCGGACGCGCTCGTCGGAGCGATGAAGTCAGTCACGCTGTTCGTCTTTCACGCCACGGCGCGCGGCGATTCAGTCGAGCTCTCCGCGATCGGACTTTCGCCGGACGAAGACACGCGAGGGCTCCTGGAAGACGCGCTCCGGGGAGTGGTCGCAATGTGGCGACTCGCAATCCACGAGAAGTCGCCGGAGATGGTCCCGATCCTGCGCCGGTTTCAGATCGAGAAGGACGGCGAAGGCGTGAGCATCACGGGAACGCTTCCCGCGAGTTTCCTGCGCAAGCTGGTGGAAGAGGGGAACCGGCAGGCGGAGAGGTAAACGGGGTCAGGTCTCCACTTGCCACATTGGGGGTCAGGTCTCCACTTGCCACATTGAGCGATCAACGGGGCCAAGTCTCGGCCCGACGGATAAGCGGGTTCAGGTCTCAGCCCGACAGACTTCCGTCGCGAAAAGTCGCAGGGTAGACCTGACCCCAAGTGGAGCTTGACCGCGAGGTCATAAGATCGCGGCGGTGTCCGCTTCCGCTCCCCTCCCGGCCGACGTCGCCCTGCTCATCGAGCAGAAGCGGCTCGCGGACCTCGAGGACGTCTGGACGCGCCGCATGGAGCAGGACCCGGCCGACCTCCCGTTCTTCTTCGCCGTGGCGGCCGCGGTCAAGAAGAAGGCGGGCGTCGAGGGGGCCGAGCACGCCGCCTCGTGGCTGCGATTTCTCGCGGATTACCAGGCGGAGCGCGAGGACGGCGACGCGCGGATCGAGGTCCTCTCCGAGATCGTCCGGATGAGCCCAACCGATGCCGCCGCCCGGTCCGATCTGGAGGCCGCGTTGCGCGCGCGCTTCGGGGACCATCCGGCGTTCGGCGCGGTCCTCGCGCAGAACTCGGTCGCCAGCGCGGCCGACCCTTCCGACGCGGCGAGGCGCGTCGCCCGCTGGCTGAAGTTCCTTCCGGGCGAGGTCTACTACTTCGCCGGGCGGGGTGCGGGACGGGTCGTCGAGATGAATCCGGCTCTCGACGTCATCCGGCTCGAGGTCGGAGGCGCGAAGGTGCCGCTCTCCCTCGTCTCCGCCGAAAAGAATCTCGAACGGCTCCCGCAAGGCCACTTCCTGCGGCGGAAGGTCGAGGATCCCCAGGCGCTCGCCGAGCTCGCGGCGAAGGAGCCGTCGGAAGCGGTACACCGGCTGCTCGAAAGCTTCGGGCGACCGCTCACCGTCGCCGAGGTCCGCGAGCACTTTTCGGGCATCGTCCCGGAAGAGCGGTGGAGCTCGTTCTGGACGTCGGCGCGTCGCCATCCGCAGCTCCTGGTCGGCGGGGCCGCGAAGAGCTCACCGGTCTCCTGGAGCGCGAGCGCCGACGAGGCGGAGGACACGGTGCGCCGCGAATTCTCCGAGGCCGATGCGCACCACAAGCTCGATCTTGCTCGCAAGCACGCGAAGCGTTCCCGCGATCTGGCGCGCTTCTTTTCCGAATCGCTCGCGTCGGAAGCACGCAGCGCCGCGGCGCAGGAGAACGCGGCGCTCGCTTGGGAGCTCTCGCAGGCCGCGGCCCGCCTCGCGCCCGGCGCGCCCGAGGCGTTTCCGGCGGAGTCGCTCGTCGTTTCCGGCGACCTCCCCGCGGTCCTCGCCCGCATCCGGGACTACACGGCGCGGGAGAAGGCGCTTGCCGAGATCCGGGCGCGCCGCGACGACTGGGAAGCGATCTTTCTGGCGCGTTTCGTCGAAGAGGAGGACGCGCGCGTGCTCTCGGCGATCTACGACGCGCTCGGCGAACGACTGGAGCGCCGGGACGAGCTCGTCCGTCGCGTGATGCGCTCGCCGAGGATCGGGCCGCGCGCCTTCGTCTGGCTTTGCGAAAGAATGGAAAAGGAGGGGGAGTCGGCTCCGTCTCCGTCCGCGCTCTTTCAGTCGCTCCTCGACGCGCTCCGCCAGGACGAGTTCGCGACCGTCCGGGCGCGCGTCAAGGCGTTCTTCGAGCCGGGCGGCCTCGCCGTGGCGCTCGTGAGACGCGCGAGCTCCGAGGCGGAGGCGCGCGAGCTCCTGACGGCGCTCTCGCGGGCCGGAGGGCTCGAAGAGCACCGGCGCGGAACTGTCCGCGAGGCGCTCCTGATGAAGTTCCCCGCGCTCCGGGCGCCCGCCGCCAATCTGCTCTACGCGACGCCGGAGGCGATCGACGCGCGGCGCGCCGAGCTCGCGCACTTGAAGCAGGTCGAGCTGCCGGCCAATGCCGAGGCCATGCGGGCGGCGAAAGAGCACGGAGACCTGACCGAGAATTTCGAATATCACGCGGCGCGCCAGAAGCACGAATACCTCTCGGCCCGCATTGCGTTGCTCTCGGACGAGCTCTCCCGCACGCGGGCGCTCGATTCGTCGCGGATCGACGCCTCCGAAGTGCGCGTCGGCACCCGCGTCGTGCTGCGGGATGCGGGGAGCGGCCGGGAGCGCTCCGCGACGATCCTCGGCCCGTGGGACTCCCGGCCCGAGGAGGCCACCTATTCGTACGAATCTGAGTTCGCCAGGGCTCTCCTCGGCAAGAGGCCGGGCGAGAGAGTCGCGCTGCCGGACGGCGAGGTCGAGGTCGTCTCGATCAGCCCCTGGCGATAGAATTCCGCGCCGATAACAATCCAACTGAGGAGGTCGTCATGAAGTATCGATTTGCTCGAGTGCTCCCCGTCGTCGTTCTCGCGCTCGTTTTCGCCTCGTCCGTGGCGCTCGGCCAGACGACGACGCCCGCCGCCCCCTCCGCCGCGACGGTCTCCGGCCTCCGGGCGGACATCATCTGGCAGCTCACGGACGTCGAGAAAAAGCTCGTCGCCCTCGCTGAGGCGATGCCGCAGGAGAAGTACGGCTGGCGGCCGGGAGACGGGATCCGCTCCGTCAGCGAGGTCTACATGCACGTCGCCGGCGGGAACTACTTCCTTTCGACGTTTCTGGGCGCCAAGATGCCCGAGGGCTTGAGCCGGGACATGGAGAAGACGGTCACCGAGAAGGCGAAGGTCGTCGACGCGCTCAAGCGCTCCTTCGACCACACGCGCAAGGCGGTCGAGGCGACCCCGGATTCCGACCTCGACAAGAAGGTCAAGTTCTTCGGACAGGAGCCGAGCGAGCGCATGATGATGATCGTTCTCGTGAGCCATGCCCACGAGCATCTCGGCCAGTCGATCGCGTATGCGCGGACGAACGGCGTCGCGCCGCCCTGGTCCGAAGGCCCGCCGCCGACGCCGGAGAAGAAGCCGGCGCCGAAGAGCTGAAACGCGGCGCGGCGCTATCCTCGCCTCGGAGGACGCCATGATCCGAAAGCTCGCGTCGGGCGGATACCGCCTCTATTCCCGCAAGAAGGACCCGAAGACCGGGAAGCGAAAGAATCTCGGCACCTTCAAGAGCCTCGCGGCGGCGAAGAAGCACGAGAGGGCGGTGCAGTTCTTCAAGAGGCAGTGAACCACCCGGTTCTACGCGGCGCGGCCGAGCGCCGAAAGGATGGCATCCGCGGTCTTGGCGGGCTGCGAGACGTTAAGCGGCGCCCGCCGCACCTGCACCGCGCACGCTACATCCCCTCGCGATCCGTCTCGAGTGGAAAGTAGGCGCCGTGTTGCGAGAAGAACATGACCGTATTGAATCGATCTCCGGGCGAAGGGGTGAGTCCGTCGCGCCATGCCGACCACACCGATATCGCGTCACGTGCCTGATCCACACTCAATACCTCAGAGAGAGAGGGGTCGAGCGGACACGTAAGGCTGCCGCCCTCACCACGCGGACAGATCAGCGCCGGACTGTTTCGCCCCGCGTCGGCGCCATTCTGCGCGTAGATGACCAGTGGATGAAAACGGTCGGTATCTTCGAACTCGTCCAGATGCTGGATTAGCTCGAAGAGGGTGCCAGCGTTCTTCATTTTGCGAGGCCGCTCGAGGGATCGTGAACGCGCTTCCAGGTCGACTCGAGCCGCCGGATCGCTTCCCTCAAGCGGCGCTCCCGCGTTTCGGGCTTCTTAGCCTCTGTGATCCAGCGGAGGTAATCGCGCCGATAAGTCGGTGCGAGCGCGGCGAAATTTCTCCGCGCAACCGGATGGGCGCGGAGCGCGCTGCGAATGAACTCCGGCACCGGAGCGCCCGTCGGAAGCCTTCGCGGCGGTGCAGGCACGTCGGCGGGCAGCTTGGCCCGACCCGCATCGGTCATCCGGCCCTCTTCGACGAGACGCCGGAACCGCTCGCGATTGAGCTTCGACCACTTCCGTATACCCGTCCGAGGCGTGAACCGCTGCATGTAATGATCGGCATCCAAGCGGTTGACGATCCCATCGATCCAGCCGAAGCACAAAGCCTCCTCGACCGCTTCCCCGTAGCGGACGCTCGACTTTCCCGTGTGCTTCTTCGCGTAGACGAGCCAGATCTCCGGCTCGCTCGAGTGGTGCCGCTCGAGCCACGCCCGCCACTCTTCGCGACCCGCGGCGTGGAATCGTTTTCGCCGCGTCATTGCGTTCGGCAGTGCTCGCGATAGCCGTACCAGACGTTGAAGAGGTTCACCGCGATGAGCGCGACGATGTCCGCGCGTCTCGGGTGGGCCGGCGCGAGAACGCGGATGCTGAAGACCACGAGCGCCGCGGCGCGATCCACCATGCGGCGCGCAGCCAGATCGGTTCGTCATGGCCGGGCGGATTCGACATCGCAGACGCGCGATCTTAGCGTTCCCGGATCGAGTCATTCTTGCGCGGTCCGGGCGACTGGTGAAAGAGTCGGCCACGCCTTCGGAGGAGAAATGCACGCTCTCCCGTTCCGCCTCAGACGGGTTCTGGCGGCTGCGTCGATCGTGGTCCTCGAGGCCTGCGCGGCGGCTCCGTCCGGCCCGCCGAAAGAGCCCGGCCCGTTCCCCGCGCCGGACCTGGTCGAGATCGTGAAGCTCGATCCCACGATCCATCTCGACGTCCGCTACGCGACTCCGAACAACTTCACCGGCCGGCCAGTCTACCGTCAGGCGCGCGCCTTCCTCCAGCGTCCGGCCGCCGAGGCGCTCGTGCGGGTGAACCGCTCGCTCCACGAAAAGGGGTACGGGCTGCTCGTCTTCGACGGCTACCGGCCGTGGTCGGTCACGAAGCTCTTCTGGGACATCACCCCGCAGGACAAGAGAGAGAAGGGCTTCGTCGCGAACCCCGCCAAAGGCTCGAAGCACAATCGGGGCGCGGCCGTGGACCTCTCGATGTACGACCTCTCGACCGGTCGAGAAGTTCCGATGCCGAGCTCATACGACGAGTTCTCCGACCGCGCGAATCCGGATTACAGGGGCGGTGCCGACGAGGAACGCGCGCGGCGGGATCTCTTGCGCGCGGAGATGGAAAAGGAAGGCTTCACCGTCGATCCCGGCGAGTGGTGGCATTTCAACTATCGGGGATGGGAGCAGTACCCGATCCTGGACATCCCGTTCGAGAAGATCCGGGGACAGACCACGGTTTTCAGAAACTCCGCCGTGTGATCGCCATGACGGCGAAAACCGTGGTCTGTCCCCTGTTCTCGATGAAGCCGGCGGTCGGAGTGGCGATCGCGCTCCTCGTCTCCTCTTTCGCGCCCGCGCAGCAGCCGGTGGACATCTCGCGTCTGCCGGATCCGAAAAACTTCCGAGCGTTTCGTTCCTCGAGCAACAACGCGGACTGGAATTCGAACGACGACAGCAAGCGCCCGATCCCGGGCGAGACGATCACGCTCGCGGATCTGACCGGCCCGGGCGTCGTGACCCACATCTGGTTGACCGTCGCTGACAACGAGTACGGCTGGCCGCGCCTCCTGCGGCTGCGCGTCTACTACGACGGCAGCCGCGTCGCCTCTGTGGACGCGCCGGTCGGCGATTTCTTCGCGGTCGGTCACGGCTTCGAGCGGCCGGTCGATTCGCTCGTCGTCCGGGACAGCTCGGAGGGCCGGTCGCGCAACAGCAACTGGCCGATGCCGTTCCGGCGCTCCTGCCGGATCACCGTGACCAACGAGGGCCGCCGCCGGACGTCGAACCTCTACTACCACGTGGACTGGAAGAAGGTCCGGTCGCTCCCGCCGGACACCGCGTATTTCCACGCGCGCTACCGGCAGGCGCTTCCGGCGTCGGGCGGCGCGCCGTACGAGGTCCTCTCGGTGCGAGGGCGCGGGCATTACGTCGGCACGGTGCTGTCGGTCGTGCAGGCGGAGGCGGGCTGGTTCGGGGAGGGGGACGACTTCTTCTTCGTCGACGGCGAGAAGAAGCCGTCGATCGAAGGCACCGGCTCCGAGGACTACTTCAACGACGCGTGGGGCCTGCGCGTGGACAGCGGACCGTACGCCGGCGCGTCGGTCGCGGAAGGGACCGGCTTGGGGTCGCGGATGACGGCGTTCCGATGGCACCTGGCGGATCCGATCCCGTTCCGCCGCTCCCTCCGGTTCGTCTTCGAGCACAAGGGCTGGACGTTCAACGCGGATGGCTCCGTCAAGTCGGCGTCGGGAGAGCGCACGGATCTGATGTCTTCGGTCGCGTACTGGTACCAGGTCGGGATCGCGGCCGACCAGCCGGAGCCGCCGTACGGCGCGGCGCGTCTGCCGCAGGGAAACACGCGGCAGATCGAGGTCGAGACCGCGCTCTCGGAAGCGAAGGCGCAGAAGGGCAAGGTCTCGGTCTCGAAGGACCTCTTCTGGTCGAAGGACGTCCTCTACCTCCAGGCGGAGGGCGCCGGCGCGCGCCTCGACGTCCCGTTCGACGTCGAGGAGGACGGCGAATACGAGCTTGTCACCGAGGTCGCGCAGAGCTACGACTACGGGACCTACTCGACGCTCCTCGACGGCAAAGCGGTCCAGTCGGCCGAGCTCGAGCACGAGCCGGGTGCCGACGTCCTGCCGACCGGGCAGCTCGACGGATACAAGCCCGAGACCTACGTGGGGCTCGCGCTCCTGCTCGGCTGGCCGCGGCTGTCGAAGGGGCGGCACGTCGTGACGTTCGTCTGCACCGGCAAGGACGAGGCGTCGCGCGGCTACAACCTGGGAGTGGACGACCTGATCCTGTCGCGGGTCGGAGCCGACGCGTGGAAGGCAGCGGTCGAGCGGCAGCGCGCCGCCGATGGCATCCGCGCTTCGATGGATCCGCTCGCGTGGAAGCGCGCGCTCGGGAGTCCGGATCCACTGGTCCGGGAAGCGGGGGCCGAACAGATCGGGCGGACCCGCGAGCGCGCCATCTCCGCCGTCGCGGAGCTCGCGAAGGCGCTTACCGACGACGACCCGGTCGTGCGGGGCCTGGCGGCGCTCGGCCTGCGGTCGGCGGGCGCGACCGCCTCGCCCGCGCTCGATCCGTTGATCGCGCGGCTGAAAGACCCGGATCCGAACGTGCGCCTGATGTCGGCGAACGCGATCGGAGCCCTCGGGCCGAAAGCGGCGCGCGCGGTTCCGGCGCTGACGGAGGCGTGCCGCGCGGCCGACGAGCACGTGCACGTCCTGCGGAGCGCGGCATCGGCGCTGGGCGAGATCGGACGCGCCGCGGCTCCGGCGATCCCGGCTCTCGAAGAGCTCAGGAAGCTGCCGCGGGCTCGCTGGGCGGCGGAAGAAGCGATCCGGAAGATCCGGAGCGGATTGCGGTAGCGATCTCGGCGCGCACCTGTTCCGCCAGTCGTGGTGCGTCTTCCGCCGTCAACCCCCGGGTCGGGACCGGCGGGAGCACGGTGACGGTTGCGCTCGTCTCGCGGAACGCGATCGACCCTCTGGGGAGCGACTCCGCGGTCCCCGATACGGCCAGCGGCACCACGTCAACGCCGGCCTCGATCGCGAGCCGGAACGCGCCCTCCCGGAACTCTCCGACCGAGCCGTCCGGGCTGCGCGTCCCCTGAGGGAAGACGAGGACCGAGAGCTTGCGGTCGAGCCGCTCGCGGAGCTCCTCCATCGCCTTGCGGGCGCTCTCCTTGTTGCCGCGCTCGATCTCGACGTCTCCAGCCACGCGCATCATCGAGCCGAGCAGCGGGATGTCGAAGATGGACTTCTTCGAGAGCCACTTCATCTCCCAGGGGAGCATCGCGACTAAGAACGGGTCGGCATTCGAGGCGTGGTTGGCGACGAAGACGTACGGGCGGCGGGGATCAGGATGGACGTCGTCGACCACCCGGAAGTCCCAGAACGGGTTGAGCCGCGCCGCCACGACCGCGATCGAGTGAAAGAGCCGCCCGACCCG
>DASXSX010000234.1:0-7822 GCA_036505815.1 Thermoanaerobaculia bacterium
GGGCGCGACGAAGCCGGGAGCTCCGCGTGAGCAGGATTCCTCGCGTCCTTTTCCGCCGGTCTCCGAACGCGTGGACGTATCGGTCACGAACATCGACGTCGTCGTCACCGACTCGAAAGGCAACCGCGTTTCCGGGCTCGCCAAGGATGATTTCGAGGTGCTACAGGACAGCATTCCGCAGGTGATCACGAATTTCTACGCGGTCACCGGCGGGAAGGTCCTGCTCGAGGACGGCAAGACCGTTCCTCTCGACTCGCCCGAGGCGGCGGCGGAAGTTCCGCGCCAGCTCAAAACCCGCTATATCGTCTATATCGACAACCTGAACATCCAGCCGCAGAACCGCAATCGAATGTTCAAGCGGCTGAAGGAATTTCTCTCCGCGACCGTCGGCCCCCAGGCGGAGGCGATGGTCGTGACCTACAACCGATCGCTCAAGGTCAAGCGCAAGTTCACCTCCGAGAAGGGGGACGTTCTCTCCGCGGTCGAGCAGACCGAGATGGAGACGGGCGGCGGGACGAGTCAGGCTGGCGAGAGGAGAGACGCGCTCGCCCGGATCAACGAGGCGCAGAGCGAGAACGACGCGACCCGGACGGCGCGCTCCTACGCGCAATCTCTCCGCAACGATCTCCAGTTCGCCGTCGACGCGTTGAAGACGACGTTGAACGGGCTCGCCGGCGTCGAAGGCAGAAAGATCTTCATCTACGTTTCGGAAGGCCTCCCCGCATCGGCGGGCGCGGAGCTCTTCGACGCGATCACGAGGAAATTCCCGGGCAGCTCCGCCACTCTCGAGACGCTCGAGTTCGATCTGAACTCGAAATACGCGACGATCGCGCAGGCCGCCAACGCCAACGGCGTCACGATCTGGGCGCTCGACGCATCCGGGCTCGCCGCCGACGAGTTCGTCTCGGCGGAAACCCGCTACATGGAGACCCGGCCGTCGAGTTTCCTGACGCGTCAGAACACGCAGGCGCCGCTCGTCATGCTCGCCGAGCAGACCGGCGGGATGGCGGCGATCAACACCAACGACTGGAAGAGCAGCTTGGACGAGCTGTCGAAGGATTTCTCCAACTTCTACTCCATCGGATACCGAACGACGCGTGCCGCCGCGGATCGCCCGCACTCGGTGGAGGTCCGGATCAAGCGCAAGGGGCTCACCGTGCGTTCGCGAAAGGGTCTTCTGGAGAAATCGACGGAGACCCGGACGGCCGAAGCCGTCGTCGCGAGCCTGTTCTACCCTCGGGAAGACAATCCGCTGGGAGCGAGTATGACCGTGGGCGAGCCGCGCCCTTACGATCAGGACAACTACCTTCTCCCCGTGCGCATCGCGATCCCGGTCGGCAAGCTCGGTCTCGTGCCGTCGGGAGACCGATACGAAGGGCAGTTCTTCGTCTATTTTGTGGTGCTCGACGCCCTCGGCAAGCAGTCGGATCTGCAGGTCCAGCGTCAGGCGGTGAGCGTCCCGGCCCGGGACCTCTCGAGCGCCCAGAAGAAGGACTACTACTACGACGTGCAGCTCCTCGTCGTGCCGGGCGGCCAGAAGCTCGCGGTGGCGCTGCGCGACGGCGTCTCGAACTTGACGTCCTATCTCCAGAAGAACGTCTTCGTCTCGGTGCTCCCGAAGGAGACGAAAAAAACGGGCTGAGCTCCGGGTCTGGCCCGCGGCGCTCCCTGCGCGAGCGGCGGGCGGAGAGGCCAAACCAGGGCGGGAACGCGGGACATAATCCCGGCGTGCCAGAGCATCGTTTGACGCTCGCCCTTTTCGCCCGGACCCCGGTCCCCGGAGTCGTCAAGACGCGGCTCGCGCCGGTGCTCGCGCCGGAAGAAGCCGCCGAGCTCTACCGCGCGTTTCTCGAGGATGCATCGCGCGTCTATGCGGATCCGACCTGGAACTCGGTTCTCTACGCCGACCCGGATCCGAATGAGCCGAGCCTCGCCGCGATCTTCGGGTCGCCCTGGCGTCGGGAGATGCAGGCGGAGGGGGATCTCGGCCTCCGCCTGACCACCGCCTTCCTGGCCGAGCGATCTCGCGGAGCGACAGCGGTCCTGGCGGTGGGTTCGGACCACCCGGCTCTGCCCCGCCGGTCACTGCGCGAGCTCTTCGAGACCGTCACCTCCGACCAGGACGTGGCGATCATTCCCGCGCGGGACGGCGGCTACTGCGCGATGGCGGTTTCGGCGCGCGCGGCGCCGGAAGAGCTCTTCCGGGAGATTCCCTGGTCGACGGATGCGACGCTCTCGGTGACGCTCGACCGTGCCCACCGCGCGGGGCTTCGCGTCGCGATCACCGAGGTGGCATACGACGTCGACCGTCCCGCGGATCTCGAGCGACTGGTGGCCGACCTGGCCGCCCGGGATCCGGCCGAGGAGGATTACCCGCGCGCCACGGCCGCGGCTCTCGCCCGGATCGCTCCGGAGCTCCTCGCGTGATTCCCATCCTGGACTCGCGCCAGATGCGCGCCGCGGACGAAGCGGCGATTCGCGAAGGCGTGTCTTCGGAGACGCTCATGGAGAACGCGGCGGCCGGCGTCGTGCAGGCGGTCGCGCGCGATTTTCCCCGCAGTCGGCGGATTGTGGTCGTTTGCGGGCCGGGCAACAACGGCGGGGACGGTCTCGCCGCGGCGAGGCTTCTGGAGAAGGCGGGTCGGTCGGCGCGCGTGTTCACCCTGCGCGAGCCGGAATCCTATCGGGGCGACGCGGCATCCAACGCCCGGCGCGCCCGGGACGCGGGGATTGCGCTCGAGCCGCTCGCCGGAAAGCGCGAATGGAAGGAGCTCACCCGCGCCCTTCGCGAAGCCGACGGAGTCGTAGACGCGCTCTTCGGAACGGGACTCGAACGCCCGCTCTCCGGAGACGCGGCGAGGGCGGTCGCGGCGGTCAACTCGGCCGGCCGTCCGATCGTCGCGGCAGACGTTCCTTCCGGTCTCTCCTCCGACGGCGGCGAAATACCGGGCGAAGCGGTCCGCGCGACGGTGACCGTGGCGTTTGCCGCGCCGAAGCTCTGTCATGCGTTTCCGCCGGCGCGGCGGCTCTGTGGAACGCTCGTCGTGCACGACATCGGGATTCCCGGGAAGTTGCTCGCACGCAAGGGACACCGACTCTTTCTCGCGACCGCGGAGGCCGTGAGCCCTCTTCTTCCCCCCCGGGATCCCGGCGCCCACAAGGGCGCTTTCGGACGCGTCGCGATCGTCGCAGGGTCGCTCGGCAAGATCGGAGCTTCAGTGCTCGCCGCCCGCGGGGCGCTGCGCGCAGGTGCCGGGCTCGTTACGGTTTTCTGCCCCTCATCTCTGGAGACGGTCGTGGTCTCGGCTCTTCCCGAGGCGATGACGCACGGGCTCCCGGAGAAGGGCGGCGCTCTCGCGGGAGAGGCCGGAGAGGAGCTTCTGGAGCGGCTCGAGGAGTTCGATGCCGCAGTGGTCGGGCCGGGCCTCGGTACGGCGCCCGCGACGGTGAAGGTCGTCCACACCGTCGTCGGGCGGGCGCGGCTGCCTCTCGTTCTCGATGCCGATGGGCTGAATGCCTTCGCCGGCCGCGCTCGGGCCCTCGCGCGGCGAAAGGGCCCGATGGCCGCGACGCCCCACCCCGGCGAGGCCGGGCGGCTGCTGGGAAAGTCCGCGCGGGACGTCCAGTCGGACCGGCTGTCGGCGGCCCGCGAACTCGCCCGAACCGCCCGCTGCTGCGTCCTGTTGAAGGGTGAGGCCTCGCTCACGACGACTCCGGACGAGCGGGTGGTGGTGAACTCGTCGGGCACGCCGCTTCTCGCGACCGCGGGCTCAGGCGATGTCCTCGCCGGAGTCATCGCGGCTCTTCTCGCCGCCGGACTTTCGGCAGAGGTCGCGACGGCGGCGGCCGCGTGGCTGCACGGGTCAGCGGGGGAGAGGCTCGCGCGGACGCTTGGAGATGCGGGCCTGCTCGCGCACGAAGTGGCCGACGCCATTCCACTCGTCCGGCGCGAGCTGCAACAGGCCAATCCGGGAAACGGGAGACGGAAAACGGGAAACGGGTGAGGCAGGAGGTCTTTTCCCGAAGCGAAGAAGAGACAGAAGCGTTCGGCAGGGAGCTGGCGCTGGAGCTCTCGCGGTCCGACGTCGTCTATCTCATCGGAGACCTCGGGACCGGAAAGACCGCGTTCGCGCGCGGACTGGCCGCCGGGCTGGGCGCCGTCGCACGCGAGGTCGCTTCGCCCACCTTCGCGATCCTTCACGAGTACGCTGCTCCCGGCGGCGCGATCGTGATGCGCCACCTCGATCTCTACCGGCTGGCCGATCGGCCGGAAGACCTCGAGATTCTCGGTCTGCCGGGCGCGGTCGCAAGCGCGCCGGTCGCCGTCGAGTGGCCGGGCGCCGCGATCAAGGAAGCGCTTCCGCCGACCTGGGAAGTCGCGATTCGTCAGACGCCGGAAGGTGATCGGCGCATCACGGTTCGTCCGAGCCGTTGAACAAGCGCGATGCGCCTCCTCAGAAAGCGAAGATGAGGCCGCCCGAGAGCTCGCCGTTGGTGAGCCACTCCCGGTTGTCGCAATTGTCGAAAAAATCGTCGCGGCAGCGGGATCGGTCGTTGTTGCGGTTACCGAGCGACGTCGCGTATCCGCGTCCGTCGAAGCGGAACCCGAAGTGCGGATTCACGAACGCCTTGAAACCGATTCCCAGGCTTCCCGTGAAACGCGTGTCTCGCCGCGCGATCGAGCCCGGCACGTCCGGATCGAGCCGCGCTACGCCGGCCCCGATCGTGATGTACGGCACGGCGCGTCGGTGACCGAGATTGAAGGTCCCGTAGCCCAGCAGATAGTCGATCCTCAGATCCCCGAGGTTCTGCTGTCCGGGGTTGAAGAGCTGGTCGTTGTCGGTCACGAATTTCGTGTCGGTACGGGATGCCTGAACTTCGAATTCGAACTTTTCTGAGACGTTGTAGCCGACACGCAGCCCGTACGTGGCCTCGTCATCGACGTCGACTTTGAAGTTGAAGAGCGACGTGGTGCCGCGCGCGAACTCGCCTCCGAAAAGATATCCGGCGAAGGGCGAGATCTCGACGGTCCCTTCGCGAATCTGGGCCTGCGCGACGGCGCTGGCGCCGACCGCGAGAAGCATCAGCAGAAACACCCGGAACTTCATATAGGACCTCCGCGGCGTCCAGGGGCAATTCCGGTGCCAGCGAAGTGTGCGAGACGGCGCGGTGGCGCCCTCTTTTCGGGACGGGATGGAGACTTACTTGCGCGGCTTCAGGTGCTTCTCGATGACCTTTTTCCAGCGCTCCTCGACCTCGGGCGAGAACCCGACCGCCATGTCGATGAGAGCGCGGTTGGGGCCGAGAATGAACGTCGATGGAATCCCCATCGCCGTCATCTGCGCGACGTCCTCCGGAGCAGCCGAATAGACCGGAAGCGAGATGTTGTAGCGCTTCATGAACGGCTGCACGCGCTTGCGGTCCGCATCGACGTTGACTGCGAGGACGACGAAATTCCGGTCGCTGTACCGGTCGTACATCCGCTGCACGATCGGCAGCTCCATCTTGCAGGGGCCGCACCAGGTCGCCCAGACGTTCAGGAGGACGACGTTGCCCTTCAGTTCAGAAAGGCGGATCGTGCCTCCTTCCTCTCCGGCGAACTCGAGATCGGGAAAGACCTCGTTGCCCTGGGCGCGAAGACGCCCGGAAAAGAAGGTCGCGAACAGGAAGATGAGGACAGGGATCGATCGTCTGGGCATCAGCGCTTTCTCGAACGAGGCCGGGGCGGGCGATTATTTCCGACGGGGTCAGAGCACCAGCCCCGGCTCTCCGGTCGACCATGGTCGGGGCCGACCGGCACCACCGGGTATGCGGCGACTCAAATCACCTTGCCGGCGGGACGTTTTCTGCCGACCGGCGCAGACTATGCATGACTTCACCTGGAGAGCTCAGGGTCTTTGCAATCGAGCCCGAGGCCCTTCGAGCCAAAGGGTTTAGGGGATTTTGAACGGGAGGTACGATTTCTTGATTTTCCGGGAAGAGGTACGACGAACGTCGAGTTATACTGACGCGTAGACTCTGGATAAGAACGCGACGCGAGGCGCACCACGGAAGGAGCCGTAGCGTAGTTCACTTTTTCCTCTCGGGCGGTGGTGGGACCCAAAAACGGCCTCGTTGGAACCGCTCGAGATCTCCCGTTTTCCGGTGGTCAAAAGCCCTTTCTCCAACGGCGTTCTGACGGGGTTCTTGATCGGCGGAAATCGGCTAACCAGGAGAAGACGCCGATGGGACGTCGTGCCGCTTTGAAAGGGTACCGGATTCTTGTTGCGGCTATCGGGGCTCTCCTTCTGGTCCTCCCTGGATCGGCTGTGGCGCTCAACGTTTCCCCTCCCTCGCCCTTGACGGCGACTGCCATTTCCTCCGGTCAGATCAATCTCTCCTGGGGCGACACCAACCAGAGCGAAGCCGGGTATTTGATCGAGCGCAGCTTGAATGGCTCCTCATGGACCCAGATCGCAAGCGTCGGAAAGGACGTAACCGCGTACTCGAACACCGGATTGAGCGCCGGAACGCTGTACTACTACCGGGTTCGAGCGACCTCGAAGAGTGGAGCGTTTTCGACGTATTCGAGCGTTGCCAGCGCGAGGACTTTGAGCGCCGCACCGACGCCAACACCGGCGCCTGGGACTATCCCGGCTGCTCCGAGCACCCTCACGGCAACCTCGCCCTCCTCGAGCCAGGTCACCCTCTCCTGGAAGGACAACTCCAGCAACGAAACGGCGTTCCGCGTCGAGCGAGCTCCGGCCGCAGCCGGGCCGTGGACTTACATCGGAGCGACTGCGGCGGCTGGATACAGCGACAGCGGACTGCTTGCCTCGACGCTCTACTACTATCGCGTGGCGGCCTACAACTCGTCAGGAACTTCCGCCTACTCCAACACCGCATCGGCGACGACGAAGGCCGCCTCCGGGGTGCCTTCCGCGCCGTCGAGTCTCTCGGCTTCCGCGGTTTCCTCGAGCCAGATCAATCTGGTCTGGGTGGACACCTCCACGAACGAGACCGGCTTCAAGATCGAACGGAGCACGTCGACGGTCCCGTGGGCGCAGATCGGGACGACCGGCGTGAACGTGACTTCGTATTCGAGCACGGGCCTCTCGGCGTCGACGACTTATTCGTTCCGGGTCCGCGCGAACAACACAGGTGGGGACTCCGCATACTCGAATACCTCTGCGGCGACGACCAAGGCCGCGAGTGGTGGTGGATCCTGGTCGAAGTGGTATGGGGGTAGCGGCACCGACAGCGGCAAGTCGGTGGCGGTGGATTCTTCCGGCAACGTGGTGGTGGCGGGTCAGTACCAGGGGATCGTGAATTTCGGCGGTGGTCTCGTGACGAGCTATACGAACCCGACCTCCGGTCCGACGATAGATGCGTTCGTGGCGAAGTATTCCTCTTCGGGCTCGCCGGTCTGGTCGCGCGGCATCGGAGGGGACGGCGTGGATTCCGCTTATGCGGTGGCGGTGGATTCCTCGGCCAACACCGTGGTAACCGGGTTTCAGGGCAGCACCTCGGTGGACTACGGTGCCGGGATGTTGGGGAACCGGGGCGGGAGCGACATTTTCGTCGCGAAGTACAACTCGACCGGCGGGTACGTGTGGGCCAAGACGATCGGGGGCACCGGCAGCGACATCGGGACGGGCGTTGCGGCGGACAGCCTCGGCAACCTGTTTGTGACGGGTCAGTTCAGCGTGTCGTCGTCGGGGGTGGATTTTGGAGGCGGGCCGCTCTTCAGCGCGGGAGCCCAGGACGTGTTCCTGGTGAAGTACAACTCGGCGGGGGCGCACGTCTGGTCGAAGCGGTTCGGGGGCAGCGGCGCCGATCTGGG
>DASXSX010000235.1:0-2711 GCA_036505815.1 Thermoanaerobaculia bacterium
CCGGCATCGGTCGACTTGTACACGCCGTTCCCGTGCGAGACGTTTCCGCGGATCGCCGCCTCCCCCATTCCGGCGTAGATCACGTTCGGATCGGATTCCGCGATCCCGATCGCGCCGACCGAGCCCGTCTTGAAGTCCTTGTCGGACATCGCCTGCCAGTTCGAGCCGCCGTCCACGGTCTTCCAGATGCCTCCCCCGGTGCCGCCGAAGTAGTAGACGAGCAGCTGACCGCGGACCCCGGCAACGGCGTCGACGCGGCCGCCCCGGTACGGGCCGATGTTCCGGAACTCGAGGCCTTCGTAGAGCTTCGCGAGAGAGCCTTCCGGAGGCTTCTCCGGTGCCGTCTTCTTCGCTGCGGCGGTGGAGACGGCCGGGATCGTGACGAGCAGGGCGGCGGCGATGATCCGACTACGAAAAGTCTTCTTCAAGAGAGCCTCCGGAAAGGCGGCTATCTTATTCGGTGGGCTACAACGCGATGCCCGGCGGACGCTTCGCTCTGCGGACTATCTCAGGCTACGCAGCTTCCAGCCCGAGTCTGTTCTGACCCAGGTCAAAGTAACAGGAGTCGATTTCCTCTCGCCCGCTCGTCCGCTGATGCGAGCCAGCCATGGATCGTTCTCCAGGTCCCTTCGGCGAAGTTCGCCAGCGCTGTGAACCGTTACGTCGAGCACGGCATCCATCTCATAGGTTTCACGGTTCTTCACCTGCCCGGAGCGTTCCGACTTCTTGGTGACGCGGTGAACTGTCCACCGCCCAGTTCGCAGGTTGAGGAACCTCTGGACATCGACGATCGCCGTCGCCTCCGTCGGTTTCGAAGCGCTTCCCGAGTCCGGCTCGACTGATCGCGCATCGCCGAAGACGACCAGGCATTCGCTCTTTGTTGAGGCCGATAACATCAAGAGAAGCGTCAGAGCACCGAGACGAACGCGAATTCCTTGAGTCATGAAAGCCTCCAGGGCAGAACGCAGTTCAGAACACTTCTGCGGAGCGACGCGCGCGGCCTTCGAGCCCCTTGGGCGGCTGCATCCTAAGTCCCCTGGGGGAGCAGGAAATCCGCGGCATCCGGCGCGCTGGTGGCTTCCGCCGTGAGCGGATGAAGACCGCGCGCGCGCGAGTACGCGTCGAGGCCGGCCGCGAGGATCTCGACCGAGGCGCGCAAACTCTCTTCCTTCAGGACGTAAGCGATCCGCACCTGGTCCGCGCCGAGACCGGGCGTCGCGTAGAACCCGCGCGCCGGAGCGATCATCACGGTCGCTTTGTCGAGCTGGAAGTCGGTGAGCAGCCAGCTCGCGAAGTCGTCGCCGTCGGCGATCGGGAGGCGCGTGACAAAGTAGAACGCGCCCTCCGGCTTCGGCAGGAAGACGCCCGGGATACGCCGAAGGCCCGCGGCCAGGACGTCCCGACGGCGCTGATATTCGGCGACGACTCCGGTCATGTACTCCGGTGGAAGCTCGAGTGCGCCGATCGCCACGAACTGCGCGAGCCCCGGCGGCGAGAGCCGCCCCTGGGCCATTCGCAGGCACGCGCGGTGGATCTCGCGGTTGCGGGTGGCGAGACAACCCAGCCGGATCCCGCAGGCGCTGTATCGCTTGGACAGGCTGTCCACCAGAACGACGAAGTCCTCGCATCCCTCGAGCGCGAGCGCGCTGATGGTGCGCCGTCCGTCGTACACGAACTCGCGGTAGACCTCGTCGGCGACCAGGAAGATTCCTCGGTCGCGGCAGAAGCCGGCGACGTCCTCGAGCTCCTCGGGCGAGTAGACGGTGCCCGTCGGGTTGTTCGGATTGCAGAGCAGAACGATCTTCGTCCGCGGGGTCGCGGCACGCTCCCAGGCGTCGCGTGGCGGCAGATGGAAGCCGTCCTCGACCCGGCTCGTGAGCGGGACGAGCTCGACCCCGGCCATCGCGGCGAACGCCGAATAGTTCGTATAGAAGGGCTCGACCACGAGGGCCTGGTCGCCCGGATCCGCGCACGCCAGGAAAGCAAAGAGAATCGCCTCGCTCCCCCCGGTCGTCGCGATGAGCTCGTCGGGAGTCAGCGAGAGGCCGAGCCGCCGGTAGTACTCGACCAAGAACCCGAGGTACTCGGGCGTGCCGCCGGACGGCGAATATGCGATGACGCGTTCGGAAAATCGCGACAGCCGGTCCCGCATCGCCGCGGGGGTCTCGAGGTCCGGCTGCCCGATGTTCAGGTGATGGACGTGGATGCCGCGCCGCTTCGCGTCTTCCGCGAGCGGCATGAGCCGCCGGATCGGCGAGGCCGGCACCCGCTTGCCGCGCGTCGAGGCGCGAGGAGGCGCGATCTCCGTCCGCGGCGACATGTCAGTCGGCGCTCTCGTGCGTATCGATCTGCGCCCTTTGCAGTCGGCCGGAGAAGTCCACGTAAATGGACTTCCATTCGGTGAAGACGTCCAGACCGGCGATCCCCGCCTCCCGGTGGCCGTTCCCGGTGTTCTTCACGCCGCCGAACGGGAGGTGGACCTCCGCCCCGATCGTCGAGGAGTTGACGTAGAAGATCCCGGTCTCGAAGTCGCGCATCGCCCGGAATGCGCGTTCGACGTCGCGGGTGTAAACGGACCCGGAAAGCCCGTACTCGACCGAGTTCGCGATCCGGACACCCTCTTCGAAAGACGTGACCGGGATGACGGTCGTGACCGGGCCGAAGATCTCTTCGCGCGAGATCCGCATGTCGGGCGTCGCCTCGGCAAAGAT
>DASXSX010000236.1:0-32365 GCA_036505815.1 Thermoanaerobaculia bacterium
CTTCCCGCGTGGACGTCATCTACAACGGGGTCTCGCCCCGTTTCCGACTGGACGTGCCGCAGGAGGAGCGCCTTCGGGTCTCTCAAAAGTACGGGCTCCGCGCGCCGTACCTTCTTTTCCTCGGCGGAGAGAAGCCCCACAAGAACGTGCAGAACGTCGTCCGCGCGTTCGCGGAAGCCCGGCGAGCGCGGCCGGACCTCCCGCACCTTCTCGCGCTCGCGGGCCCGATGCCGAAGAACAGCGCGCGCATCGACGCGCTGATCGCCGCGCTCGACGTCGGTTCCGCCATCGCCCGGCCGGGGCTGATCGAGGAAGACGATCTGCCGGGTCTCTTCGCCGGGGCCGACGCGCTCCTCTATCCCACGCTGTACGAGGGATTCGGGCTGCCGGTGATCGAGGCGATGGCCTGCGGGACGCCGGTCCTGACGTCGTCGACCTCGGCGCTCCAGGAGATCGCCGGCGGCTATGCCTACCTGGTCGATCCGCTCGACGTGGACGCGATTGCGCGCGGAATCGTCGCGCTCACGACCGACCCGAAGGTTCGCGCCGACTTCGTGGAGCTCGGAAAGAAGCGAGCGCTCGACTTCTCCTGGGATAAGGCCGCCGAGCGGACGCTGGAAGTGTATGGGGAGGCGCTCGCGCGCGCCGGCAGCCGGAACTCGCGCGGGCGATGAGAACGGCGGTCGTCCACGACTGGCTGAACGGCATGCGCGGCGGCGAGAAGGTCCTCGAGGAGATCCTCCGAGAGCTGCCCGAGCCGACCGTTTTCACGCTCTTCTACGTGCCGGGCTCCGTCTCCCCCGGCATCGAGCGATACCCGATCCGCGCATCCTGGTTGAACGGGCTTCCGTTCTCGCGACGGCGCTACCGGCAATATCTCCCCTTCTTCGCGCGCGCGGTCGAATCGTTCGACCTGTCCGGCTTCGACCTCGTCGTCTCTTCCTCGCACTGCGTCGCGAAGGGAGCGATCGCGCCGCAAGGCGTTCCGCACCTCTGCTATTGCCACACGCCGGTCCGCTACGCCTACGAGCAGTTCGAGACGTACTTCCCGCGCGACGCGACGCGCTTCTGGAAACTGAAGAAGGCGGCCATCGACCGGCTGCGTCGATGGGACCGCGCGACCGCGGGCCGCCCGACGCGGTACCTCGCGAACTCTTTCGCGGTCGCCGAGCGGATCCGGAAGCACTATGGACGCCCGGCGGCCGTCGTGTCTCCGCCCGTGGACGTGGAGTTCTTCGAAGGATCGGGTGGAATCCGCTCGGATTTCCTCCTGGCGGTGGGCTCGCTCGTCCCGTACAAACGCTATGAGCTCGCGATCGAGGCCGCCCGGCTCGTCGGCCGGCCGCTCGTCCTCGTCGGAAAGGGGCCGGAAGAACGGCGCCTCCGCGCGCGCGCAACGCCGTCCGTAAGAATCCTGTCGGACCTCGATCGCGAGGCGCTGCGGGAGCTCTATCGGACGTGCTTCGCGTTCGTCCAGCCGGGAGAGGAGGACTTCGGGATCTCGCTCGTGGAGGCGGCGGCGTGTGGCGCGCCCGCGGCGGCGCTCGCAAGAGGCGGCGCCCTCGATACCGTCACCGACGGGGTGAACGGAGCTCTCGCGACCGAGGAGACGGCCGAAGGGCTCGCAGCCGCGATCGAGAGGCTCGGCCGCATGTGCTTCGATTACACTGCCCTGCGGGCGAGGGCGCTGCCCTTTTCGCGCGAGCGCTTCGCGAGGCAGTTCCACCGGGAGCTGGCCGATCTGGTGCCTACGCTGGAGCAAGAGGGTCGTGGTGATGACAAAACGCTGAGCCCGCAGTCATGATCCGACACTCGAATCGCCGGCTCGCGGCGCTCTTCCTGGCGACGGACCTCATCGCGACTTTCGCTGCCCTGGTCGCCGGGTACTGGCTGCGGTTCGAAGCGGAGATCATCCCGGTCACCAAGGGGGTCCCCCCGGCCTCCGCGTACCTGCGGCTCTTCCCGTTCATCGCCGTCCTGTGGCCGCTCGTCTACTACTTCCACGGCCTCTATCAGGTCCGGCGCAACCGCTCGAGCGTGGAGGAAGGGCTCGCGGTCCTGGTCGCGACGGCGCTCGCGACGCTTCTGCTGATCGGGATCGCGACCTTTTCCCGAGGCTTCGACTACTCCCGCGCTGTGCTCGTCCTCTTCTTCGTCTCCGACGTCCTGTTCGTCTTCGCCGGACGGACGGCGATCCGCCGCTACCTCGAGGAGGCCTGGCGGCACGGCTACGGCGTTCGGCGCGTGCTGGTCGTCGGAGCCGGGAGGCTCGGCCGCGCGGTCGTGGACAAGCTCGCCGAGCATCCGGAGGCGGGGCTGCGCGTGATCGCGTTCGTCGACGACGACCCGGAAAAACGCGGCGCGTCTTACCGCGGCGTGCCGGTCATCGGGGCGACGTCCGACGCCGCGCGGATCGTCGAGGCCCGCCGGGTCGATGCCGTGTTCCTCGCGCTGCCGCTCGAGGCCCATCGCGCGATGCTCGCGGTTCTGAAGGACGTCGCGCGAACCGTCGCCGACGTGCGGGTCGTGCCCGACCTCCTCCAGTACATCACCTTCCGCGCGGGGGTCGAGGACCTGGACGGTCTGCCCGTCGTCCACCTGACGCAGGTACCGCTGACCGGCTGGATGAGTCTCGTCAAGCGGACGCTCGATCTCGCGATCGCCGGGACGGCTCTCCTTCTCCTGTCGCCTCTCTTCAGTGCCATCGCGATCGCCATCCGCCTCTCCGGCGGTCCCGTCCTGTACCGCCAGCAGCGGATGGGCCTGGACGGACGGCCGTTCGAGATCGTGAAGTTCCGGTCGATGCGAACCGGCGCAGAGGACGAGTCGGGGCCGACCTGGGCGGGTCCCGAGGATCCCAGGCGGACACGCGTGGGGCGGTTCCTGCGCCGCTGGAGCCTGGACGAGCTCCCCCAGCTCGTCAACGTCGTCAAGGGAGAGATGTCGCTCGTCGGGCCGCGCCCCGAGCGGCCGGAGTTCGTGCGGGAGTTCAAGGAGAAGTTCCCGCAATACATGTTGCGCCACCGGGTGCGGGCCGGCATGACCGGCTGGGCGCAGGTGAACGGGTGGCGCGGCTCGACGAGTCTCGCGAAGCGCATCGAGTACGACCTCTACTACATCGAGAACTGGTCGCTCGCGCTCGACATCAAGATCCTCTGGATGACGCTGCGCTACGGGCTGCGCCACAGAAACGCGTACTGACCGCCGTCAGGGCTTTGCCTCCGGCTGGAGCGCCGGCCGGTTTCTCTTCTCCCACGTCTTGTCCCAACCGAGCTTCTTCGCCGTCTCCATGTTGACGGTCCCGTCGGCGTTGTAGGTGCCGTTGGCGATCAACGAGCGTTTCTGCTCTTCGCTCAGATAGAGCGGGATCGTCGCGTCCGGCTTCTCCGGTACGAACTCGTAGCCTTTCGCGATCGGCTTCGAATCCTTGAAGGTCCGCCGAACGCCGTTGACCGTGTAGAAGAACTCCACGTTGCGCGACCCTTTCACCACGATGCGATCGAGGCCGATCCGAAGGACGGCAACCGTCGCCATCTCGCCGATCGGCGTCACCTGGATGCTCAGGCCTTCCGAGTCGGTGACGAGACGGAAGTCTTCGGGAACCTCGATCGTCGCGAGGCCGTTCTGGAACTTCCCGCGGCCGCGGAAGTACGTGCCGGCCTCGGCTGCCTCGAGGGCAACATAGCGGATCGTCAGAGTCGGGTCACTCGGGTGCGGCTCGACGAAGTACTTGGTTCCGGTAGCGCCGATGTCTCCCTGCCCGAACACGGCCCAGACGGGATCGGGAGTTATATCCGGATCGTCTCCGAAGCGGCTCCCGAGGTGGCCCACGGCCTCGTATGCCGTCCCCGTCGTGGCGAGGAGCACGCCGGCAACCGCTTTGCCACGGGAGATCGCCAGGACACCAACGCCGCTCCCGTCCGCACGGTTGTCGACTCCACGAACCCCCGCCGGAAAACAGGGGACGCAATCGAGGTTGTCGCCGAGTGGATCACCCCACCCGGAAACTCCCTTCACTCCCGCGGAATCGGGAGACGTGCTCGCCGTCTGCCCCTTCACGCCGAACGTGTTCCCGAAATTCCCGCTCGCATAGCCAAAAACACCACGCGCCCCGCTCTGGGTGCCGTTCACGAGGCCGTAAACCCCGGTTCCGCTTCCAACGTGCGAGCCTCTGACGCCGAATCCATTGGTCCCGGTTCCGGCGTTCAGTCCCCAGACGCCGGCCATGTCCACGCCGGGACTCGTCGACGTAATCTCTCCCAGGACCCCGACGCCGCCGGGCGAAGTGGAGTCGTTGATCCCATGGACGCCGGACGAGGTACCCTGCGCCGCCGGTCCCACCTGGCCTTGCACTCCGTGCACGAATCCCGGGCCGGGAACGAATCCACCGACGCCGTGAGACCCCGAAGCGGTGCTGACGTTGACACCGAGGATTGCCCCGCCGCCGGCAAGATCGGCGATGGAGAGAAGCTGGACGCCGGGGTTGTACGTATCCGTGTAATATCCGTTGACGTCGATGAGGACGTCCGTAGCGGCCGCCGCGGCGACGTTCACGCTCCCGTTCGTTCCCGCCGGGACGATGACCGCGTTGGCGATGGTCTGGCCCGCGACGAAGTTGATCGACGAGACATTTGGCTGCGCTCCGCCGGTCGGCCAGATCACCAGATGGCCGGGCGCGGAGGTATTGACGACGGTCACGTTCAACGAGTAAGCGTCCAGCCCGTTGGGCAGGCCGGGACACGGGCCACTGTTCAGGTCGAAGGTCCGAGACGGTCCGGCCACGAGGCTCGGCGGTCCGTACGGACCCGTGAACCCGAAGCCCAGTCGCGTGTCGACGATGCGGCACGGCGTGACGCCGACGAAGGCGATGCCGGGCGTCACGTCGGACATCGTCCGGAGTCCGCCCGCCGAGCCCGCGGGGTGATAGGGAGGAACCGTCCAGTTCGTCAGCGGAATGTCGCGAGACTGAGCGAGAACGACGCCGGAAAGGAGAGAGACCGCAACCAACGGGCCGACTCTCGAAACGAGGAACCTCATCGCACACCTCCTGAAGACAGAGCGGGAAGAAACGCCCTCGACGGGCATCGCGGATTGGAGCGAATTGTATCGTCGCCTTGGGGCCGGTCCGGGTCCGCGCCGGCTTCGATCGCCGTGCTCGGCTACGCCAGCTTCCTCAGCCTCCGGACGCGCTCCTTGAGCTCCCGCGCGGTCGCGGCGTCCGTCGCGCGGCCGCCGAAGGCGCTCTCGCAGTAGGCGTCCACGACGGCTCGGGCGTCGCGCACGGATGCGGGCGTCGCGGCTTCGAACAGGCGCGCGACTTCCACCGGCGGCACCGCGGGCGGCACGGTGCCGAGCCGCTCTCCGAGGATGCGCCGCAATGCGAGGTATGCCCGGGTAGCCGGCGGAATCGCGGGCCGCCGGCGGATTCCGTTGAACGCGATCAGGCCGAGCACGGCGAGCCCGAGCACCACGACGACGGCCTTCGCGCCTCCCGGAAGGACGCCCTGTTCGCCCGCTCCCTTCCAGAACTGGATCGAGCGAGCGGCGCCGGCGAACGAATCGCGGAAGGCTTCGGTCAGCTGGATCTGGTCTCCGCCGTCGAATCCGAGGATTCGCCGGTCGTAGAAGACTTCGATCTCGCGCCCGACGGTGACGAGGCGCTTCCACCACGACACGTGTGCGGTCGCCGGCGGGATTCCGGACGGCGGCGTCGGGTCGATCACCCGGAAGCCGGTGCCGTCGAGATCGGCCTCGACCCACGCGTGAAGATTCGTTCCACGTACCACGATCGTGTCGGAAAACGCTCCGACCTCGCCGCCGTAGGAGCCGGTCACCAGCCGTGCCCGGATACCGCGAGACGCCAGCATCATTGCGGTCGCCGAGGCGAAGTACTCGCAGTGGCCCGCTCTCGACCGCAGGAGGAAGCTGACCAGCGGATCGCCGCTGCCCCTCGGAGGGTCGAGCGTGTAGACGAAACCCTTCTGGAAATGCTGGACGATCCGATCGGCGATCTCCTCGGGACGGGTGAGACCGGCCGTCAGCTTCGAAGCGTAATCGCGGACCGCATCGGGGACCTGTGACGGATCGATCGCGCTCTCTCCGGCTCCTCGCGCTTCGCGATTCTTGACCGAGACCTCGTAGCGCACCGCCGCGCGGCTCGAAGTCACCTGGATCGTGCCGTCGGACAGAAGAACGGGCCGGCCGCGCTCGACGCGCACGTACGATGCCCGATACGGCAGGAAGAGAAAACCGCTTCCGAAGACGTTCTCGTCCACCGACAGACGGGCGCTCCGTTCCTCCGAAGGGAGCGTTTCGCCGCTCACGAGAGCAACGCCGGAAGAGCCGGGGCCCCCCCGCGTTGCGAGCGGGTTCCGGGTCCAGACGCCGTTGCGATATCGCGTGAACACGGCTTCGCGCAGACGGAGCAGCTGGGGAAGCGCGACCGGAGGATCGACCGAGAGTCGCAGGACGACCCGCTCGGAGAGCTTCGCGGTGCCGAAAGAGTCGAGATCGACGCGGTCCGTCGCCACCGCCGTCGAGGCGGCGTCCTCGAGGCGGATCGGCGACAGCGCATATGGTCCGTGCAGCCGCGGCAGCAGGAAGAAGAGCGGCCCTCCGAGGAGCACTCCGCCGAGTAGCGCTGCCGCGGAGAGACCGGCGGTCGGCACCGCCGTCAGGACCCGGCGGGGTGGGCCGTCCTCGAAGTCGGCGAGCACGGCCAGCCGGGACAGCGTGCGAAAGGCGAGAACCGCCATGACCGCGCAGTAGATGAGCGATGCGACGTGCGTCGAGGACGAAACGGAAGCGAGCACCAGGAGGAAGACGACGAGCAGCGCCGTCCGCGCCTCGCCCGGGCGCTTCAGCGACGCGAGCTTGGCGACCGTCGTGAAGAGGAGCAGATGCGAGACCGAGCGGAGCAGTCCCGGCCGCAGCATCGCCGTCTCGACCGCGAGCCAGAAGAAGTAGGAAAGCCCGATCGCGTTCAGGACCGCGTCGGACAGCCGCACCGGACTTCCCGCGCGCGCCCGCAGGAAGAGAACGATGAGCGCGCACTCGTAGAGCGCGATCCCCATCGGGGACGCGCCGTGCGTCCAGAACAGCGGCAACGGCGCGATGAGAGCGGGAGGCCCCAGTACGAGGAGGTACGCGCGCCGCAGCTCCGACGGCATGATCGGCGTCCTCACGTGATCACCAGCCGGTGGTCGCCGCGCCGCAGCGGAGGGAAGGGAGGCGCTTCCGCCGGCGCGATCGGCTCGAGCCGCGCGAGGGCTTCGAGAATGCGACCGCGCTGGCCCCGACCCGCTCGCGGCGGAACCTTCACGCCTCGGGACTGGAAACCGACGTCCGCGCCTCGGGACAGGAGCATCAACGCCTGCCCCGCGCACCGGGAGATCGCGCTTTCGAATCTCTCGAGGGCGGCCGGATCGTTCCGATTCTGCAGAACGTTGTCGACGACGAGAAAGACCGCCCGGTCACGCTCGGCCTCGCGCTCGCGGACGATCCAGCGGCGCATCCGGGCGGACTGCTTCCAGTGCAGATCGCGGGGATCGTCTCCGGATACGAAGTCCCGCAGCGTCCGGATGTCCGCTCCCCCGCCGCGGCGGTGTACGTGGGGGCGGCTGCCCCGCGAGTCCTCGGGAGGAACGTCCGGGACCGCGCTCGCCTGCGGCACCGGAAAGACCACGATCTCGTTCGAAACGGCGGCGCGGCGGTATTTTCGAAAGAGTCCGATCGGGAATCGCGAGAGCAGACCCGCGTCGGCTTCCCGGAACACGCCGCGCCGGGGAAAGACTGCTTCGACGACGACGTCCCGCGACTCTCCCGGCTTCAGCGGGTAGATCCAGAGAGGACCCGGCAGCGAGTCGTAGAGGAAGAAGAGCGCCTGCGCCGTTCCGGTGGAGAGCTCGTTGGCGAGTCGGACCCGGAGAAGAGCGGGGCGTGTGGCGACGACTTCTCCCATCGCCTCGATCTCGCAGCGAACCCCGCGCACGTTGCGGCGCGACAGCATCCCCGAGACGGCCATGCCCGCGAGAAGCGCCGCGAGCACCAGGTACAGGCCGTTGTTTCCCGTGTTGGTCGCAGCGATCGCGACGACCAGGCACATCAAGATGTAGCCCAGCCCGAAGTTCGTGACGCGGATGCCCCAGTCGGGGATGAGGCGGGTCAGGTGGGACTCCTAGACCGGTACCGGTACCTGCGACAAAACCCTCTTGATCATTTCGCGTTCGCGGCCGCCAGCGCCGAAGCCGTCGGAGGACATCGAGAGGATTCGGTGCGCGAGCACCGCCGGGGCCACCGCCTGGGCGTCGTCCGGGATCGCGTAGTCCCTTCCCTGCACGAGCGCATAGGCCTGGGTGGCGCGATAGAGCGCCTGCGCTCCCCGCGTCGAGACCGGGAGCCTCAACTCGCCCGAGCTGCGCGTCGCAGAGACGAGCGCGTGCAGGTAGTCGAGCAGCCGGTCGGCCACGTGGACGCGCTCGGTCGCGTTCTGAAGCTCGAAGACCCGCTCGCGGGTCAGCACCGGAAGGAGGGAGGCGAGGTCGCGCTCGGTGCCGCCGCGGCGAAGGAGCGCCTTTTCCTCATCCATCTTCGGATAACCGAGGGAAAGCCTCAAGAAGAAGCGGTCCATCTGCGACTCGGGAAGAGGGTAGGTGCCGAGGTACTCGACCGGATTCTGGGTCGCGACGACCATGAAGGGCTGCGGCAGGGGCCGGTGCTCCGACTCGACCGTAACGGCGCCCTCGTTCATCGCCTCGAGAAGGGCCGACTGGGTCTTCGGGGTCGCGCGGTTGATCTCGTCGGCGAGAACGATGTTCGCGAAGAGCGGGCCGGCGTGGAACTCGAAGGCGTCGGTCGCGGCGTGAAAGACCGTGATGCCGAGAACGTCGGCGGGAAGGGTGTCGCTCGTGAACTGGATGCGGCGGAACTCGAGCGAAAGGCTGCGTCCGAGCGCGCGAGCGAGCGTCGTCTTCCCGACACCGGGTACGTCCTCGATCAGGATGTGCCCGCGGGAAAGGAGCGCGGTCAGAACGAGGTCGATCACCGCCGGGTCGCCGCGATACGCGCGGGCGACGTTCTCCTTCAGCCGCGTGAGGTCCGATCCAATCGAGGCGCTCACTCGCCCGCTCCGCCTTTCCCGCGGAGCCGCTCGACGGCGGCGCGCAGCTCTTTCTCGGAATCGAACGGGAGAACCAGGATCCCCTCGTCCCCGACGACGATCGCCGAGTCGCGAACGCCGGGCGCGAGGACCGGCGCCTCCGACAGGATGAGGTTTCCCGCGCCGTCGGACGCGCCTCGCATGTCGCGAACCGCTCTCCAGCTGCCGATGTCGCTCCACCCCGCGGAGAGCGGGACCGCACGGATGCCGCGCGCCCGCTCCATGACGGCGTAGTCGATCGAAGTCGACGGAAGCGCCTCCCACGCGGCGCGGGCTCCGCCGGGATCCGCGGCGAGCCGGTCCCTGTAGCGCTCGACGGCGCTCACGAGGTCGCCGGCGACCCGGCGCGCTTCGGCGAGGAACCGCGACGGCCGAAAAACGAAAATTCCGGCGTTCCAGAAATGCCTCCCGGAGGCGAGGAAGGAGGAAACGCGCACCGCGTCCGGCTTTTCGATGAATTGCACGACTTCATAACCGTTCTGCGCCTCCGAGTCCGCGACTTCAAGATAACCGAAGTCGGTCTCGGGCCGGTCGGGAGGGACCCCCAGGACGACCACGGAGGCCGAGTCGCAGACGAGCGCCGCCGCGGCGAGAGCCGCCCGGAAGGCCTCGGGGTCGGCAACCCCATGGTCCGACGGCAGCGCGGCCGTGACGGGGTCGCCGTCCCGCTCGAAGTCGAGTGCGGCCCGGAGGATCGGCGGCGCCGAATTGCGGCGCGCGGGCTCGGCGAGGATCCGCTCCGGCGGCACCGCCGGAAGCTCGTCGCGGACGAGATCGGCGTACTCCTCGAACGTCGCGACGAAAATCTCGTCGGCGAGGGGCTCGACCCGCTCGAACGTGTCGGCCAGCATGCTCTTCGCCGAGACGAGCGGGAGGAACTGTTTCGGACGCGCCGGCGTGGAGAGAGGCCACAGGCGCGTGCCCCCGCCGCCGGCGAGGAGCAGGATCCTCATCGGCGGCCCGTCAGTCCCATTTCAAACCGAGGAACTCCACTTCGGGAAGGAGGGTAACGCCGAACTTCTCGGACACGGAGTCGCGCATGAGGCGCATGAGCGCCAGCACGTCCGCGGCCCGCGCTCGTCCGTGGTTGACGATCACGTTCGCGTGTCGCGTCGAGATCTCCGCGTCCCCCCGGCGCTCCCCCTTGAGACTGCACGCTTCGATCAGGCGGCCGGCGAATTCGCCCGGCGGGTTCTTGAAGATGCTGCCGGCATTGGGCTCGCCCGGGAGCGCGCCGCGTCTTTTGTCCGCGACGACGCGCGTTCGCTCTCCGATCTCTTCGCGCGACGCCGGCCGGAGATGGAGCTTTGCCTCCGCCACGATCTCGCCCGTGTCGCACAGCTCGGTCCAGCGGTATCCGTGCGGGATTTCCGCCGCGCAGGACTCTCGCCGCGCGCCGTCGCGGGCGACCAGCCGGACCGTCTCGAGCACGTCGAAGATTTCGCCGCCGTAGGCGCCTGCATTGATCCGGACGGCGCCTCCCATCGACGACGGAATTCCGGAAATCGGCTCGAGACCCGAAAGTCCGGCGCGCGCCGCCGCGGCGCACGCCCCGCCCAGGGCCGCTCCGCCGCCGGCGATCAACCGCTCGCCCTCGATTGCGATCCGAAGGAAATCGCCCGCGAGCCGGACGACCCAGCCAGCAAATCCCTCGTCGGCGGCGAGCACGTTCGACCCCATACCGAGCAGCGCGAGCGGCTCGCCGCTCTCGGAGCCGGCGTGGAGGACCCGGGAGAGGCCTTCCTCCGTCTGGACTCGGCAGTACCAGCGGGCCGGGCCGCCGATTTTGAGAGTCGTGTGGCGGGAGAGGGGCTCTCCGGGGAGAACCGCGCCGTCGCGCTCGGCGAGCTCGAAGGTCACGACGGTCGACCCGAAGCGAAAGCGGCGACGCCCGACGTCACACCGGCGGCGAGAACGCCGGCGGCGACGTCGTCCACCATGATTCCCCAGCCGCCCGGCAGGCTCTGCCAGGCGCGGATCGCACCGGGTTTCCACACGTCGAACAGCCGGAAAACGAGGAAGGAAGCGAGCCAGACCGCGGCGGCGACCCGGGGCGACGGATATTCGAAGAGCGGGACGATGCCGCAGGCCAGGAACTGCCCGGCGATTTCGTCGAGCACGATGCAGCCCGGGTCCTTGCGGCCGAGCGCGGCCGCGGCGCGGCCCACGACCGGGACTCCCGCGACAGAGATGAGGAGCCCGGACATCAACAGTCCGACCGCCGCGACAACACTGGGCATGTGAGAAGGAGAGACCCCCCGGGCCAGCAGCCATGCCGCGGCGAGGCCGAGGGCCGAACCGGCGGTCCCCGGTGCGATCGGAGCGAGGCCGGCGCCGAAGCCGGTCGCGAGAATCATCGAGAGAGGGCGTTCGCGAAACGCCCGGCGGAGGTCGGGCGCCTGCGCGGTCGCGGTGGAATCGGTTGATGAGATGGTTTCCATGGATTCAAAACGCCCATCTATAATCGCGCAAATAGAGGATCACGACATGTCCAGCGTGAAATCGAACGAGAAATGGCGCGCCGTCGAGACGGCGCTGACGCAGATCGAACGGCAGTTCGGGAAGGGCTCGATCATGCGGCTGGGCGACCGTCCCGAGGTGCCGGTCTCGGTCATCCCGACCGGCTCGCTCGCCGTGGATGCGGCACTCGGTATCGGCGGGATCCCGCGGGGACGCGTCGTCGAGATCTTCGGGCCGGAGTCCTCCGGCAAGACGACGCTGTCGCTCCAGATCATTGCGCAGGCGCAGAAGACCGGCGGGCTCGCCGGGTTCATCGACGCCGAGCACGCGCTCGACGCGGAATATGCGAAGAAGCTCGGCGTGGACACGGACAATCTGCTCGTCTCGCAGCCGGACAACGGCGAGCAGGCCCTCGAGATCGCCGAGATGCTGATCCGCTCCGGCGCGATGGACGTCATCGTCGTCGACTCGGTCGCCGCGCTCGTGCCGAAGGCGGAGATCGAGGGTGAGATGGGCGAGGCGCAGATGGGTCTGCAGGCCAGGCTGATGTCGCAGGCGCTGCGAAAGCTGACGGCGATCGTCTCGAAGTCGCGCACGAGCCTGATCTTCATCAACCAGATCCGCGAAAAGATCGGCGTCATGTTCGGAAACCCCGAGACGACGACCGGAGGGCGAGCGCTGAAGTTCTACGCCTCGATTCGCATCGACATCCGTCGGATCGCGTCGCTGAAGGACGGCGATGTCGTCGTCGGCTCGCGAACGAAAGTGAAGGTCGTCAAGAACAAGGTCGCCTCGCCGTTCCGGCAGGCGGAGTTCGACATAACCTACGGCGAAGGGATCTCGAGATCGGGAGAGCTGATCGACCTCGGTCTGGAGGCGAAGATCGTCGAGAAATCCGGCGCTTGGCTCTCGTACGGAGACCTCCGGATCGGCCAGGGACGCGAGAACGCGAAGCAGTTCCTGAAGGAGAATCCGGAGCTCGCGCAGGAGATCGAGACGAAGCTGCGCAAGGCACTCGGACTGTCGCCCGCCGAGAGCGCGACGGAGAAAGCGGCGCCGACTCCGGTTGCGGCCGAGCCCGTGCGCGAAAGGGAGAAAGCGCGGCGTTAACGGGAACAAGTCCCGCGTCCCTGTCGTTTTGCGGGTTTCGATGAGGAAACGAACGCCGCTCGAGAACGCCCGCGTGACCGCGGGCGTTTTTCTTTTGCTCGCGGGCGCAGTCAGCGCCGCCGCCGCGGCGGAGCGGCTGACGGTCGCCGCCGAGCGGCCGGATGGAACCTGTCCGGCCGGACCACCGCTGGGCATCGTGCAGATCACCTCGAGCCAGGCGCTGCCGGCCTCGCTCGAGAGATGTGTCGTTCTTTTCGAGATCGGCGATCTCTCCGAATCCGCCGTCCTGCGCGACGTGGCGCGGCTGGCGAAAACCGCGGGCGCGGCGGCCGTCGTCCTCGACTTCACGCGGTTCTCCCAGACACCGGACGATTCCGTCTCCGCCCGAGTGCCGTTCGCGATCAAGCAGCTTTCTTCCGCGGTCCGCGCCGCGTCGCCGAACGCCCGCGTGGGCCTCGACTTCTCGCGCGGTCCCGGCGAGCCGTTCTCTCTCGACCTCGAAGAAGGACTGGGTGCGTATTTCGACGCCATCGCCGCTTTTGCAGGCCGCGTGCCTCCGACCTTTCCCGCCGAGGGTAAGGAGCGCTGGCTCTTCCTGCTTCGCACGCCCGGCCGGAGCGCCCCCGGCGAGATCGTGCAGGCCGTCGTCTCTGCAGACACCGCGCCGCAGATCGTCGGCATCTTCTCGACGCCCGAGAAGACGATCGACGATGCCGACTGGCAGTCGCTCGGCCGCCTCCAGCGGTACTGGACGGAGGACGTCTCGCGCGACCCGACCGCGACGACCGCCACCCGAGCCGACGGGACGCAGTTTCCGGTGCTGCGTTTCTTCGAGGCGAAAAAGTTCACGCCGATCCTGCTCCTCGCGGAGGACCTCTCCGGCCGCGCCACGATCGAGCTCTCGGGCGGCTCGTACGCAAAGGCGTCCGTCGAGAACCTCGCCTCGGGCGCGAAGCGCGACTTCGAGCTCTCCGGCGCGAAGACTCTCGAGCTCGATCTCTCCCGCGGGCCGCTCGCCGTGGTTCTCGAGCCGGCGAAGCGGCCGTCCGAGCGCACCACCGTCGAGGTCGGCGCGGCGCGGGGGCTGACTGCCGATGAAATCATCGCGCGCGAACGCGCGTGGGACGCCGGACAGCGCGAAAGGGTCTCGACGTTCGTCGCGGAGATGGAGGCGTCCCTGCGATTCCGCGTGGCCGAAGTCAACGAGACCTTCGACCTGACGATCCGCGGCCCGTTATTCTTCCGGCGCGGGGATCCGGCCGATTGGGGCTGGAAGGAGTTCTACCTGAACGGGGTCAAGTGGAAGGGAAAGACCCTTCCCAAGATCCCAATCCTGCAGCCCGAGAAGGTCACGACGCTTCCGCTCGACATCCGGCTGACGGAGGACTACCGGTACGAGCTCGCCGGCACGCCGGAAATCGGCGGCCGACGCGCGTACGAGATCACCTACACGCCGAAGGAGAACCTCGGGAACAAGCCCGCCTATCGCGGCAAGGTGTGGATCGACGCGCAGACGTTCGCCCTTCTTCGGCGCGATTCGGTGCAGCTCAATCTGAGGGGCGAGACGCTCTCGAACGTCCAAACCGAGATGTATCACGCGGTCCCGGGCCATCCCGACGTCGCACTGCCACTGGAGATCCGGGGCCAGCAGGTCTTCTCGACGGCCGGCCGCACGACGGCGATCGAGCGGGACGTGAAGATGAAAGAGGTCGAGATCAACCCGCCGACGTTCGCGGAGCGCCGCGCCGCCGCCTACCGCTCGGACCTCCAGATGATCCGCGACACGGACCTCGGAATGCGGTATCTCGTGCCCGATCGAAAGAGGCCCGGAGAACGCGTCGTCGAGGAGAAGATCTCGAAAAGGAGCACGTTCGGCCTCGCCGGAGCCTTCTACGACGACTCGCTGAATTATCCGATCCCGCTTCTCGGCATCCAGCACTTCGACTTCGATCTCTGGGGGAAGGGCAAGCAGCTCTCGGTCTTCTTCGGCGGAGCGCTCCTGACCGCGAACTACACCGACCCCTCCTTGGGCGGCGGCCGTTTCGACCTCGGGGCGGACCTCTTCGCGGTGGCGTTCCCCTTCGGAGACGTCGCCTATCGGAATGGCAAGGAAGTTCCCGACGAGAAGGTCAAGCACCTTCCTGCCATCTTCCAGGTGAATCTCGGTCGACCGTTGGGGCCGTTCTTGAAGACGTCGCTCGGAATCTTTACTCGGTGGGACAATTTCCAAAGGGATCCCGATACGGGACCGCGGTTCGTCACGCCCGTCGACACCTTCACCGATGGCGCCGAGCTGCGGCTGATCGGCAACTACAGGGGCTTCAACGCCACCGCGATCGGCGGGTACTACCGGCGCCGCGACTGGCAGCCGTGGGGAAACCCGGACACGTCCGAGTTCGACCCGAAAGACCGCGAATACTACAAGTACCAGCTCTCGCTCTCGAAGGATCAGTACTTCCCGGGCTTCCGCAAGCTGCACGTCGCTCTGACGTACCTGGACGGTCAGGACCTCGATCGGTTCTCCAAGTACGAGTTCGGCGCGTTTTCCGGCAACCCGCTCCACGGCTTCAAGAGCGGCAGCGTCAAAACTCAGACCGCGCTCGTCGGGAGCGCCTCCTACGGGCTGAACATCGAGGACGTCATCCGGTTCGAGGCGATCTTCGACCAGGCGGTCGTCCGCGACCGCCGATCCGGCTACGACGACACGTACTTCGCGGGCGCGGGCCTGCTCGGGTCTCTGAACGGGCCCTGGCAGAACTCGATTCTGCGTTTCGAGCTCGGCGTTCCCGTCGTCAGCCACGGGGTGAAGGGCTTCGTCGTCAACGTCGTCCTCTTGAAGGTCTTCTAGAGCTTCCGGATTCGAAAGCGCAACACTTCTCCTTCGCGATCGGTCGCGAGAAGTGTGTGGCCTTTCTCGCGGCAGAACGCCTCGACGTCGGGAACGGCGGCGGGATCGGTCGCGAGAAGCCGGGCGACCGTCCCCGAAGGCGAACCACGCAGCGCACGCGCGAGCCGCAGGATCGGCAGCGGGCAGAGGAGCCCGCGTGCGTCGACCTCGATGTCCGGCATGCTCTCATCTTGTCATCCTGAGCGAAGCGAAGGATCTCATCCCTTTGTCGGAGAGATCCTTCGTCGCTGCGCTCCTCAGGACGACGGATTCCTCGCGCCTGCGGCGCTCGGAATGACAGGGTGAACACGCTATATTGCCCCACGATGCCCGAGCCCATCCCTTTCCCCAAATCGGTGACCCCGGTCCGGCGAGCGCTCGTTTCGGTCCACGACAAGACCGGAATCGCCGACTTCTGCCGCGCGCTCGCGCAAGCGGGGGTCCGGGTGATTTCGACGGGCGGCACCGCCGGGCATTTGAAGGAGTCGGGCGTTGCGGTCGGACTCGTCGAGGATGAGACGGGTTTTCCGGAAATCCTCGGCGGACGCGTCAAGACACTGCACCCGAAGATCTTCGGAGGCGTGCTCGCCGACGAGAGCCGGGACGATCACGCACGCGACATGGAGGCCTCCGCGATCGAGGCATTCGACCTCGTCGTCGTCAACCTGTACCCTTTCGAGGAGACGGTTGCGCGGGGCGCCGGGCAGGCGGAGACGATCGAGATGATCGACGTCGGCGGGACGGCGCTCATCCGCGCCGCCGCGAAGAACCATGCGCGCGTCGCGGTCGTCGTCGAGCCGACCGACTACGACGATCTGCTCGAGGAGATCCGCGCCACCGGAGGAACCCGTCTCGAGACCCGTGAGAAGCTCGCTGCCCGGGCATTCGCGCGCACCGCCACCTACGACGCGGCAATCGCGCGATATCTCTCGGAGAACCGCCGGCAGGAGGAAGGATTCCCGGAGAGCCTCGTTTTCGCGTTCGATCGGATTGGATCTCTCCGTTACGGGGAGAACCCGCACCAGCGCGCGGCGCTCTACCGGTTCCGAGCCGCGCCGGCCGACGCTCTCGTCCGCTTCGAGATGCTCCAGGGAAAGGAGCTCTCGTTCAACAACCTGCTCGACCTCGACTCGGCGGTCGCCCTGGCGCGCGACTTCGACCGTCCTGCCGCCGTCATCGTCAAACACAACAACCCGTGCGGAGCCGCGGTCGGCGATACGGTCCTCGAGGCGTTCGGTCGAGCCTTCGCGTGCGACCCGCTCGCGGCGTTCGGCGGCATCATCGCAATCCGCGGACGCGTGGACGGCGCTCTCGCGTCGCTCGTCCTGCAGCACTTCGTCGAGGTCGTCGCGGCGGACGAGTTCACCCAGGAGGCCATCGACTTCTTCACGAAGAAGCCGAACGTGCGGCTCCTCCGGGTCTCGGTGTCCCGTCGGCCCTCCGGAAACCTCGACTGGAAGCGCATCGAAGGCGGGCTGCTGCTCCAGGACGCGGACTCGGAGCCGGACCAGACGTCCGCCTGGCGGCTCGCGTCGCAGCGCAAGCCGACCGCCGTGGAGCGGGCGGCATGCGAGCTCGCGTGGAAAGTCGTCCGCCGCGTGAAGTCGAACGCGATCGTCCTCGCCAACGCGCGACAGACGATCGGCATCGGCGCCGGGCAGATGAGCCGCGTCGACGCGTGTCGGCTGGCCGCCACGAAGCCGGTGCTTCCGATCGTCAACTGCGGCGCCGCCTCGGACGCGTTCTTTCCGTTCCGCGACGGACTCGACATCCTGGCCGAAGCGGGCGTCACCGCGGTGGTGGCGCCGGGCGGATCAGTCCGGGATCAGGAAGTGATCGCCGCCGCCGACGATCGCCAGATGGCCTTCCTGATCGCGCCCCGACGCCACTTCCGCCACTGAAGAGGATTGCGGCTGAATAGAAGCGGACGCGGAATTGTTGTGGCGGCTTCGTGAGACGAGGCGCTCTCGTTTTCGCGCTCGGCGTGGTATCGGTCGCCGCGGCATTCGCGCAGAAGACCGCCCCGGCGTCCGCGCCTTCCCCGGGCGCAGCGTCCTCGAGCTCGGGGGGGCCGGCGGCGCCGATTTTGGCTGCGCTCTCGCGCGCGGTGGCGCTCTACTCCGACGGCTCGGGGCACTCCTCCCCCTTCGTCCAGATCTATACGCCGGCCGGGTTCGCGACGACTCGGCGCGAGTCGGGAACGGTCTCCCTCCAGGCGCCCCAGCGGGTCCGCTTCGATTACGCCGCGCCCGAGAAGAAAGTGTTCACCTACGACGCGGGAGAAGGGCGCTTCTTCTCGCCCGAAGACAAGCAGCTCACCATCCGGCGGCTCTCCGAGGAAGAGAAGGCGCGCCTTCCTGTCGTCTTCCTGACGCAGCCCTCCGACCTCGGCCGCCAGTACGAGATCACGATGGAGCCGGGTGAGTCTGCCGCGCCGGCGCGGTTGCTTCTCACACCGCGCACCGCGAGACCGGATCTCGCCTGGCTGCGCCTCGCGATCGAGCGGGACGGGAGCGTTCGCGAGCTGTCGTATCAGGACTCGGCGGGAAACAAGACTGAGTTTCGCTTCGAGGCATGGCGACGCGGAAAAGCGCGTCCCGCCTCAGACTTCCGGATCACGGGCCCACCCGGCACGCGTATCGTCGAAAACTGACCGCCGCAGGCGGTCATCCCGAGCCCTTCGCTATGCTCAGGGCAGGCTCCGCGAGGGATCTCTCTGACCGCCGCAGGCGGTCATCCCGAGCCCTTCGCCGGGCTCAGGGCAGGCTCCGCGAGGGATCTCTCTGATAAAAGGGGGATCCCTCGGCGCTACGCGCCTCGGGATGACAGGTGGGTGAGCGGGATGCCCCAGGATTTCTCCTTCGACGTCGTCAGCAAAGTCGACCTGCAGGAGGTTTCGAACGCGGTCCAGCAGGCTTCGAAAGAGATCGTCACCCGCTTCGACTTCCGCGGAAGCGCTTCAAAGATAGAGCTCCGCGACAAGGAGCTCGAAATCGTTCTGACGTCCGACGACGACCACAAGATGAAGTCGGTCGTCGACATCCTGGAGACGAAGCTCGTGCGACGGGGCGTCGCCGTCAAGGCGATCGATTACGGCCGGATCGAGCCGGCGGCCGGCGGGACGGTCCGCCAGGTGGCGAAGATCCAACAGGGAATTCCATCGGAGAAGGCGAAGGAGATCGTCAAAGCGATCAAGGACCGGAAGCTGAAGGTCCAGGCGTCGATCCAGTCGGACCAGGTTCGCGTGTCGGGACGCGCGAAGGACGAGCTCCAGACCGCGATCGCCCTGTTGAAAGAGCGCGACTTCGGCCTGCCGCTCCAGTTCACGAACTACCGATGATCTTCTCCTCGCCGGCGTCCAACGCGCGCCTCCTGCGGGCGTACGATCTGATCTCGGACAAGCTTGCGCTCGTCGAGGAGGAGCTCCTCCTCCACTTCCGCTCTCCGATTCCGACGATCGACCGGATCGGAGGGCACCTCGCCCAGGGCGGAGGAAAGCGGATCCGGCCTGCGCTGCTCTTGCTCTCCGCGCGGTTGCTCGGGTACGACGAGACCGGCCGGAAGGACGTCCGCTACGCGACAGTCGTCGAATTCATCCACACCGCGACGCTCGTGCACGACGACGTGATCGACGAGGCGCGTCTGCGCCGCGGCCGGACTTCCGCGAACGCGCGGTGGGGCAACAACCTGACCGTCCTCTTCGGCGACTACCTCTACACGAAGTCGATGGGCATCGCGCTCGACGAAGGGGACCTGACGATTCTGAAGGTCCTCTCCGACACGACGCTGTCGATGATCGAAGGCGAGATCATCGGCATCGAGAAGAACGGCAGCGTTCATCTCACCCGGGAGGACGCGCTCGAGATCATCCGCCGCAAGACCGCCGGCCTCTTCTCCGCCTCCTGCCGGCTCCCGGCGCACTTCGCGCCGCAGGGCGATCTCGTCGCCGCGGAGCGGCTGGCGGAGTACGGAAGGTGCCTCGGCGTCGCGTTCCAATTGATCGACGACCTGCTCGACTACACCGGCAGCGTCGAGTCCACGGGGAAACCCGTCCTGAACGATCTTCGTGAGGGGAAGCTCACGATGCCGCTCCTCCTCTCGCTTCCCCGCGCATCGGCCGCCGAGCGCGAGAGCGTCGCGCAAGTCATGCGGGAGCGCGAGTTCGACAGCGTGACGCCGGCGCAGATTCTGTCGATCGCCGAGCGGCATGGCGGGCTCGCCGAGACGCGCGCGCTCGCCCGCGACTACGCCGCGGCCGCGCGGGTGGCGCTCGGATCCTTCGCCGAATCCGAAGCGAAGGACGGCCTTCTCCTCGCGACGGAGTCGGTCATCGACCGCGTCAGCTAGGACGGAAAACTCCACAGGCCATAAGGCGCGGAGTCATTTCCGCCGAATAAAGTCAGGCATCAGCCGTCTTCCACCATTAAGGATCCTTCCTGGCCGACCCCCTCGGATATCTTCCACCTCATGACGTGCTCAGATCTCCGACTAACGTAAGGCTTCGGTGTCACTCTGCCGAAAGATTTCTTGTTTTTGAGCGGTATTTGCCTATACTGACCTCATCGAAGATGTCCCGTCCCAGCGCCATCAATCATTTAGCCTCGGCGCTCAGGCAGCTTCCCTTTTTCTTTCCCGCGCGCCCGGCGTCGGAACGAGAGGCCCGGCTCTACCTCGAGCGCGCTCTGAAGGCCGCGGCGGAGGAGAGATACGACGTGGCGCTCGTGTTCTGCGGGAAGACGCTCGACGTCGAACCGGCAAATCTCGCCGCGCGGCTCCTCGCCGCGCAGCTCTACGACCACGTGCTGCACGACCTCGACCGCGCCGTTGACGCGTATCGAAAAGTGATCGTCTTCGGGGGATACGACGTGTCGAACCGATACTGCGCCGCGGCGCGCCAGGCGCTCGACGCACTCGTGCGGCACGCTCCTTAAGGGTCGAGCTCTTTCGGCCGCGGCAACCGCGGCCAGCCCCAGGGATACATCGGCGGACGGCCCCAGACAAGGGCGCGATAGCGGCCCCCCGATCGGATCGCGTCGCGAGAGGGATCGACGCGCCACCGGCCGTCGGAGAAAACCGCGTCACGCCCCGAGTCGGAGAGGTCGAGAGAGAAGAGCAGTCCACCGACGCCGGTTCGACTGCCTGCCTCGATCGCGATGCGGTTGACTCCGCGCGACAGCAATCCTGCGATCTCGTGGAGAACGAGCGGATCACCCGGCCGCTGCCTTCCCGAGCCGGCTCTTGCGCCGTTCACCCAGAGGACGTGCCACTCCCCCGCGAAAATCTTCGCCGTCGCGCGCACCGGCGCCCGGTCGAGCACGACGTCGCGCGTCGCGACGAAAGAGATCGGCGCGGGCTCCTTGACCTCCCGCGTGTACCAGATCCATCGGGCGTCGCCCGTTTGCGAGAGCTCGCGTTCGGCATGCGCCGCGAGAGTCGCTCGAATGGCGGCGGTTCCCGTGATCGCGAGGGCAAGGACATAGAGAAAAGCGAACGCCGGGCGCGAAACCAGAGCGTCGGGCCGGCTCCTGTTCTCCATTTCTTGACCGATCTCGCCCGGCACGGTACTCTATAGTCCCGATGCCTTCATGAAAGTCATCGGAGTGATCCCCGCCCGGTATGCCTCGGTCCGATTCCCCGGAAAGCCCCTCGCTCCCCTCGCCGGCCGTCCGATGGTGCTCCACGTCCTGGCGGCGGCGCGCGGCGCGCGGCGGCTCGATCGGGTGCTGGTCGCGACGGACGACGCCCGAATCGCCGACGTCGTCCGCGAGAACGGCGGCGAGGCCGTACTGACCTCGGCCGACGCGGCGACCGGCACCGACCGTCTGGCCGAGGCGGCGCGGCGGGTCCCCGGCGACGTCTACGTCAACGTTCAAGGGGATGAGCCGCTCATGCCGCCGGAGAACGTCGACCTCGTGGTCGAGACGTTGCTCGCGGCTCCAAACCGCGAGATCGCGACGATCGCGCTTCCGGCGATCGGCGAGGCGGCGGCTCGCGATCCGAACGTCGTCAAGGTCGCCGTGGCCGAGGACGGCCGCGCGCTCTACTTCTCGCGGGCGCCGATTCCCTACGCGCGATCCGGCGCGCCGGCGTATCGCAAGCACCTCGGCCTGTACGCCTACCGGGCCGGGACTCTTTCGAAGCTCGGAGAGCTCCCGCCGTCGCCGCTCGAGAAGCTCGAATCGCTCGAGCAGCTCCGCTGGCTCGAGGCCGGCTGGACGATCTGGGTCGGAGAGGCTGTCGCAGACTCGATCGGCGTCGACACGCCGGAAGACCTCGCCGCGGCGGAAAAGATCTTGGGGACAGGCCCTGCGGGCCTGCAGCCGCCACAGTTCAGCAACGACTGACTGCAGAAAGAGGTGATTGGATGAGCGCCAAGTACGTGTTCGTGACGGGTGGGGTCGTCTCCTCGCTCGGAAAAGGCATCGCCGCGGCCTCGATCGGGGCGCTCGCCGAAGCTCGCGGCTTCCGCGTGGTGCTCGCGAAGTTCGACCCCTACATCAACGTCGACCCGGGCACGATGTCCCCCTTCCAGCACGGTGAGGTCTACGTCACCGATGATGGTGCGGAGACCGACCTCGACCTGGGACATTACGAGCGGTTCACCTCGATGACCTCGTCGCGCGTCAACAACACGACCGCAGGCCGCATCTACGCGACGGTCATCGAGCGGGAGCGGCGCGGGGACTACCTGGGCAAGACCGTCCAGGTCGTTCCGCACATCACCGACGAGATCAAGGACTCGATTCGGAAGGTCGGTCCGGACGCGGACGTCGTCCTGATCGAAATCGGCGGGACGGTGGGGGACATCGAATCGCTCCCTTTTCTCGAAGCGATCCGGCAGATGCGGCAGGAGGCGGGGCGCGGTAACGCGGTCAATGTCCATCTGACGCTCGTCCCCTACATCAAGGCCTCCGACGAGTTGAAGACGAAGCCGACCCAGCACTCGGTCAAAGACCTGCTGTCGATCGGAATCCAGCCGGACGTGCTCCTCTGCCGGACGGATCGGCCGCTTCCGGACGAGCTCAAGCGCAAGATCGCGCTCTTCTGCAACGTGCCGGTCGAAGGGGTCATCACGGCCAAAGACGTCCCTTCGATCTATGAAGTGCCGCTCCAGTTCGCTGCGGAGGGTCTCGACGAGATCCTTCTCGATCTTCTGAACCTTCCTCACTACGACCGCGACCTCTCGAAGTGGGAGACGCTCGTCAACCGGATCAAGAACCCTACGGGCGAGGTCGAGATCGCGGTGGTGGGCAAGTACGTGGACTACGGAGACTCCTACAAGTCGCTGAACGAGGCGCTCGGCCACGGCGGCATCGCGAACAACGTGCGTGTCAAGCTGCAGTACGTGGACGCCGAGACGCTCGAGAACGACCAGTACCCGGAAGCCCTGGTGCGCGCCGACGCCGTGCTCGTGCCGGGCGGATTCGGACGCCGGGGCGTCGAGGGGATGATGCGGGCAATCCAGTACGCCCGGGAGAAACGCGTCCCGTTCTTCGGAATCTGTCTCGGCCTGCAGGCCGCGGTGATCGAGTACGCGCGGCACGCGGCCGGGCTCGAAGGCGCGAACTCGACGGAGTTCGAGGAGGAGCCGAAGTACAAAGTCATCTTCAAGCTGCGGGATCTGATCGGCGTCGAGGCGCTCGGCGGAACGATGCGGCTCGGAAAGTATCCGTGCGAGCTCGCGCCAGGCTCCTTCGCGGCGCGCGCATACGGGGAGAGCCCGATTTCCGAGCGCCACCGGCACCGCTACGAGGTCAACCAGGAGTTCCTCGCGGCGCTGAAGGAGGCGGGCATGTCGTTCACGGGCATGTCGCCGGATAAGAAATTCGTCGAGATCATCGAGCTGCGCGAAGACCACCCCTGGTTCCTCGGCTGTCAGTTCCACCCGGAGCTGAAGAGCAAGCCGTTCGCCTGTCACCCCCTCTTCCGCGACTTCATCCGGGCGGCGAAGGCCCACCGCGCGGCGAGGGAACATGCCGCGGAGGCCGAGGCGATCCCGCTCGCGATCCGCCGGGAGAAGGCCTGACGAGAGTCCGCTCGGTCGAGGTCGCGCGAGGGTACCCGATCGGCGATCGATTCGCTCAGGTCATGGCGAGCGTCAATTTGAGCGCCTGATCGACTTCTCCCATGCGGCTCCGGCAAACTCCGTCGCGATCGCCGCGCTCTCCGCTCGAACCGCTGGATCAGCGCCCATCTTCGCCATGGCTGCTTCGAAGGCCCGCGCCTTCCGAGACCGGGTGAACTCTTCCAGGGCGACGGTCACGAGGCGATTCAAGTTGCCCCGCAGCCGAGGAGTGGCGACGGCCGTAGCTTCGTCGACGACCCGGCGGGGGAGAGCGACGCTTCGGCGAACGGTTTTTGCAAGAGTCCTGTGTTTCATGTGTTACTCCAGAGAACACCTATCGTGACACCTCCGGCGGCTGTCCGGACGGGCGCGAGGCTGCAGGGCCCCTGCTTGCTATCTTTGAGTCGAGAGTGATGCAGGTTCACGTCCGGGAGGTACGGAGAGTCGATATCGCGCCGGGATACTCGATCGGCGGCGGGACCTCTCCCCTTTTCTTCGCGGGGCCTTGCGTCATCGAGTCGCGAGCTCATGCGGTCGCGATGGGCAGGCGGCTGAAGTCGATCGCGGAAGAGACGAGCGCGAAGATCGTCTACAAGTCGTCGTATGACAAGGCGAACCGCTCGTCCCGCGAATCGTTCCGCGGCCCGGGGCTCGCGGAAGGACTTGACATCCTCGCGGAGGTCAAGTCGGTGACCGGGCTGCCCCTTCTCTCCGATGTCCACGAGCCGGAGCAGGCGGAGAGGGCCGCGCGGGTCTTGGACGTCCTCCAGATTCCGGCGTTTCTTTCGCGCCAGACGGACCTCCTCGTCGCGGCGGCGAAGACCGGCAAGCCGCTGAACATCAAAAAGGGGCAGTTCTTGGCGCCCGACGACATGGGAAACGTGGTCGAAAAGTGCCGCGCGGCCGGCAACGAGAAGCTGATCCTGTGCGAGCGCGGGACCTCGTTCGGTTACCACAATCTCGTCGTGGACATGCGGTCCTTTCCGATGATGCGCGCGTTGGGATTCCCCATCGTTTACGACGCGACGCACTCGCTGCAGCTCCCCGGCGGCGGAAAGGAAACGGGCGGGTTGAAGCAGTACGCCCCCGCGCTCGCCCGCGCCGCAGCGGCGACGGGGTGTGTCGACGGCTTCTTCCTCGAAGTCCACGACGATCCGGATCGCGCGCTCTCCGACCGGGCGACGCAGCTCGACGTCGCTCTGCTGGCCGATCTCATCCGCTCCGTGACCGAGATCGCGCGACTCGCCCGCGGCGCCTGAGGCGCGCCCTCACGACGCCTTCTCGAAGACCTCCACGTCGTACCCCGCGTCGATCCACGCATCGAGGCCTCCGGCGAGCGGCCGGACTTTCCTGTATCCCCTCTCGATCAGCATGCGGGCCGCACGGGCCGCCGATGCCTCGTTCGGTCAGGTGCAGTAGAGGACGATCTCGACCTCGTGCGGGATGCCGGGAAGCTTCGCGTCGAGCTCAGTGACGTCGATGGTCGTCGCGCCGGGGATCCTCCTCGGATCGCGTTGCCTCTCCCCCGCTCCCCGCACGTCGACGACGACCGGCTTCTCCCCTTTCTCGAAGAGCGCGCGCAGCTCGTCTACGGTGATCCGTGCCATCCGAAGGGCCTTGTAGAACCGCCGTCTCTGCCACCATTTGTACAGGACGAAAAGGAGGAGTCCCGCGCCCAGCAGGTAGAGCGCTCCCGTGCCCATCCCTTCGAGAAACGACAGCACGTCGTCGATCGCCCGGTGAAAGACGAAGCCGATCAGGAGGCCGCCCCCCGCCCACAGCACGGTTCCGAGCGCGTCGTAGAAGAGGAAGGACGGGAGGCTCGCGCCCATCGCTCCGGCGAGCGGCGGCGCGACCGTCGAGAACCCGGTGATGAACTTCGACGCGACCAGAGACGCCATCCCCCAGCGCTCGAAGATCGACTCGGTCTGGCGGACGCACGAGTCGGGAGAAAGCGAAACCCGGCAGAGAGTCTTGAGGACCCGGTTGCCGAACCGTCTTCCGAGCGCGTACCAGAGGCCGTCCGCGGCGAGCGAGGCGACGGCAGCGGCCAAGATGAGCGCCGACATCGAGAGCTTTCCGTCGCGCGCGAGCGCGCCCGCCACGATCAGCGTGGGAAGGGCCGGGATCGGAATTCCGATCTGCTCAACGAGCACGTTGGCGAACACCAGCAATATGCCGTACTGGGCGACGTAGGCGACGAGCTTGCTCACCGGGCTCCGTTCGGAACGAACGCAAACGACGTGAGCGAGAGGTTCGAATACCGGAAACCAGAGGAGAGCTGCTCCATCGCATCGCTCTGCTCCGCCGCGCCGAGGACGAAGAACAGCGGGTCGAAGTGCTCGCTCGCGGGAACGGCGAGCCGGGCATGGGGAGCACGCTTGCGGTACCGGACGATCTCCTCGATGTCACGGCGGCCGACCCTCTCCCGCACCCATTCGTCGAACTTCTGCGCCCACCCGTCGACGGGGCCTTCGGGCCGATCGAGCCGGGCGAGGCCGAGGTTGTGCACGATCCCGCCGCTCCCGATCAAGAGAATGCCCCGGCGCTTGAGCGGCGCGAGCGCGGTCCCCATTTCGAGGACCGTCTGCGGCTTCCGCGGCACCGGGAGCGAGACTTCGACGACCGGCACCGAAGCTGCCGGATAAATGAGCCGCAGAGGGATCCAGACGCCGTGGTCCCAACCCCGGGTCGGATCGGGCTCCGCCGGGAGACCCGCTTCCGAGAGAAGACGGACGACCTCAGCCGCGAGCGGCGGCGATCCGGGCGCCGGGTACTGCAGCTCGTAAAGAGGCTTCGGGAATCCGCCGAAGTCGTAGATGAGCGGCGGCCGGGCGGCCGCGATCACTCGGATCGGCCACGGCGCTTCCCAGTGCGCCGACACGATCACGATTGCGGCGGGACGCGGGACCCTTTCGCCGAAGCGTCTCAGGGCCTCGCCGTACTCGCCGGCGTCGATCGCGAACATCGGCGAGCCGTGAGAGACGAAGAGGGTGGGAGCGTCGGACACGATGCTCATTCTCGTCTACCCTACGCCTCCCGCAGGCGAGCGGTTTCCGCAGTCTGCGCCGGGATGCTCGGCAAAACAGACGTCTCGCAGACCTGATCCGTATCGATTTGGGGATGGCAAGAGATACGCAGGGGCGACCGCCGGAAGGGACCCGCCCCATGCGGCATCTTCACGATGACGACCTCGTTCTCTATCACTACGGCGAGATCCGCACCGCGCCCGCGCAACGACATCTCTCGATCTGCCGGGGCTGCCGCGACCGCCTCCAGACCTTGAGCCTCGATATCGAGCGGCTGTCGCTCGCTCCCCCGCCGCCCGCCACGGCTTCCTGGGGCGGTCCGCGCAGCCCTTCTCCACGCCCCAGGCTCGCCGTCTGGCGCCGCCTTCTCCTGCGCCTGGCGTACGCCGGGACGGACCGCCGCGGCTGAGGCTGCGTTTGAACTCTTCCTAACCTGCCTCGCCCGCGCCCGTCTAACCTCCACGATGTTCGAAGCCGCGGAGGCGATCCGGCCCGATTTCGACCTAACCTTCCGCCCGGGTCTCCGTCTGACCAAGCCGATGGGAGGAATCGACGTGCTCCCTGCCGAAGGATCGGACACCGATTCCTTTCGCGCTCTGGTCGAAGAGCACAGCCGGATGGTTTTTCGGGTCGCCTATCGCATGACCGGCAACGTCGAGGACGCGGAGGACGTGGTCCAGGAGACTTTCCTGAAAGCGCACCGGAGCTACGAAGGCTTCGACGCGAGGGCCCGTTTCGGCACCTGGATCTACCGGATTGCGGTCAACTGCGCGATCGACCTGCTGCGGCGGCGATCCCGTCGCGTCGTGTCGCGGCGGTCGGGCGACGAGGAGGTCGACCCGATCGAGGTGATTCCCTCGGCCGATCCGCTCCCCGATCGGACGGCGTTCGCCGGCCAGATCGGCCGCAACGTGGCCTCGGCGCTTTCCCGGCTTTCGGAGCGCGAGCGGGCCGCTTTCGTTCTGCGCCACCTCGAAGGAATGCCGATCGACGGGATCGCGGACGTTCTGAAGATCGGTCCCAACGCCGTCAAGCAGACCGTGTTTCGCGCGGTCCAGAAACTTCGGCGCGAGCTCGCGCCGATGATAGGTGCGTCATGAATCACCTTTCCGAACGAGACCTCGCGTTTCTCACCGCCGGCGAAGAGCCGGCCGCTCCGATCCGGGAGCATCTCGACGCGTGCCCGCTGTGTCGCGGGCGATTCGACGAGATTCAGGCGACTCTCCTTCTCGTCTCGGGCTCTGAGAAACTTCCGGAGCGGGGAGACTCGTACGGCCGGGACGTCTGGAGCCGCGTCGCTCCCCGGCTGCCGGAGCGGCGGGCCTTCGTCTGGCCGACCTTTCTCGCGCCCCGGCGGCTGGCCTTTGCGGGCGTCTGCGCTCTCGTGTTGATAGCCACGTTTCTCGCGGGACGCTTCTGGCGGGTCGCGCAGCCGACTCCGCTCTCCGCCGCTGTGAAGGAGAGAGTTCTCGTCATCGCGCTGGGCGAGCACCTCGAGCGCTCCCAGGCGGTGTTGATCGAGCTCGCGAACGCGCCCGGGACCGCGACCGTCGACGTGTCGAGCGAACAGGCCCGGGCGAGCGACCTCGTGGCCGCCAACCGGCTGTACCGCCAGACGGCTTCGCAGGCAGGTGACCGCGCCGTGTCCGCCGTGCTCGAGGAGCTCGAGCGGGTCCTTCTCGACGTGGCGCACGGGCCTTCCCAGCTGACACCCGCGGACCTCGCGGCACTGCGCCAGCGGATCGAGGAAAAAGGCGTTCTCTTCAAGGTGCGAGTGATTGGATCGAACCTCCGCGAGCGCGGAGAGCTTCCCGGTCCCGGAGCCCTGGAAAGGAAAAGAACATGACCGTGCGATCTCTCGTCCCTCTCGTTTTCGCGACCGCGCTCGGACTCCATTCTCCGGCGGCGGGTCTGGCAGCGGAGTCGGGCGCGGAAGAAGGCAAGAAGGACGCGTCGGCTCAGGCCGAGAAGCTCTACAAGACAGGGACCAAGGCACTCGACGACGAGCGCTGGAAGGACGCTGCGGCGGCGTTCACGGAAGTCCTCCGGCTGCGCGGGCCGCGTTCCGATGCGGCGACGTACTGGCTCGCGTACGCGCTCGACAAGCAGGGGCGCAAGGCGGAGGCCCTCGCGCTCGCGCGCGCGTTCGACTCGCAGTACCCCGGCAGCTCCTGGGGCAGGGAGGTCCGGGCGCTCGAGCTCGAGATCCGCGGCAGCCGCGGTCGCGCGGCGAACCCCGACGCGGAGAGCGACGAAGAGCTGAAGCTGATGGCGATCAACAGCCTCGTTCATACCGACCCGGAGCGTGCGGTGCCGCTGCTCGAGAAGATCCTGCGCGGCCAGGGCTCCGAGGAGATGAAAGAGCGCGCCCTCTTCGTGCTCGCGCAGAGCGGATCTCCGCGCGCGCGGCAGCTCATCGCGGACGTCGCGCGGGGCAACGCGCATCGGGACCTACAGGAGAAGGCGCTCCACTACCTCGGCGTGTTCGGCGGCCGGGAGAACCGCCAGTTGCTCGAAGAGATCTATCGCGGCACGTCGAACGTGCAGATCAAGGAGCAGATCCTCCAGAGTTACATGATCGCGGGAGACCGGGAGCGCGTTCTCGAGGCGGCGCGCTCTGAAAAGTCCGCGGAGCTGCGAGGCGAGGCGGCCCATCAGCTCGGGGTCATGGGAGCGCGCGCGGAGCTCTGGCAGCTCTACAAGACGGAGCGGGATCGCGAGGTCCGGGAGGCGATCATCCAGGGACTCTTCATCGCCGGCGACATCGACCACATCCTCGAGCTGGCGCGCTCCGAGCCGGACCGCGAGCTGAAGGAAGAGGCGATCCAGAAGCTCGGCGTCATGGGGATGCGGACCGCTCCGGCTCTTCTCGAGCTCTATCGAAACGAGCGGGACGTCGAGCTTCGCAAGGACGTCATCCAGGCTCTCTTCGTCCAGGGCAACGCGCGTGCGTTGATCGACATCGCAAAGACCGAAAAGGTGAGGGACCTCAAGCAGGAGGCGATCGAGAAGCTTTCGGTGATGAACAACAAAGAGGCTACCGATTACCTGTTGCAGTTCTTGAAGGACTGAGGAGGATCCATGAACGCCTCTCTGCTTCTTCCGCTCCTTCTCGCGCTTCCCGCTCCGGCTCCGCCGCCCGCGCTGCACAACGCGAAGACCACGTCGCACGCGGTCTCCTCGAAAGGGCTCGCCGCCGAAGTCCGATCGCTCTCGAGCTCCTCCGGACCGGTCTGGATCGGCTACGCCCAATCGCTCTCAGACGGTCCGCGGCAGATGTGCTGCTTCGGGTCGGTCCACACGTTCCGCAGTCGTGGCAGCGAGCGGCCCTGCTGCGGCGGCTGCCGGCTCGAGACCGAGGGCTCGTTCTCGATCGGTCGGGACGAGGCGGCGCCCGTCGCGCTCGAGTCCCCGCCGCAGTTCTTCGTCCTCCTTAGGGTCGAGCGGGGCCGCGTCGGGAGGGTGGGTGCCTTCTCGCCCGACTGTGCACTCGACGCAGGAGGTCTCCCGTTCCTCTGGCTGACCGGGGTCGATGCCCGCGACAGCCTGAATCTGCTCACGACGCTCGCCCGCCGGATCGAAACGGAGGGAGAAGGCGAGGAGCCGGCGGAACAGGCTTTCGCCGCGATCGCGCTCCACGCCGACCCCGCCGCGGATTCCGTCCTCGAGAAGCTCGCCCGCCGCGGGGAGCCACTCGAGCTGCGCAAGAAAGCCGCGTTCTGGCTCGGAAACGAACGCGGCCGCCGCGGCTTCGAGATCCTGCGGACGTTCCTGGCGGATCCGGATCCCGCCTTCCGGCACCACCTGACCTTCTGTCTCTCCCAGAGCTCGGTGACCGAGGCGCAGGCGACGCTGATCCGGATGGCGCGCCACGATCCCGAGGGCGAGGTGCGCGGCCAGGCGCTCTTCTGGCTCGCGCAGAGGGCGGGGGAAAAAGCGGCCGAGGCGATCCAGGATGCGATCCGCGACGATCCGGAAGAAGATGTCAAGATCAAAGCCGTGTTCGCCCTCTCACAGCTCCACGGCGACGAAGCGGTCAAGGAGCTCATCCGAGTTGCGAAGACGAACCGCAACCCCGAGGTTCGCAAACAGGCGATCTTCTGGCTGGGGCAGTCGAAGGATCCGCGCGCTCTCGAGTTCATCGAAAAGATCCTGGAGCGATAAGAAGACTCTTCCGGCGGCCGGATTCCGCTACGATCCGCTCTCCGTGACTCTTCTTTTCAGCCTGATCGCCGTCCTCGGTCTCGCGGCTCCTGCCGGGAAGCCGCTTGCCAACCTCGTCGCGAACGGCTCTTTCGCTGCAAACCTCTCCGAATGGAACGCTTCCGGGAGCGAGTCGAACTCGGAGACGGGCGCGATGAAATGGCTGCGGCTCGACGCGGACGGCGCGAAGACTTCCGGCTCGCTGGAGCTCGTCACCTCCGCCACGGCGGACCGCAACTCTTTTCGCGTCGGACAGTGCGTCGGAATCGCGACGGGAGTCGAGAACCTGCTCTTCGGAGGGCGCATCCGCGTTCCGGCCGGACAGCAGGCGCGCGGGCTCGCGAACCTCGAGCTCGAGCGCTTCGAGACCGCCGACTGCTCCGGCGCGGTGATCCCCTTCGAGGGAGTCGGTGGGATCACGAACGCCGACTTCTGGGCGAATCGCCAGGAGCTCGTCGCCGCGGCCGGCGCGCGCTCTGTCCGCCTCGTTCCTTCGGTGGCGAAGTACTACGAGTGGCGGGAAGGCGACGAGATCGGCGAGACGGACGACGGGATCCCGTTCCGAGCCGACTTCGACGATCTGTTCGTGGCGGTCCTCGAAAAGAACCCGCCACCGCCGCGGGAGCCCCTCCCCGCGAAAGCCTCCCGCTTCACGGCTGCCGCCGCGCCACCGAAGAAGGAGAGGTGGGGCACGCATGTCGTCGACCCGCCCGTGCTCTCTCTCGCGGTCCGGCACGCCGATGGCCATCCCCGGCCGGCCGGGGTCGTAGCGGAATGCTCGAGCCTGGACTCCGTCCAGCTCGAAGTGACCTTGAAGAACCCCTACCTGGAGGACGACCCCCGCTTCTATCCCCTCGAGGCCGTTTCGGTCGCCGGGGAGGCTGGACTCGGTCCCCTCCCCACCGTCGAGATCGGCCTGTTTGCCGCGGGCGACCGGGAGCGCCGGCTCATCCCGATCGCCTGCACGGGCGGCCCCCCGGTCGAGCTCCGAGTGCTGGGCGACCGGAACCAGCGCGTCGGAGGAATCCGCGCGTTCTACGACTGTCTGAGGACATCGCTTCCAGAGGCGTCGCGCGCGAAGGCGCCCGAGAGGCCGAGCGACGAAGACCTGCTCGGCTGGCGTCTCGCCGGCTCGATCATCGCGAACCCCGCCGGCGAGTACGAGATCGTCGCGCGATACCGGGCGATGGAAGCGGGATTCTGGCACGACCCGGTCCTGTCGAATCCGGTCCGGATCCGAATCGTGCGGAAGGAGCCGTGCCCGTCGCCGACGGGGAGCCGCTGATCGGCGGCGGATCGCTGCTGCGCGACTGGCCTCCCCTCCGCCTCGAGCAGCACGATCTCCCCCGGGTTCGCCGAAAGGTGTCTCCCGGAAGGCGAAGGACGACACGCCTTAAGATCCACCCGTGATTCTCGAGGCGGCTCGGAAGGTTCTCCAGATCGAGGCGGACTCA